>JBKOUY010000110.1:0-42045 GCA_046723645.1 Actinomycetota bacterium | reverse complement strand
GATTCCCGGGGCGGGACGCGCATGTCGGCCCGTCGGCGAACCTCGGCACGTGAAGGACGCTCGCAGGCGTGACCACTCAGCGGAGGTTCAACCTGCGAGGCGATTAGTCCCAGCACAGGCAGAAGGGGTGGCCGGTCGGGTCGAGGTAGACCCGCCAGGCCTCGCCCTCGGGGGGTTGCACCTCGTGCTTCGTGGCGCCCAGGGCCAGCACTTCGGCCTCGGCCCGGTCGACGTCGTCCACGCTCACGTCGATGTGGAACTGCTGACCGTGCTCGGCGCTGGGCCACACCGGCGGCTGGTAGTCGGGCGCCAGCTGGAAGCTCAGCACCACCGTGCCGCCGTCACGCAGCCTCACCCACTCCCCGTCGTCGTAGGTGATCTCACCCCCGACCAGCGCCCGGTAGAAATCGGCCAGCTTCCGCGGCTCCGGTGTGTCCAGCACGACGGCTCTGAGCTCTGCGATCGGCATGCACCTGTCATACCCGATTCGGGCCGTCGTAGCGGTAGACCTTTCGGGTGGTCGAGCTGTCAGTGACATCACCGCGTCGGGCTGTGGGCCGCGCGCATCCGACAGCGGTCATCATCAGCCGGACCAGATACCGAGTGCCTCACCCGTCTCCGACCCGACGACCCCGTCGACGGTGAGTTGTTCTTGCTCCTGAAACGCCATCACGGCGTCGGAAGTCTCCTGGCCGTACACGCCGTCGACGGTGACGGGTAGACCCTCGGCGGCAAGGCGCTCTTGGAGGACAGTGACGTCTGCGCCTTGATCGCCGACGTTCAACGGACTGGAGATGCCTTCGGTGGCGGGCGCGGCCTCCGCAGCCTCGGTGGCCGGTGCGGGTGCGTCGTCGTCTCGGATGAGCATCCATAGAACGAAGAACCCGACGAGGACAGCAACTCCCATCCAGATCAGATCGCGGCGTCTGAAGTAGGCGAGGGTTGCCTTGCGCGCCCCTCCAGCGCCGCCATGCGCCACGCTGTTCGCGAGTGCGTCGCGTCCGCGCCTCCGACCTACGAACGCGTAGAGCACGAGCCCGAGGGTGAACACGATCGCCCACTGCATTGCTGACATTCCTGACCTCCCTTCGTCGTGTGCCGAGAAGGCGGTCCGGTGACTTCTCGCACGCTCACGTGGTAGCGCCGGTGAGCTAGCTGCCCCTTAGCGCTTGTGAAGACGTCGATGACGCCGATGCGGGCGCTCGAAGCACCACTCCGGTCGGAAGCTCTGCAACTGTCAGGTGGGGCCGGTGTGCGTGCCGATGATGAGCATCATCGGGGGATCGAGATCGAGTTGTCGGGTCTCGATGCTGTCGAGGCCAGCGTCAGCGAGCAGCGTGGCGACCTCGTCGGCGCCGCGGCGGGCGGTCTCGGCGTCGGCGCCGGGGGTTCGGGGTTGGGCGCCGATGGCGATCCTCCCGCCTGGCCTCAGCAGGCACTGTAGACGCTTGAGCTGGGTAGGAGGGTCCGGCCACATGCCCAGGTTGTTCACGGCCAGGATCAGGTCGAGTGGGGCCAGGGTCTCGTCGACATCTGCGACGCTGACTTGCGTCAACCGCAATCGGCCCTCGGCGATGGCCCGGGCGTTGCGTCTGGCCGCCTTGCGCACCATCACGTCGGAGTGGTCGACGCCCCACACATAGCCCTCGGTCACCCGGGCTACCAGCGCCTCGATGGCGACGCCGGGGCCGAAGCCGATCTCCAGGACCCGGTCCGCGGGACCGACCGCCAGCTGGTCGACTGCCCAGCGGTTGCGTGCGACATTGGAGGGCCTCGTCGCCATGATCTGGGCGACGACCCGGCCGAGTGGTCCGGTCGGACGGTGGGCCTGGGCGACGAGACGGCGACGGAGGCGGGTTCTGAGTGACATGGGACCAGCCAACATCTTCAAGTAGACTTGAAGTCAATGGGTGAAGCTGAGTCGGAGCTGTTGACGATCGGCGAGCTGGCCGAGCGGGTGGGGGTCGCCACCTCGGCGCTGCGCTACTACGAAGAGGTCGGGCTCCTGGAGCCGACCGAGCGCCGCGCCGGACGGCGCTACTACCACCTCTCGGCCGTCGAGGTCGTCGGCACCATCCTGCTTCTGCGGCACGTCGGCTTCACGATCACCGAGATCGGCCAGCTGTACTCGTCACGGGCCGACCGGGCGGCCCGCCGCACCCTGCTGCGATGCAAGCTCGAGGAGCTGAGCCGCAAGGCCGCCGAGATCGACGTCGCCCGCAAGGCGCTGGAGCACGGCTTCAACTGCCCCGCGCCCGACATCATCTCGTGCCCGAACTTCACCGCCCTCGTCCACCAACGCGTCACCGTCCGTGTCCCCTGGACCGAGCTCCAACCGGAAGGCGTCGGGAACGGCTGAGCGCGGGCGATGAGACAGACGTCCAGGTCTGGAACACCTGGTGGTGATCGCCGAGGCTGCGCCTTCAGTCGACGGGGCCGATTCGCCCGGTCACGATCAGCTCCTCAGTCCCATGTTTCACCTGCTTGATTCACTCGTAGGCGGCCGCATCGCCGTCTGCGTCCGAACCGACTGCGGTCGCCCGGCATCTGCCACCGGTGCCGGGTACGGTCACTGGTGGCCCGACGAGACTTCAGGGGGCGAGTTGGCGGTAGCCGCCTTTTCCAGAGGAACTGGACGCCTTCCCGATCTGGACGACGTGGCCGAGGTCGCCGCCGGCCGGTATCGCCTGGGCGAACCGGGCGAGGAGCGCGAGGTGGACGTCGAGGCTGTTCTGGTTGGGCGCTACCCGGTCACCAATGCCCAGCTGCGGGCGTTCGTCCAGGCCTCCGGCGAGCGAGTCGCCGCCGACGCAGCCAGGCGGGCCCACGATCCGCAACTCGCCGACCACCCGGCGACGGGCCTCACGTTCGCCGAGGCGGAGGCGTTCTGCAGGTGGGCGGCCGCGGAGCTGGCACGCCCGGTGCGGTTGCCCACCGGCAGCGAGTGGGAGGCGGCGGCCCGCGGCCACGATGCCCGGTCCTGGCCATGGGGCCATGCCTTTGATCCCGACCGCTGCGCCTGTGCCGAGGCCGGCGTGGGCCGCACGGCGCCAGTCACGTCGCACCCTGCGGGCGCGAGCCCCTGCGGCGCCGAGCAGCTCGTCGGGAACGTGTGGGAGTGGGTCGCCGACCCGCCCGTCGAGGGCTGGCGCACCGTGCGCGGCGGCTCGTACCTCGACCGCGAGTGGGGGTTGCGAGCGAGCCGATTACTCCCCGCCGACCCGGCGCGGGCCACGCCCACCACCGGCTTTCGCATTGCCATCGACCCCGACGATCGCACCCCGAGGAGGTGACGCCGTGCCCGCCGATGCCCGACCGGACGAGGCCACGATCATCGACGCCCTGGGCGACGTGTACGACCCGTGCTGCGCCGAGCGCGGCCTCAGTGTCGTCGACATGGGACTGGTCGAGGACGTCCGCATTGAGGGTTCCCGTGTCCGCGTCGAACTCGTGCTGACGACCGGCTGGTGCCCGTTCGTCGCCTCGTTGTCGGCAAGGATCCCCGAGCGCCTGCGGCAGCTGCGCGGTGTCGAGGACGTCGAGGTGAACGTCGTGTGGGATCCGGTCTGGACCACCGATCGCCTGTCGCCGAGGGCCCGCGCCGAGCTCTCGATGCCCCTCGAGCAACTGATCCCTTACCGCGAGGCGCGCCTCGCCCGTTCTGCCGAAGGAGCGTGACGGATCATGACGACCTCGGACGCCGTCGAAAGCGCGGCGCCACGCCAGCGCGCCGTGCCCGCCTTCGTATTCGACTCGGTTTGCCACATCTTCAACTTCGACAAGCGCAACGCGATCGGGCCTCCGGGCGAGCTCTTCGACGAGCACCTCTACGCCTTCCACACCTTGCTCACCCGCCAGGGGGAGCCGGTGCTGTCCCGCGACGACTTCTTCCGCGAATGGTCGGTGGAAGAGATCTACGACATGGTCATCGAGGCCTCGGACACGGACATGATCGTCGCCCAGCCGCTGCCGCTCACCGACCTGTTCCGCGACGGCCTGTCGCCGTGGGAGAAGTGCGCCGAGATGGCCCGCCAGCACCCCGACCGGGCCGTGTTCTGGGGGTCGGTGAACCCGCTCGAGGGCAAACGGGCGCTCGACCTGATGGAGGTCCAGGTCAAGGAGCACGGCGCCAAGGCGTTCAAGTTCTACAACGTCCGCTACGACTACGGGCAGCCGTTCCCGTGGCGGATGGACGACCCACGCGTCGCCTTCCCGGCGTTCGAGAAGGCGCAGGAGCTCGGCGTCAACCTGATCGGCGTGCACAAGGGCGTGCCGCTCGGCCCTCAGCCCGTCGAGCACACGCGGACCTTCGACATGGACGGGGCGGCGGCCAACTTCCCCGACATCAACTTCATCATCTTCCACGTCGGGCTGCCCTGGCTCGACGAGGTCCTGTGGCAGATCGTGCGGTTCCCCAACCTCTACGCCTCGATCGCCGCCACCGTGAACTTCATCGCCCGTCAGCCACGCGTGTTCGCCGAGACCCTCGGCAAGATGATGTGGTGGTGCGGGGAGGACAAGATCATCTACGGCGGTGAGTCGCCGATCTGGCACCCGCAGTGGGCGCTCGAGGAGTTCTGGAACTTCGAGCTACCCCAGGACATCGTCGAGGAACGGGGCTACCCGCCGCTCACCGAGCAGGCCAAGCGCAAGATCCTCGGCGGCAACCTCGCCCGGCTGCACGGCATCGACGTGGACGCAAAGGCAAAGGAGCTCGGCGCACCGGCATAGAGCGCCCATTAGTCGGACGCTTCGGCCGGTTCGATCAGGTCGGGCCCATTGTTGCGCGTGCTGTTCACCGCCGTGGACACCGGCCGGGCCACGAGCAGGTCGGGCGGCGCGGGAACGAGCAGCTTGGCGAGGGCTTCGGTGTCGTCGTTGGTGGGGTCGAGCCAGGCGTCCCACGCCGACCGCGGCAGGATCACCGGCATACGGTCGTGGATCGGGGCCATCGTCTCGTTCGGCGTGGTCGTGATGATGATGCAGGTGCGAAGCGGCTCGCCCTTGCGGTCCGGGCCACGCCACTCCTCCCATAGGCCCGCAAGCGCGATCGGGTCGCCGTCGCCGCGCTCGAGGTAGTAGGGCTGCTTACGCTTCCCGCCCGCGAGCTTCTTCCACTCGTAGAACCCGTCGGCGGGGATGATCGCCCGCCGCCGCTTGAACGCGGACTTGTAGGCGCCCGAGGTGGGCACGGACTCGGCGCGGGCGTTGATCATGCGGTTCCCGATCTTTAGGTCCTTCGACCAGGACGGCACGAATCCCCAGCGCAACAGGTCGACCTTGCGAGCCTCACCGTCGTCGAAGATCACGTACACGTCCGAGGTGGGCGACACGTTGTACGAGGCGTCGCGCTCGCGATCGGTGACCAGCGCCTCGAACAGCTTCCCGAGCTGGTCGCGGGGCGTCGTGGACGTGTAGCGGCCGCACATCGCCCGCCACGGTATCGGCCTCGGGTCGTCCGGCCATGGGTACGTGGGGAGGCCTGGCCTCCGACCGGCCCGGCGTGGCTCACCGGGCGTGGTCGAATTCGGCCCGGACCCCCAGGAGCCGCACGGGCCGGCCAGGCTCGAACTTGTCGAGCAGGCCCATTGCCGCCGTTGTGATCTCGCCGGGGTCCTGTGTGGGTGTGGGCAACGTGACGCTGCGGGTGTGGGTGAAGAACGGCGCGAAGCGGACCTTGACGCCGACCCGGGTCGCTGGTCGCCCTTCGGCGGCGACGTCCGCGGCGACCCGCTCGGCCAGCGCGATCAACTGTCTCTCGAGCTCGGGGCGGTCGGTGATGTTCTGTTGGAAGGTGGCCTCGCGGCTGCGCGATCGGGGCACGTACCGGTCGGCGGACACGCCGGTGCCACCCGCGCCCACCGCCAGCGCCCGGTACCACGGACCCATCGTGGGGCCGAACCGTCGCGCCAGCTCGGCCGTGTCGGTGGCGGCCAGCTGGTAGACGCTGGTGATCCCGGCGGCGGCCAGCTTCTTCGCAGTCTTGGCGCCGATGCCCCACAGTGCCTCCGGCGGCCGCTGGGCCATGACCGGCATCCAGTTTTCGTGGGTGAGCCGGTAGACGCCGGCCGGCTTCGCGAACCCGGTGGCCAGTTTGGCGCGCAGGCGGTTGTCGCCGATCCCCACGGAGCACACCAGCCCCGTCGCCTCCTTCACTGCTCTCTGCACGTCCGCGGCCAGCGCCTCGGGGTCGCCGGTGTGTGCCCCCAGGAATGCCTCGTCCCAGCCCAGCACCTCGACGATCACCGGCAACCGCCGCAGCGTGGTCATGACCTGTTCGGACACGGCCTCATAGGTGGGCGGGTCGGACGGCAGGAACACCGCATCCGGGCACCGCCGCGCCGCCGTGCGCAACGGCATGCCCGACCGGATCCCGAACTCCCGGGCTGCGTACGACGCCGTGGCGACCACTGCCCGCTCGGTCGGGTCGCCCCTGCCCCCGACCACCACGGGCTTGCCCCGCAGTTCGGGGCGGCGCGCAACCTCGACCGCGGCCAGGAACTCGTCCAGGTCCACGTGGAGCACCCACCATGCGAGATCGGGCTGCGCCGACACGACGCCCAGTATCCGCTGCCGTCGGCCCGCCGGCGACCGACCTGGCCGCCCGCTCACGGCCCGAGTCATGGCATAGGCAGGGCGCGCCCCGGGCGCCGGCCGGAAGGCACGGCGCCCGGGGCGGGTGGGAATACCACGTGATGGTCAGCCGATGGGCACCCGGGAGGGCTCGCTGTCGTCGGTCCTCGCCCCGAGTGCGGGCGTCGCCGGAGCGGGGACCGGGGCCACGGCCTCGCGGCCCTCGACGTCGATGGCGGGCAGGAGCCTGTCGAGCCAACGGGGTAGCCACCAGTTGCGGTCGCCGAGCAGCTCCATCGTGGCCGGAACCAGGACCATCCGGACCACGGTGGCGTCGACGAACACCGCCGTCGCCAGGCCGAGGCCGGCCAGCTTCAGGAACACGGCGTCCTCCATCACGAAGGCGCCGAACACCGTGACCATGATCGCCGCGGCTGCCGTGATGACCCGGGCCGTGTTGGCCAGCCCGTCGGCGACGGCCCGCCGGTTGTCGCCGGTGCGGACGTACTCCTCACGCACCCGGGACAGGAGGAACACCTCATAGTCCATCGACAGCCCGAACAGGATGGCGAACATCATCATGGGCAGCCATGCGGGGACCGGCGTCGGCTCGTCGATCCCGACGAGGCTTCCGAGCCAGCCGCCGTTGGCGGCGAGCGTCATCACGCCGTAGGCGGCTGCGATCGACAGGACGTTCATGATCCCGGCCTTGACGGCCACGGCGAGCGAGCGGAACACCGACATGAGCAGGACGAACGACAGCAGGACCACGCCCCCGATGAACACGGGCAGCCGGCTGGCCGTCTGCTCGCTGTCGTCGATGAACGTCGCGGTCGTGCCGCCGACCGACGCCTCGACGCCGGAGCCGGCCAGCGCGGCCGGGATGACGTCGTCGCGCAGCGTGTGCACGAGATCCTCGGTGGCCTCGTCCTGTGGCCCCGTGGTTGGCACGACCGAGATGACTGCGGCGTCGCCGCGGTCGTTCAGCACGGGAGGGACGACCGTCGCCACGCCGTCTGTGGCGGCGAGATCGGTCGCCACCCTCCCGACGGCGTCGGAGGCGGCGGTCGGGCTGCCGGCGCCCGCGAGATCGACCGCCACGAGGAACGGGCCGTTGGCGCCGGGCCCGAAGCTCTCGCTCATGAGGTCGTAGGCCCGGCGGCTGGTCAGCTCGGTGGGGCCGTTCCCGGCGTCGGGCATGCCGAAGCGCATGCCGGTCACCGGGGCGGCGAGCACCAGCAGCACGACGAGGGCGGCGAGGCCGGCGGCGAGCGGCCGCCGCTGCATTATCCGGCTCCACCGCCACGACAGCGTGCGGCGCCCGTCGACGTCGTGGCGGAACCACGGCAAGCGGAACCGGTCGATGGTGCGGCCGGCGAAGCCGAGCAGGGCGGGCAGCAGCGTGACCGACGCGAGCACCACCACGGTGACCGCCAGGGAGGTGGCCAGGGCGACACCCCACAGGTAGTCGCGGCCCATGAGTACCAGGCCGAAGATCGACACCACCACGGTCGAGCCCGCGAAGACCACGGCCCGGCCCGCCGTGCCGCCGGCGAGCAGCACCGCGTCCCGGGGCTCCCGCCCCTCGGCGAGCGCCGACCGGTAGCGGGTCACGATGAACAGGGCGTAGTCGATGCCGACGCCGATGCCGATCATGGTGGCGATCTGGGCACCGAAGTCCGGCACGTCGAGCACGTTCGCCGCCAGCCACACGCCGCCCAGCGCGACCCCGAGGCCGAACCCGGCGATCAGGAGGGGCAGGCCGGCGGCCAGCGCCGAGCCGAACGCCACGAGCAGGATGACGAGGGCGGCCAGCAGACCGACCGACTCGGAGCCCGACTCCTGCCGCTCGACCTGCTCGATCGGATAGCCGCCGAGCTCCACGCGCAGGCCATCGCCCTCGGCCTGTCCGGCGAGGTCCATGACCCGTTCGACCGATGCACTCGGCAGCCGCTCGGCCGCCGTGTCGAAACGGACCTGCAGGACGCCGGTCGAGCCGTCCGGCGACACCGGACCGGGCTCGGCCGCCACGACGTTCGGCGCATCGCCGAGGTCGGCGGCCAGCCGGTCGACCCTCCGGGTCACGTCGGGGCCCGTGACCCCGGCGTCGGACGTGTACACCACGTCGACCGTGCCCCCGGCGAACTCCGGGAAGCGGTCCTGCAGCAGCGCGACCGCCTCGGCCGAGTCGCTGCCCGGGACCGTGAAGTCGGTCTCGCTGTCGCCGCCGGCGACGCCGGCAAGGATGGTGGCGGTCACAAGTGCCGCCACCCACAGCGCCAGGACGCGCCGGCGGCGGTCGTAGCTCCAGGTCACGAGCCGGCGCAGCATCGCGCCACCACCCGGCCCCCGGGTGGCAGGTGCCAAGGTTGCTTCGTTGGTTTGCATGCCAGCGAGGATCGGCCCGAGAAGTGAAGCGGCCGTGAAGAGGTCGTGAGGATGCTGGGGATTTCGGGTTCCTGGTCGGAGCCCACGATCGCCTCGCAGGGTCTTCGTCCCGCCTTCACGCGGCCTTCACAACTGCCGGAGAGCATCGACCCAGATCGATCGCACCGTGGTCGGTCGGAAGGAGTTTTCAGAATGGGCTCGGTCTCGGCCCGCCAAAATGGGGAGGTGGCGAAGCGCGTCCTGGTGGTGGACGACGAACCCAAGATCGTCGAGGTCGTGGGGGACTACCTCCGCAGCGCCGGGTTCTCGGTGTCCACCGCCGCCGACGGCGAGGGCGCCGTCGCCATGGCCCGGGCCCGGCCACCCGACCTGGTGGTGCTGGACCTGGGCCTGCCGGGCCCGGACGGGCTGGACGTGGCCCGCGACCTGCGCCGCACCTCACCGGTGCCGATCATCATGCTGACCGCGAGGGGAACCGAGACCGACCGGGTCCTGGGCTTGGAGCTGGGGGCCGACGACTACCTGGTCAAGCCGTTCAGTCCCCGGGAGCTGCTGGCCCGGGTGCGGGCGGTCCTCCGTCGCACCGAGGGCCCGTCAACGGGGCGGGAACGGTTCGTGGTGGGGGACGTCACGGTGGACACCCTCCGCCGCGAGGTGACGGTGGGCGATCGCGTGGTCGAGTTGACCGCCACCGAGTTCGATCTGCTGGCGGAGTTGGCCCGCCAGCCCGGCCGGGTGTTCACCCGAGCCCAGCTGCTCGACGCCATCCACGGCGTGGTGGTCGAGTCCTACGAACGGACGGTGGACGCGCACATCAAGAACATCCGCCGCAAGCTGGAGCCCGATCCCCACCGGCCTCGCTACCTGCTGACGGTGCACGGCGTCGGCTATCGCTTCGCCGATGACTGACCCCACGACCCGCCGGCCGCCCCGGCGCGAGGGCGAGACCGTGCCGCCTGTCCGGCGCCGCCCACCCGATGCCCGGCGGCGCTTCCGGCGGCGGTTCTTGCTGGTCGCGGTGGGTGTCATCGCGGCCTGGCTGGCCGTGGTCGCCGTGGTGGGTGCGGCGACAACCGACTGGGAGGACCGTACCCGGGGCCTCGCCTTCGTCATCGGTGGCATCTCCGTCGTCGCCGGGGCCGCCGCCCTGGGCTACCGCCGCATCAGCCGTCCGGTGGGCGACCTGCTCGGCGCGGCCGAGCAGGTGGGCACCGGGGACTACGGGGTCGACCTGGAGGTCCGAGGGCCGCCCGAGCTCCGCCTCCTCACCGCGACCTTCAACGAGATGGCGGCCCGGCTGGCCGCGAACGAAGAGCAGAGGCGGCGCTTCCTGGCCGACATCACCCACGAGCTGCGCAACCCGCTGGCCGTGCTGCAAAGCGAGGTCGAGGCTCAGATGGACGGGGTCCATCCCCGTAACGATCACCACGTGGCGTCGCTTCTGGACGAGACCCGGCGGCTGGGGCACCTGGTCGACGACCTGCACACGCTGGCGCTCGCGGAGACCGGTCGACTGGTCCTCCAGCAGGAGGCGGTGGCGTTCGGCGCCCTGGTGGACGAGGTGATGGGACGGCACGAGGCGCAGGCCGAACAGCGCGGCGTGGCCCTTCGTGCGTCGATCCCTGCCAGGTTGCCCAAGGCGTGGGTGGACCCGGCCCGCATCCGTCAGGTCTTGGACAACCTATTGGCCAACGCCATCCGCCACACACCGCCCGGCGGGGAGGTGTTGGTGGAGGTGTCGACGCTCCCCGGGCCCGGACCGGGAGACGGCCCGATGGTCACGTGCCGGGTGACGGACGCCGGCCCGGGGTTCAGGGAGGACCAGCTGGCGCAGGTGTTCGAGCGGTTCGAACGGGCGGGTGACTCCGGCGGCAGCGGTTTGGGGCTGTCGATCGCCCGGGACCTGGTCCGGGCGCACGGGGGGACGATCGAGGCCACCAACGATCCCACCACAGGCGGTGCCTCCGTCAGCTTCAGCCTGCCCACCTGAGGCTGGGACCGGCTTCGCCGGCTCACCCGCCGGGCCAGTGGTCGCTCCCGGCCGAGCGTCAGCCGGCGGTCGCGGCGCGCGCCTCGCCGATCACCGGAGCCCGGAAGATCACCAGGTGCCGCACAGGCCGGGGCTCATCGCCGCTGGTGGCCCCGTGGACGTGGCCACCGACGCCGGTCTCGACGTCCGCGCCGGGCCGGCGCCGAAGGTCGTCGGTGGTGAGTGGGGCCATGTGTCGACCTTGCGGGATGTCGGTTGCAGTGAGCTTGGAGACGGCTTGAAGACGACATGGAGTCTGATTGCGGACCCGGCCGTGGCGGCCGTCGACAATCAGATTGACGATTCGGCCCCTCGAAACTGACCGGCGCCGCCCCCGGTCAGCGGGGTGCGGCCCCCTATCCCGGGTCCTCCCGATGCCTGCGGCGCAATCTCAGTGATCTTCATGGAACCGGCATCCCCGGCCGAGCTCGCCCCTTGACCGGCGGGTCAAGTACCGTGCGAACCATGACGCTCACGGATGCCGCCACGCGATCCACTTCACCTCCAGGCGACGACGAGGCGCGCGTGCGGGCGCTCTGCGAGCAGCTGCTGGCGGAGCTTCCGCCGAGCCAGAACGATCCGGTGACGTTCCTCGGGCGCCAGTACGACCTCGGCCTCGCATGGGTGCACTTCCCCGAGGGATACGGCGGGCTGGGCCTGTCGCCGAAGCTCCAGAAGGTCGTCAACGAGACGCTGTGGCGCGCCCGGGCGCCCCATGCCGCCTCCCGCAACCCGATCGGCCACGGCATGGGCGCGCCGACGGTCGTCACCCATGGCAGCGATGCCCAGAAGCGGCGCTATCTCCGGCCGCTGTTCACCAACGAGGAGATCTGGTGCCAGCTGTTCTCGGAGCCGGGGGCCGGCTCCGACGTCGCCAGCCTGGCGACGCGTGCTGTGCGCGACGGCGACGAGTGGGTGCTCAGCGGGCAGAAGGTGTGGACCACGCTGGCGCACGTCGCCCGGTTCGGCATGATCGTGGCCCGGACCGATCCCAACGCCCCCAAGCACAAGGGCCTCACCTACTTCGTCGTGGACATGCACGCGCCCGGCGTCGATGTGCGTCCCCTCTACCAGATCACCGGCGAGGCGGAGTTCAACGAGGTCTACTTCGACGACGTCCGCATCCCCGACGCCGAGCGCCTCGGCGAGGTGGGGGAGGGCTGGCGGGTCTCCCTGACCACGCTCATGAACGAGCGGGTCGCCATCGGCGGGCAGATCCCGCCTCGCGGTAGCGGCTTCATCGGCGAGCTGATGAAGGTGTACGCCCGCACCGGCCCGCACGATCCCGCCACGCGCGACCGGGCGATGGCGTTGTGGATCCGCGCCGAGGTCCTGCGCCTCACGAACAACCGGGCCGGCCAGCAGCGGGCCGTCGGCACGCCGGGGCCCGAGGGCTCGATCGGCAAGTTGGCGCTGGCGGAGCTCCACAAGGACATCACCAGCTGTGCCGTCGACCTGGAGGGCGCCGGCGGGATGCTGTTCCCCGAGGGCTACCCGATGGCCAGGCCGGAGACCACCGCCCTGTGGCGCAGCGCGCAGCAATCGTTCCTCAGGTCGCGGGCCAACTCGATCGAGGGTGGCACGACCGAGATCATGAAGAACATCCTGGCCGAGCGGGTCCTCGGGCTGCCGGGCGACGTCCGGGTCGACAAGGACAAGCCCTGGATCGAGGTGCCGCGCTCCTAGCCGACCCTGGCGCCCGCTGCCGCCGGCCCCGGCTACAGCTCGACCGGCGGGACGTCGGCCATCCGGAGGTGGCCCGTCTCGTTGAGCGACGCCAGCGACCGCTGGCCCGTGGACGCAACAAGGATCCGGGAGATGCTCGTGTACGCGGGCAGGAACAGCATCTGCGGCCCCACGCCCAGCACGGCCGACACGACCACGTTGATGACCCCGCCGTGGCAGACCAGGGCGATCCGCTGCGACGGATGCGCGGCGGCGAGGCGATCGACGCCGTCGACGACCCGTGACTGGAACCCGGCGATGTCGTCGGGCACCTCCAGCCAACGCGGATCGCCGGCCGCCCGCAGCTCCTCGATGGGGATGTACGCCACCGCGTCGGCGTCGTACTCGGCCAGCGCGGCCTCGGGCGTCACCGGCAGGCCCAGGGCCTCCCCCAGCGGCGCGGCCGTTTCGACCGAGCGGCGGAGTGGGCTCGTGTAGATGGCGTCGAGCGCCTCGGGCACCAGCCAGGCGGCCAGGGCGTCGGCCTGGCGGCGGCCGAGGTCCGACAGGCCAGGATCCGCGGGACCGTCCACGCTCTCGGCGCGCAGGGGGCGGGCGTGGCGGATCAGCAACAGCTCCATCGGCGTCCGCACAGTAGGAGGACCACCGCCGGAAGCGCACGATCGCCGCCCGGAGGGTCGGTACCGTGGCGCACCGTGGACGTCCTATCGAGCCGCATCCTGCTGCGGCCGTCGGTCTTCGAGGAGGCTGTTCGCTGGTACCGCGATGTCCTCGGGCTGCACGTCTACCGCGAGTACGGCGCCGCTGGCCGCGTGACGGGGGTCGTCTTCTTCCTCGGTGGGGGGTTCCTCGAGCTGGTCGGCGACTCGAGCTCGGTGTCCCCGGGCGGCGGCGCGCTGTGGCTGCAGGTGGCCGACGTCGACGCCGAGCACGAGCGCCTGCGGGCGCAGGGCGTGGACATCCAGCGCCCACCGAAGACCGAGCCCTGGGGTCTGCGGGAATGCTGGATCGCCGATCCCGACGGGATCCAGATCCGGCTGATCGAGGTCCCCGACGACCATCCCCTCCGTCGGCGCGTCGGGGAGTGAGGCCGGTGCGGCGCACGAAGATCGTCGCCACGCTCGGCCCGGCATGCGACCCGCCGGGCGTGCTCGACGCCCTCATCGACGCCGGCGTCGACGTCGTCCGCCTGGGCTTGGCCCATGGCACCGCCGACGAGCACCGCCGGCGCATGGCGGCCGTGCGCGAGCTCGCACAGCGTCGCGGCAAGCCCATCGGCGTGCTCGCCGACCTCCCCGGGCCCAAGGTGCGGGCGGGGGAGTTCCCGGAGGGCGGCGTGTTCCTGGCCGAGGGCGACGAGGTCACGCTCGTGGCGGGCGTGGGCACCAGCGATGGCCGGCGGATCAGCCTCGACGAGCCGCACCTGCCAGACGCGGTCGGATCAGCGGACGCCGTCGTGCTGGGCGACGGCACGGTGAGCCTCGAGGTGATCGACGTGGGGCCCGACTCGGTGCGGGCGGTGGTGCGCGGCGGGGGTCGCTTGCAGGGGAGGCCCGGCGTGCACCTGCCGTCGGGCCGCTGGATGCCGCCTGTGCCGACCGACGATGACCTGCGGCTGGTCGACGAGGTGGCCAGGGACGCCGACTGGGTAGCGGTGTCGTTCGTGCGGAAGCCCGACGAGCTGGTCAGGGTGCGCGAGGCGCTCGGCGACCATGGCCCCCAGCTGATGGCCAAGATCGAGACCCGGGCCGCCGTCGAGCGCCTCGACGAGCTGCTGGACGCCGCCGACGGCGCGATGGTCGCCCGCGGGGACCTCGGCATCGACCTCCCGATCGCCGACGTCCCCCACCTCCAGAAGCGGATCATCCGCGCGTGCGGCGCGCGGGGGGTCCCGGTGGTGACGGCCACACAGATGCTGGAGTCGATGATCACGGCGCCGTCACCCACCCGCGCCGAGGCCTCCGACGTGGCCAACGCCGTTGTCGACGGCAGTGACGCGCTGATGCTCTCGGCCGAGACCGCGATCGGGCGTCACCCCGCCCTCGCCGTGCAGACCATGGCCGGCATCGCCACCCGGACCGAGGAGCTGGATGACCGGCGCGGCGCCTTCGAGCAGGGCCACGGGCAGGACCGGCCGCACTCGGCCAAGGCGGTCACGGTGGCCATGACCCAAGCCGCCTTGCGGGCGGCGACCGAGCTCGATCTCGCAGCCATCGTGTGCTGCACCCGCGCCGGGACCACCGCCCGGGCCATGGCGGCCCGCCGGCCACGCTCCCGGCTGGTCGGCGCCAGCCCGTCGCCCGCGACGGTGCGGCAGCTCACGCTGTCCTGGGGCGTGGAGCCCCTGCTGGTCGGCGAGTACGCCACGACCGACGAGATGGTCTGGTGCGTGGTCGAGGCCGCCGTGCGGGAGGGGCTGGTCCGCCACGGCGACTCGATCGCCGTCCTGGCGGGAGCGCCCGATGCCGGCCCCGGCAGGACCGACGTCCTCCGCGTGGTCACGGTCTCGTGACCAACGGGACCCCCGGCCTGTGGGCGCAGGAGGTGGGGGAGGGCCCCCTGGTCGTTCTCGTCCACGGCGCGATGGACCGTGCCAGCAGCATGGTGCGCGTCCGGAGGGCCCTCGAGGACGAGTTCCGGGTGATGCGCTACGACCGCCGGGGCTACGCGCGGTCGCTCGAACTCGGACCCCCGGTCTCGTTCGACCAGCAGGTCGACGACCTGGCCACGCTCGTCGGGTCCCGCGTCGCGGTGCTCGCGGGGCACAGCCTGGGCGGCGTCGTCTGCCTGGCGCTGGCCGAGCGCTCGCCGGCGCAGGTCGGCGCGGTGATGGCCTACGAGGCGCCGATGATGTGGGAGCCCTGGTGGCCCGCCGGTACGGCCGGGGCGACCGCGCTCGCCTCCGCCGGCCGACGTGACGGCGACGACGGGACCGACCGCGCCGCCGGCGACGCGGCCGAGGCGTTCATGCGCCGCATGCTCGGTGACGCCCGCTGGTCGCAGCTGCCGGCTCACGTGCGGGCCGAGCGCCGCGCCGAGGGCCCCACCCTGCTGGCAGAGCTCCGGACGGTTCACCACCCGGCACCGGCGCCCTACCGGCCCGAGCGGGTGACCGTTCCGGTCGTCGCAGCGTTTGGTTCCGAGACCCAACCACAGCACCGGCGCGCCGCCGAGGAGCTGGCCCGGCGGGCACCACGCGGGGTGCTGGAGAGGATCGACGGCGCCGACCACGGGGCACATCTGACGCACCCGGCCGCGTTCGCGGACCTGGTCAGGCGGTCCCTCAGCCTTGCCTCCGACCGCCGGTAGCGTGAACGGCGATGGCCAAGGTGCGCGGGCTGTTGAAGGGCTGGACGGGCAAGCGGGACGGGCGGGAGGCCCACCATCCGATCGGGTTCGTGCTGTCCGGCGGCGGCAACCTCGGGGCGCTCCAGATCGGGATGATGCGTGCCCTGCTCGAGCACGACGTTCGTCCCGACCTGATCGTGGGTTGCTCTGTGGGCGCCATCAACGGTGCCGGGCTGGCCGAGGATCCCACCCTGGCGGGTGCGCTGCGCCTGGAGCGGCTGTGGCGGGCCCTCGACGGCAGGGAGCTGATGCCGGCCGGGTGGCTGCCGAACACGGTGGCCATCGCCCGGCGCGGCGAGGCGATCCACGAGAACCTCGGGCTGCGCCGCCACCTCGAGCAGTCGTTGACGGCCCGCACCTTCGAGGAGCTGGCCGTGCCGTTCCAGTGCGTCGCCACCGATGTCGTGGGCGTGCGGGAGGTCTGGTTCCGATCGGGGCCGCTGGTCGAGCCCATCCTGGCCTCGGCCGCCCTGCCGGCGGTGTATCCGGCGGTGGAGATCGACGGTGTCCGCTACCTCGACGGCGGCATCGTGGACGACGTGCCCATGAGCCGGGCCGTCGAGCTGGGGGCGCGCACGCTGTACGTCCTGCAGGTCGGCCTGTTCTCGCGACCCCGCCCCGAGCCCAAGCGCCCGCTCGACGTCGCCGTCCAGGCCTACTGGATCGCGCGGCACCACCGGTTCAAGCGCGAGCTGGCCGCGATGCCGCCCGGCATCGACGTCCACCTGCTGCCGACCGGGCAGACACCGTACATGCGCTACAACGACTTCACACGCACGTCCGAGCTGATCTCGCTCGCCTACGAGGCGTCGAGCGCGTACCTGGCGGGGCGCGAGGTCCCGGCCGAGGTCCTGGTGTGAGTGATCAGCCGGTCCAGATGACCGCCTCGGGGCCGCCGGAGACGGTGCTCGACGCCGAGCCGGCCGACGCCCTGGCGGCACTCGACGACGCCCTGGACCGCCCCGAGGCGGAGCGACGCGAGGCGGTGGCGGCGGTGGTGGCCCGCTGGCCCCGCTACCTCGACGCGTGGGCGCGCCTCGGTGGGCTCGGGCGCGACGACGTGGAGCGGTACGCCTGCTTCCGCGTCGGCTACCACCGGGGCCTCGACCGGCTGCGGGCCAGCGGTTGGCGGGGCTCGGGCTACGTGCGCTGGCGCCATCCCCAGAACCGCGGGTTCCTGCGCGCGCTGGACGGCCTGCGGGCGTCGGCCGAGGCGATCGGCGAGTCCGACGAGGCCGAGCGCTGTGCCGTGTTCCTCCGCCAGCTCGACCCCGACTGGCCGCCCCCGGGCTGAGCCCTGGGCGCGTCAGTCGCCGGACAGCACGCGGATGCAGCTCGGACCGCCGCCCGCGCTGCCCGCGATCCGGTGAAGCACGGCGGCGGTGGGGTGGACCACGACCGTGTCGCCGTCGCCGCTCACGGTCGCGTCCCCGTCGACGATCAGGCTGTACTCGCCGTCGTCGAGTGCCCTCGACGGCCACAGCAGCGTCGCCGAGGGCCGAGCGGCCAGGTTGGACCGGGACGTCCGGCCGGCGTCGAACGCCAGCGTGTCGCCGTCTCGCCGCACGACCACGGACACCACGTGGGCGCCGCCGGCTTCCGACACGGTCACCAGGAACGCCCGGGGCCCGCACGCGTCGACCCGCTCGTGCAGCTCCCGCAGGCTCACCGCCAGGCTCATGGATCGCAAGGATAGGCGGCGACGCCGGCCAGGGACCCCGCCGACCGATCCGTCAGCTCACCGCGGCGATGAACGAGCCGTACGCCGCAGCCGCCCGCCGAGGGTCCTCGCACAACCACCAATGGCCCAGGCCGGTGAGGACCGCCACCTGGGCATCGGACCGTTCGGCGGTCCGGCGGGCGAGCGCCTCGCCACCCGTGTACGAGTCGTCGGAGGGGATGATCACGAGGCCCGGACGCGAACGGAGGCCGGCCACGTCCGCGCCCCACTCGGCCATCTTCGGCTGGGCCGCCGAGCGATACAGGGCCAGGATGCAGCGGCCCATCGCCTGGTCGAACGCCTCCACGCAACGCGCGGCCGCGCGTTCGGACATGCCGCGCGCCACGTACCCACTGGCGCGGTCCGCGGGCGGCGTAGCGAGCCGCTGTGCGACGAGAGCCTCGCCGGCGCCGGCCGTCTGCCAGGTCTGGGCATTGTCGTGCCACACGTAGCGCGGGTCGAAGCAGCCGGCGAGATCGATCGCCCAGGAACGCACGAGCTCGGGGTGAGCGGCCACCGTGCGGAAGACGTGACCACCGCCCCAATCGTGGCCGAGCACGTCGATGGGACCGTCGATCCGCCCGAGCTCCGCCGTGAGCCACCCGACATAGTCGTCGCTGGTCGCGCCGAAGCCTTCCGGCACCGGTGCGCCGAACCCCGGTGGCGAGACGGTGATGGTCTCGCGTCCTGCGAGGTGCGCCCGGAACTCGTCCCAGATGGCGTCGGTCTCCGGCACGCCGTGCACGAGCACCATGGGCACGCCGGCAGTGTAAGCGCAGGTCTGGATGTACTCTCGCAGCACGATGAGCGCGCTGGCTGACGAGTTCCAGCCGTTTGACGTCCGCGAGCCCTTCGCGTTCTATCGGCGGGCACGATCCGAGGCGACAGCCTTCTACAGCCCCGAGCTCGACTACTGGGTCGTGCCCCGCTACGAGGACGTCCTGGCCATCCTGCGCGATCCGGCCACGTTCTCGTCCGAGAACGCCCAGAGTCCCTTCCGGCCCCGGCCGCCAGCCGTCGAGCGGATCCTCGGCAGCGGGCTGAGCGTCAGATCGGGGCTGCTCGGCCACAACCCACCCGACCACACCCGGTTGCGCTCGTTCGTCAACCGGGCGTTCACCCCCCGCCGCGTGGCGGTGCTCGAGCCCCGGATCCGCGAGATCACGGTGCGCATGATCGAACGTATGGCCCCGCGGGGTCACGGCGACTGGGTGGCCGACCTTGCCTACGACCTGCCGGCCCTCGTGATATTTCTGCTGTTGGGCATTCCCGAGTCCGATGTGCCCAACGTCAAGGCGTGGGCGCAGAGCCGCGTCCAGCTCAACTTCGGCAACCTCCCCGAAGCCGATCAGGTGGCGCACGCGAAGAATGTCGTCGCCTACTGGAGGTACTGCGAAGCCCTGGTCGAGGAGCGATTCGCGCAGCCCGGCGACGATCTACCGAGCGACCTCGTCCGGGAGTACCAGCGGGGCGACAAGTCGATCACCAAGGACGAGATGACCGGGCTGGTGTTCGGTCAGCTCACCGCTGGGCACGAGACGACGACCGGGCTGCTGGCGACTGGCTTCCTGCAGCTGCTTCGCAACCGGCAGCAGTGGGAGGTGCTGTGCCGGGATCCGGGTCTGATCCCGAACGCCGTCGAGGAGCTCCTGCGCTTCTGCACGCCGGTGCTGGCGGCCAAACGCAAGGTCACCCAGGCGACGACCGTCGGCGACGCACAGCTGCCGGCGGGTGCCAACGTGCTCTTGCTGCTCGGGTCCGCCAACCACGACGAGGCGGCGTTCCCCGATGGCGACGGCCTGGACGTCTGCCGCACCAGCGGCGGCCGGCACCTGGCGTTCGGACACGGGATCCACTTCTGTCTGGGTGCACCCTTAGCGCGACTCGAAGCGGAGGTGGTCCTGCAGGAGCTCACCGCCAGGCTGCCGCACGCGCGCCTGGTCGAGCCGCAGGACGTTCGGTTTTCGCGCAACACGACGTTCCGGTCGCCGCTGCAGCTGCTTGTGGAATGGGAGGCCTGATCAGCGCTCGCGCCTGATCGGCGCGTGTTCGCCACAGAGGCCAGCGATAGCGGTCGCGTAGGATCGGCCGCCATGGCCGCACCGGGAGGCACTGGACCGATCGGACCGTTCCCCGAGGGTGTCGACACCCCCGAGGCACAGACGGAGTACGACAAGCTGCGCCGCCGGGTGCTGTGGTCGTTGCCCTACGGCCTCTACGTCGTCGGCAGCCGATCGGGGGACCGGCGCAACCTCATGACCCTCAACTGGGCGACGCAGGTGAGCTTCGACCCCAAGCTGGTCGGGATCAGCGTGGAGAAGTCGGCGGTCACCCACCGGTTGATCGCCGACGGTGGGAGCTTCGCCCTCAACACGGTGGCGCGCGACGACCGGGCGATCGTCCGCCGCTTCACCAAGCCCGTCGAGCAGGATGCCGCCGCCGGCACGCTCAACGGCTTCCCGTTCCACGACGGTCCCACCGGGGCACCCGTCCTCGACCAGGCGCCGGCGTGGGTGGACTGCGCCGTCCGCCAATCGGTCGACTGCGGCGACCACACGTTCTTCGTTGGCGAGGTCGTTGGCGCCGGGTTCCAGCAGGCCGAGGACACGCCGATGCTCCGGATGGAGGACACCCGCATGAGCTACGGCGGTTGACCGGCGTGGCGCCCGATCACGATCCAGCTTTTCCGGCGCACGGGCGTCCGGCCGACGACCTGATCGCCGACCTGCGTGGGGGTCGGGGCGACGACGCGGACTGGCGCCGGGGCCGGACGTTCAGCCTGGTCTACAACGCCGCCGACGCGGAGCTGGAGCGGCTGCACGAGGCGGTCGCCGGCGAGTACCTGCACGAGAACTACCTCAACCCCTTCGCCTTCCCCAGCCTGTTGCGCATGGAGCGGGAGGTCGTGGCCATGGGCGCCGACCTCCTGCACGGCAATCCCCGCGGCGGCAAGCTCACCAGCGGCGGCACCGAGAGCCTCTTCCTGGCGGTCCAGGTGGCACGTGACCACGCACGCGCCGCCCGCAGCATCACCGAGCCCCGCATCGTGCTGCCCTCCACCGCCCACCCGGCGTTCGCCAAGGCGTGCCACTACCTCGACGTCGAGGAGGTGCGGATACCCGTCGGCGCGGACGGGCGGGCCGACGTGGCGGTGACGCTGGCGGCCGTCGACCCCAGCACCGCGCTCGTGGTCGGGTCCGCGCCGTGCTACCCGTTCGGCGTCGTGGACCCGATCCCCGAGCTGGCCGCGCTGGCGGCCGAGCGGGGCGCGCTGTGCCACGTCGACGCCTGTCTGGGCGGCTGGCTCCTGCCGTTCCTCGAGCGCCTGGGCGAGCCCATCCCGCCCTGGGACTTCCGGGTCGAGGGCGTGACGTCGGTGTCCGCAGACGTGCACAAGTACGGGTGGTGCTTCAAGGGCGCCTCGTTGCTGATCCACCGCGACGAGGACCAGTTGCGACGCCAGTACTTCCTCTTCGACGGCTGGCCGGGAGGCCTGTACGGCTCGGCCACCACGGCCGGGACGAGGCCCGCAGCCCCGATCGCTGCCGCCTGGGCCACCGTCTCCCACCTCGGCCTCGACGGCTACCTGCGCCTGGCCGACCAGGTGCGGGCGGTCGCCCGCCGCTTCCGCGACGGCATCGACGGCATCCGGGGGATCCACGTCACCGGTCACCCGGTCCCGGGTGTGCTGCAGATCGCCGCCGACACCGATCCCGCGACCGGCGCCGCGGTCCTCGACATCGGCGCAGTCGGGGACGTGATGGACGACCGGGGCTGGCACCTCGACCGCCAGCAGGGCGGGCTCCATGCGATCCTCTCGCCGTCGCACTTGGCCGTGGCCGACGAGTTCCTCGCAGACCTGGCGGCCGCGGTCGCGGGCCACGGCGAGAGCCGGGGCGTCGAGGCGCGCTACGGCGGCGTGGGTTGACCCCGTGGGCTCCGTGGTTCCGCGGTTCAGCGGGGCGGTCCTGTGCGGGGGCCGGAGCCGCCGGATGGGAAAGGACAAGGCGCTCATCCCCGTCGGCGGAACGCCGATGGTGCAGCGGGTCGCCGACGCGCTGTGGGTCGCGGGTGCCAGCGACGTCGTCGGCGTCGGTCGCGAGCCCGATGCCCTGGCGTCGGTCGGGCTGGCGACGGTGCCCGACGACCGTCCCGATGCCGGACCGGCGGCCGGCATCGTCACCGCCCTGGCGCGGGCGGACCGCGAGGAGATGGTCATGGTCGTCGGCTGCGACCTGGTGGCGCCGTCTCCCGCCGCCATGGGGGCGACCCTGGCGGCCCTGTCACGCCACCCGGCGGCGGACGTGGCCGTGCCGGTCAGCGACGGGCGTACCCAATGGCACCACGCCGCCTGGCGGCCGTCGGCCGCCCCCGCCCTGGCGCGGGCCCTGGACGGGGGCGCTCGCGCGGTCGGAGGCGCCGTGGCCGCCGCCGGGCTGGTGGTCGTCGGCGTCGACGGCATCGATCCGATCGCGCTGGCCGACGCGGACGTGCCCGGCGACCTGCCGACCGAGGCCGATGGTGAGTGTGGCTGAGGTGACCGAGTCGGTCGCCAGACCGACGCCATCGAGGGGCGACGGGTGGGGGTCGGGCCCGGAGTAGCCTGCCTCGCCATGGACGTCCCGGAGATCGATGTCGCTGCGCTGGCCAAGGCGCGTGCCGATGGTGCGCCCGTGATCGACGTCCGCGAGCCCGACGAGTACACCGCCGCCCACGTGCCGGGGGCCGTGCTGGTGCCGCTGGCCACCGTCCCCGTCCGGCTGCAGGACGTGCCCACCGACGGCCCGGTGTACGTGATCTGCGCGGTGGGCCAGCGCAGCCGGCGCGCGGCGGAGTTCTATCGGTCCCGGGGCATCGACGCGATCAACGTCGCCGGCGGCACGACCGCCTGGATCGAGGCGGGCGAGCCCGTCTCCACGGGGATGGAGCCGTAACGGCTCCGCCCGATCCGACACGCTTCCGCTGGGTCGCAGACCAGCGCGAGTTCGACGCGTTCGTCGAGGCGGCGTGCGCCGCGCCCGGCTACGCCCTGGACACCGAGTTCCACCGCGAGCGGACCTACTACGCACACCTCGCCCTGCTGCAGGTCGCGGCCGGCGACGTCATCGTGGAGGTCGACCCGCTGGCGGTGGACGTGGCCAGCATGCGTGCGCTGCTCGAGGGACCCGGCGTGTGCCTCATGCACGCCGCCAGCCAGGACCTGGAGATCCTGGAGCGGGCCTGCGGGGCGGGCCCGCGGCGCCTGGTCGACACGCAGGTGGCCGCCGGGTTCGTCGGCTTGGGCTCCCCGGGGCTGGGGATCCTGCTCCAGAGGCGTTTGGGCGTCCACCTCCCCAAGGCCGATCGGCTGACCGATTGGCTGCACCGGCCGCTGGGGGACGCCGCCCAGGCCTACGCGGCGGCCGACGTCGCGTACCTCGGCCCGCTGTGGGCGTCGCTGCGGGCCGAGCTCGAGCAGCGGGGCCGGCTCGAGTGGGCGCTCGAGGAGTGCGAGCAGCTGCGGCGCCGCCACGGCGAGCAGCCTGACCCCAACCAGGCCTGGTGGCGGATCAAGGAGGCGCGCCGCCTGAAGGGCAGGGCACGCGGCGTCGGCCAGTCCGTCGCGGCCTGGCGCGAGCGCCGGGCCCGCAAGACCGACCGGCCGGTGCGGCACGTCCTGCCCGACCTCGCCCTGGTGGCCATCGCCGAGCGCCCACCCCGGACCCGGGGCGAGCTGGGGCGCGTGCGGGGGATCGACGGGCGCCACCTGCGCGACGGCGCCGGCGACGAGCTGATGACGGCGGTCAAGGCCGGCGTGAGCCTGCCGGACACCGAGCTGCAGGTACCGCCGCGTGAGGGGGTCGACGGCACGTTCCGCCCGGCGGTGACGTTGGCGTCCGCATGGGTGAGCCAGCTCGCACGCGACGCCGAGCTCGACCCCTCGCTGGTCGCCACCCGGGCCGACATCGAGGCACTGGTCCGGGGTGACGAGTCGTCGCGCCTGCTCACGGGCTGGCGGGCCGAGCTCGCCGGCGAACCGGTCAGGCGGCTGCTGGAGGGAAATGCCGCGCTCGCCTTCAACGGTGACGGTTCGCTGGTGCTCTACGACATCAAGGACCCGCGCGGCTAGCGCGTCGGCTCGCCGTGGGTCTACGGCAGCACGCTGACCGTGTCACGCCCCGAGCGCAGCAGGGTGCCCGGGGTAGCGCCGGTGGCCCGGCCGTCGCGCACGATCGCAACGCCGTTGGCGTAGACGTGCTCGATGCCGGTCGCATCGGCGACGAGGCGCCAGGCGCCGCCGGGAAGGTCGGTCGCCGTCCGCTCGGGGCCGTGGCCCACGGACTCGGGATCGAGGACCACCAGGTCCGCGTGCCATCCCTCCGCGACGCGGCCCCGGTCACGCAGGCCGTACAGCCGGGCGGGCACGTCGGTCAGCTGGTACACGGCCTCCTCCCAGGACATCAGGCCGCGTTGCCGCACCGCCTCGCCGAGCAGCGAGGTGGAGTAGATGGCGCCGCACATCATGTCCAGGTGGGCGCCGGCGTCGGACCCGCCGATGACCGTGCGGGGGTCACGCCAGACCTGGGCCCGCAGCTCCCAGTCGGCGTCGCTGGTGCCGAACACGGGCGGCCGCAGCCCGGTGCGCAGCTCGTCGGCGATCACCACGTCGAGGAGGGTGTCGAACGGTTCCTGCCCCAGCTCGGCGGCCACGTCGCCCACGCGGCGACCCTCGTGGCCCTTGGTCGCGGGGGTGAAGCACTCGGCGAAGCTCAGCACCGGCCAGTTCGCGAGGCCGCGGAGCAGGCCGGCCTCGCGTGAGGCGGCGCCGGCTGCGAGCCGCTCTCGGACGGCGGGATCCCCGAGTGCCGCGAGCCGCTCCGGCACGGGGAGGTGGAGGATCTCGCGCCAGCCGGGCAGCCCGTCGAGGACGAACCCGGTGAGGAACGACAGCCGCATGCTCATCGGGTGCGGCAGGGTGAGCGCTACGACGCGCCCACCGCGGGCGGCGGCGGCGTCGGACGCCGCCAGCTGCCGCTCGTGGCCGGTCGGGTTGAGCGACGACACCCCGAGGACGTTCCAGTTCAGCGGTCGCCGGGCGGCCCGGGACATGCCGGCGAGGAGCTCGACCTCGTCGTCGGTGAACCCGTTGATGCACCCGGCCACGATCGCCTCCAGGGTCGTGCCCTCGTGCTCGGCGACGCAGCCCGCCAGCGCCAGCAGCTCGTCGTCGTCGGCGAAGCGGGACGGCACCGGCTCACCGTCGGCGTCATTGTGCGTGTGCGCCTGCGAGGTCGAGAACCCCAGCGCGCCGGCATCGAGGGCATCGTGCAGCAGCCGCTGCATCTCGTCGGGGTCGGCGCCGCTGATCCGCCGCAGCGCCGAGTGCCCGCAGAGGAAGCCGGCGTTAACCGCCGTGGTGCCGTCGAGGCGGTCGAGCCACTCGCCGAAGCCTCCCCAGTCCCACGCCAGCCCCGCGGACAGGGCGTCGAGCGGCATGCCCTCGACCCGGGCCATCATCCGCATCAGGTAGTCGGCATGGTCCGGGGCCAGTGGGGCCAGGGAGAACCCACAGTTGCCCCCGATCACGGTCGTGACGCCGTGGAACGGCGACGGAGTGGCGAGCGGGTCCCAAAACAGCTGCGCGTCGTAGTGGGTGTGGAGGTCGACGAATCCCGGGGCGACGAAGCGACCGCCGGCGTCGAGCGTCGAGCGGCTGGGCTCGTCGATGCTCCCTGCCGGCGCGAGGACCGCGATCCGCCCGTCGCGAACGCCGACGTCGGCGGCCCGCATGGGCGCGCCGGTCCCGTCGACGACCGTGCCGCCGCTGATCACGAGGTCGAGCACATCCACTCCTCTGGTGGTAGGGGGTGGTCGAACAACGCCGCGGCGTTGCGGTGGGTCATCGCGGCCGCCTCGTCGTCCGTCACGCCGACGGTGGCGAAACGGTCGGCGAGCAGTGACGCCGTGTCGGGCCACGACGAGTCCGCGTGCGGGTAGTCGCACTCGACGAGGATGTGGTCGACGCCCACGCGGTGGCGGGCGGCCAGCGTGGACGGGTCGTCGATCGTGCAGAACCAGAAGTTGCGGCGCAGTGCCTCGGACGGGGTGAGGTCGCCGGACCAGACCCCCTCGCCGCCGGTCGCCGAGTGATCCATCACCCAGTCGAGCCGGTCCAGGAGCATGGGCACCCAGCCGATCCCGCCCTCGGCCAGCACGATGCGCAGGCGGGGGAACCGCAGGGGCACCCGCGCCCACAGCCAGTCCGCCGCCGCGGCCAGCGCGTTCACCGGGAACAGCGTGGTGTACAGCTCGAGCGGCGCGCCCGGCGACGTGGCCGCCGTCCAGGCCCCGGACGCCGTATGTAGGCACACGACCGTTCCCGTCTCCTCGCAGGCGGCCAGGAACGGGTCCCAGTGGTCGGTGTGGAGCGACGGCAGGCCGACGTTGACCGGTTGCTCCACGAAGCTGACGGCCTTGAAGCCGCGCTCGGCGTTGCGCTCGACGTC
Organism: Actinomycetota bacterium; assembly: GCA_046723645.1. GTDB lineage: Bacteria > Actinomycetota > Acidimicrobiia > Acidimicrobiales > VFJN01 > DASQUK01. The sequence continues at coordinate 15,815 of JBKOUY010000110.1, read as the reverse complement.
CTGCGCCGCAACCGCAGGGTCGGGCAGCCAGCCGAGTTGGAGCGGGATGATGCGCCCGGGGTGCGTACCGGCCCACACCTCCAGGTGCCAGTCGTTCCACGCGCGGATGCAGGCCAGGCCGAGCTCGGGGTCGTGGGACCGGGCGAAGACCGTCCCGGCGAAGCCGGCGATGAGCGACGGGAAGCACAGCGACGCCCAGACCCCGCCGAGGTCCATGTCCTCGATGCGGGCGTCGATGTCCCAGCAGCCGCGGCGCATCTCGTCGAAGCGCGCGGGCTCCATTGACCATTCGTCGCGGGGCCGCCCGACCACGGCGTTCAGCCCGATGTTCGGGTAGCGCGCTCCCTCGTACTGCCACGCCTGCGTGCCGTCGGTGTCCTCGACGATCCGGGGTGCCCGGTCGGCCAGCCGCGACGGGATGCGACCCTCGAACAGGTCCGGCGGCTCGATCAGGTGGTCGTCGGCCGAGATGATCGGCCAGGGGGCGGCACCTACAGCTCCCACGGCCGCCGGCGCCGGAATTTCTGACACCCCCGTCATGTGCGGCAGCGTAGTACCCGGCCGGTCGCCGAGTACCGCTCGGCCTCTCAGCGCTGCTCGATGAGCACGGCCCGATCCGCCCCGAGCACGCCACCGAAGGGCGCACCCTCGGCCACGCCGTCGCTGGCGACGAGGACCACGCCCTCGACGTCAACTAGCGCGTCTTCGCCCATGTTGACGGCGACGACGACGGCGCCGGCATCGTCCCAGCGGCGCCACGCCACCACGCCGGGCGCGGCACGCTCGACCGACTCCAGGCGCTCGAACGCACCCGTCTGCAGGGCGGTGCTGGCGCGGCGCGCGGCCAGCAGCCGCCGGTAGAGGTGGAGGATCGAATTCGGGTCGCGGCGCAGTGCGGCCACGTTGCGCACATCGGCCTCGGGCGGCCAGGGCAGCCACGCCTCCTCGACCCCCCAGCCGTGGTCGCGGGTGCCATCCCAGGGGATGGGCGCCCGGCAGCCATCGCGGCCCCCGGGATCCACCCGCCGGTCCTCGGGGATGACAGCGTCCTCGAGGCCGAGCTCCTCGCCGGCGTAGAGGACCGGCGAGCCGGCCAGCCCCAGCAGCAGGAACACGGCCGCCCGGGCCCGGGACTCCGAGCCCCCGTAGCGGGTGCGGTGGCGGACGTTGTCGTGATTGGACAGCACCCAGGTCGGCCAGCCCTGGAACCGATCGACGATGTGGTGGGTGGTCTCGTCGATCCGGTGGCGCCAGCGGCTGGCATCCCATGGCGCGAACAACGGCGGGAAGTTGAACGAGAGGTGCAGTTCGTCACCCTTGCCGTAGTAGGTGGCCACCCGCTTGGTCGACAGCAGGAACACCTCCCCGAGGATCAGGCGGTCACCCGGGTAGGCGTCGACCACCTTGCGCATCCCTCGGAGCAGCTCGTGGGTCTCACCGGTGTCGTTTAGGGCGCTATGGGGCAGGCCGGCGCTCTCGGGTGGGTCGTCCGGCAGCGCCCGGTCCTTGCCGATGCCGTGGGCGACGTCGATGCGGAAGCCGTCGACGCCCCGGTCGAGCCAGAACCGCATCACCCCGTGGCCCGCCTCGACCACCTCGGGATTGGCCCAGTTGAGGTCGGGCTGCTCGGGAAGGAACTGGTGGAGGTACCACTGGGCGGTGGGCTCGTCCCACGTCCAGGCCGGGCCGCCCGTGAACGCCGCCACCCAGTTGTTGGGCGGCGTGTCCGGGGAGCCGTCACGCCACACGTACCAGTCGCGCTGGGGGTCGTCGCGGCTCGACCGGGCGGCCTGGAACCACGGGTGCTGGTCCGACGTGTGGTTGGGCACGAGGTCGACGAGCAGCCTCATGCCGCGCTCGTGGCACGCCGCCAGCAGGCGGTCGAAGTCGTCGAGGTCGCCGAAGAGCGGGTCGACGTCGCAGTGGTCGGAGACGTCGTAGCCGAAGTCCGCCATCGGCGAGGGGTAGAACGGCGACAGCCAGACGGCGTCGACCCCGAGCCAGCCGAGATGGTCGAGGCGCCGTTCGATCCCGGCGAGGTCGCCGGTCGGGCGCCCGCGACCCGTTGCGAACGATCGCGGGTAGATCTGGTAGAAGACGGCGCATTGCCACCATGGAGCGTCCACGGGAATCGATGGTAAGCGGGGCGGTCGTCAGGCCGTGACGTATCGATCCTGCCCGGACGTGATAGGAAAGGGGCCGGGACACCCTGAGCAACAACGCGTTTGGGGAGGTAGCCGGCGTCGCCGGCGATACACTTTCCCGCCGAACGAGTAACACGTGGGAGCTGGCCCGTGAAAAAGGGTCGACATCGCCGATTCGAGGAAGCGCGCGCGCTGAAGCGCAGCAACGACCTCGATCTCACCGCCATCTTCGATCCGACGGACGATGAGCCGTGCCCCGAGTGCGGGGCGGAGGCGGGCGACGAGCATGCGTCGTGGTGCATGTTCGACGCCGAAGACGACGGCTGATCTCCTCCGGCGCTCAGCGCCGGCGTAGAGCTGGGTGGGGAAGGTACTGCTCGCCCCGGGGGCGTCGGCCGTTGCGGGCGGTGACCTGCTCGACGAACCGGTCGTACGCCCATTCGCCGACGAGCTCGACGATCTCGTCGCGCAAGGCCACGAAGACAGGCGTGGCGCTGACGAAGGCGTCGGGCGCCTCGGTGCACCACCAGTGGAACTCCTGGCCGCCGGCACCCCAGTCCCGCCGCTTCCACTCTCGTAGGGTGGAGATCACCTGGCCGGAGTCGTCCGTGCTCTCGGACAGGCGCAGCGGGAGCTGCCAGCACACGTCGGGCTTCCAGTCCATCGGTCGCTCGCCGGCCTCCAGCGCCGCACGATGGAGCGCACAGCCGGCGCCGCCCGGGAACCCCGGCCGGTTGAGGAAGATGCAGGCGCCGTCGACGAGCCGGGTGATCAGCGTCCCCTTGGCGGTCCGCCGGATGGGCCCGCCCCGCCGCACCGCCAGGCGGCCGTGCTGCCACTGATCGGTGGTCAGCCGGCCGGCCGCCTCGAGCACGGCGTTGGCGTCGTCCTCGTCGATGAAGTGGGCGCCGTAGCTGCAGCAGCCCTGCTCGAGCTCGGGCGCCGCCTCGGTCAGCACCCCCTGGCAGCCGTGCCCGTAGATGCACTGCCACGGGCTGAGGAGGAAAGTGACGTCGAAGACCCACGTGCGGCGCTCGTCGGGAGCGTCGAAGCTCACGTATTCGTGGAGGTCGGGGGGTGCGGGCGTCGGGGTGCTCGCCATCGTCGCCACGTTGGCATATTCCGCCGCGGCGGGTGGCATGCTGGGCCGTCGGCGTCCGGGGGAGGGAACAGTGGCCGGTGAGTTCGACGACATCCGCAAGCGCCTGGAGTCGATCAGCGAGGAGTTGGCCGACCTGGCGATGGAGCGCCTGCGAGAGTCGATCGACGCCGGCGGGGTCGAGCTCCCGGTGGACGAACGGCGCCTCACCCGCGCCCGCCGGGCGGTCGAGAAGGCGGTCGCCCTGCTCCAGGAACCCGACGACACCGACTGACCGAACGGGCGAGCGGGCCGCTCGTGGGGCGGCCGCGTCATGTTGCGAGCCGCCCCACTAGGCACCGTTCGCCGTCGCCCGGCCGCAACCTACGGGCTGGGGATCCGCGCCCCGAGGCGGGGGCGAGGTCACACTTGCGGCCATGTCGGGGGGGCGCCCTGGGCAGTCGCGGCGTCAGGCGGTCGAACGGGTCCGCCTGGCCAGGCTCGTGCGCGCCGCCCTCGTCGTCGTCGCCGTCTCCCTGATCATCGACGCCATCGGCGGCCACATCTCCCATCGATCCCCGGCGTCCGAGGCATCGGGTTCCCGAGGCAAGACGCCGGCGACAGCCCCACCGGTGACGCTCGTGCCGCTCGCGTCCACCCCCGGCGTGGCGCCGGTGATCACCCGCGTCGAGACGACCGACCCGGTGGTGTTCCTGACCATCGACGACGGCCACACCCGGAGCCCCGAGGTGCGTGCGGCCCTCGAGGAGCTGGGGGTGCCGGTCAGCCTGTTCCTGCTCGACGGCCCGGTGCGGGCCGACGCCGAGTTCTTCCGGCGGCTGCCGGACGCGCCCGTGGAGTCCCACACTCGCACCCACGCCGACCTGACGACGCTGCCCGAGGACGCCCAGCGCGCCGAGATCTGCGGCAACGCCGACACGCTGGAGGGCGCCTTCGGGCGGCGGCCCGTGCTGTTCCGGCCGCCCTACGGCGCGTACAACCCAGCCACCACCCGGGCGGCGGCCGCGTGCGGGATGGCCGCGGTCGTCCTGTGGGAGGTCAGCGTCAGCGGCGCCGATGTCGGCTTCCGCACGACGCCGCAGCTCCGGCCCGGCGACATCCTTTTGATGCACTTCCGCCCGTCGTTCGTGACCGAGCTGCGGGCACTCGCCGATCGCGCCAGGGAGGCGGGCCTTCGCTTCGCGCTCCTGGAGGACTACCTGGTTCCCGACAGCGTCGACGAGTCAGGCGGCTGACGGCGGGGTATCCAGCGGGGGCGCCGAGTCGAGCTCGTTGAGCCCCCTGATCAGGTTCCGGAAGGCGCCGGCCCTGCGGACGTCGAAGCGCATGATCAGCCGCGGCAGGTCGAGGCGATCGTTGTCGGACACCTCGGCCGGCAGTGGCTCGGTGCGCTCGATGGCACCCTCCACGCACAGGTCCCCGAACTGTTCGTTGAGGCCCGCCAGCTCGGCGTCGGTGGGCGCGGCGCGCAGCCGGATGACCAGTCGATCGCTGACCCAGCGCAACGACTCGTAGTTGCGCCAGAAGCCGCGGATGGCGTCGACGGCGACGTCGATGTCGTCGGTGAGCACGAAGAGGTTGGTGTCCCGCGGCGAGACCCAGCCGGCGGACACGAGCTCGTCGTCGAGGAACCGCTGCCAGCCCTTCCAGTAGGTGAGGCCGGGCACGTCCAGCAGGACGATGGGCGCCGGCGTGGCCTTGCCCGTCTGCTGCAGCGTGAGCAGCTCGAAGGTCTCGTCCTGGGTGCCGAAGCCGCCGGGCAGGCAGACGAAGCCGCTCGACTCCTTCATGAGCATCAGCTTGCGCGTGAAGAAGTACTTCATCGCCACCACCCGGTCGGACCCCGCCAGGGGGCCGTCTGGCCCCTCCTCGAACGGCAGGCGGATGGTGACGCCCAGGCTGTGCTCGGGTCCCGCGCCCTCGGTGGCGGCGGCCATGATGCCGGGGCCGGCGCCGGTGACGACCATCCAGCCGTTGTCGGCGAGGCGGTGGGCGAGCTCGCGGGCGTGCTCGTAGAGCGGATCAGTGCGGAGCGTGCGGGCCGAGCCGAAGACGGTGACCTTGCGGACCGCCCCGTAGGGGGCGAACAGGCGGAACGCCTCGCGCATCTCCCGCAGGGAGTCGCGGGTGATCTTCAGGTCCAGGCGGTCGGCGTCGTCCGTCGCCAGGCCGTACGCGTTCCGCAGGATGTCACCGAGCACGTCGCGGTTGCGCGTCGCCCCGGCGTCGTCGAGGAGCTGGCGTACGAGTGCTCGGTCCATGTCGCGACGTCTCGGGGGTTATGCCACCGCAGCCCGCACGACCGGCGCGTACAGCGTCGTGCGTTCGCGCAGGGTCCGCCCCAGGGGCTCGACCAGGGCTGCGAAGTCCTCGGGCGTCATCTCCTGGCCGTGGGAGGCACCCGCGGCCCGGGAGATGTTCTCGTCCATCAGGGTGCCCCCCAGGTCGTTGCAACCCGCCCGGAGCAGCTGCGCGCCCGCCACCGTGCCCAGCTTCACCCAGGAGAACTGGATGTTGTCGATCAGGCCCCGGTACGCGATGCGGGCCACGGCGTGCATGAGCAGCGTCTCGCGGAACGTGGGGCCCCGGCGGGCCTTGCGCTGCAGGTAGATCGGGGCCGCCATGTGCACGAACGGCAGGCCCACGAACTCGGTGAAGCCCCCGGTCTCGGCCTGCAGGGCCCGGGTGCGCAGCAGGTGGCGGGCCCACGAGCGGGGCGACTCGACCGCCCCGAACATGATGGTCACGTTGGAGCGCAGCCCGACCGAGTGGGCGACCCGGTGGCACTCGAGCCACTCGTCCGTCGTGATCTTGTCGGGGCACAGGACCCGGCGCACGGGATCATCGAGGATCTCGGCGGCGGTGCCGGGCAACGACCGCAGCCCCGCCTCCATCAATCGGCGCAGGTAGCTGTCGAGGGGCTCGCGGAGGCGCCGTGCCCCCTCCGTGACCTCGAGGGCCGTGAAGCCGTGGACGTGGATGTCGGGCACGGCCGCCTTCACGGCGCGGGCGACATCCACGTAGTAGTCGCCGTCGAAGTCGGGATGGATGCCGCCCTGCAGGCACACCTCGGTGGCGCCGCGCTCCCATGCCTCCCGGGAACGACCGGCGATGTCGTCGAGCGTGAGCAGGTAGGGCGTGCCCCGCAGGTTGAGCGACAGCGGGCCCTTCGAGAACCCGCAGAACCGGCACTTGAACGTGCAGACGTTGGTGTAGTTGATGTTGCGGTTCCGCACATACGTGACCACGTCGCCCACGGCCTGGCGGCGGAGCTCGTCGGCGAGCTCGGCGACCGTGACGACCTCGGGCCCCCGGGCGGCGAAGAGGTCGGTCAGCTCGTCCTCCCCCGGGACCTGCCCCGCCCGGACGCCCCCGAGCACCTCCGCCACGCGGCCCCGGAGCCGCCGGCCCCCGCCCGGGGTCGTGCCGGTGACCAGCGTGGGCGGCGTCGCGTCGGCGCCCGAATACCACGCTGTCGAGCGGTTGCCCGTCAGCAGCACGTCGGCGCCGGTGCCTGCCCGGGCGTTGGCCAGCGTTCTCTCCGGGAAGACGGCGCCCGGATCGTCCCGGCCGAGGCCCTCGGCATCGGCCCGGTCCATGACCGGGAATGCCAGCGCCGTGTCGAGCCAGCGGTCGGGCTCGGCCACCATGTGCGGATAGACGGTGAGGCGTGGCGCCAGGGCGAACCCCCGCTCCTCGGTGACCGCGCGCAGCCGGTCCAGCGCCGGCCATGGACGTTCGGGATTCACGTGGTCGGCGGTGACCGGTGAGACCCCGCCCCAGTCGTCGATGCCGGCGTCGAGCAGGACGCCGAAGTCGTCCGCCAGGTTGGGGGGCGCCTGGACGTGGACGTCGGGCGGCAGCACGAGCCGCGCGAGCGCGATGGCGTCGAGGTGCTCGTCCGGGGGGCATGGGGGCGCCTGGTGCATGGCCGTGGCCGGCTTGGGCAGGAAGTTCTGGACGATGACCTCCTGCACGTGCCCCCAGCGGCGGTGGGACTCGGCGATGGCCGTCAGAGCGGCCAGCCGGTCGGCGCGGGTCTCGCCGATCCCCACCAGGATGCCGGTGGTGAAGGGGATCGACAGCCGGCCTGCGGCCTCGAGGGTGGCGAGCCGGCGCTCGGGGGTCTTGTCGGGGGACCCGCGGTGGGCGGCCAGGTCGGGTCGCAGCGACTCCAACATCATCCCCTGGCTGGCGGCCACCGGTCGCAGCCGCGCCAGCTCGTCCTCGTAGAGCGCGCCGGCGTTGGCGTGGGGCAACAGCCCGGTCTCCTCCACGACCAGACGGCACATCTCGGCCAGGTAGTGGATCGTGGAGTCGTAGCCGCGCTCACCCAGCCAGTGGCGTGCGGCGCCATAGCGCTCCTCCGGGCGCTCGCCGAGGGTGAACAGCGCCTCGTGGCAGCCGGCCCCGGCGCCGGCGCGGGCGATGGCGAGCACGTCGTCCGGGTCGAGATAGGGCTTGTCCAGGCGGGCGGGTGGCTGCGCGAACGTGCAGTAGCCGCAGCGATCGCGACACAGCATCGTCAGCGGGATGAAGACCTTGGGGGAGTAGGTCACGCGGGTGCCGGTGGCGGCGTCACGCACGGCGCGGGCCCGGCCCGCCAGCTCCTCCGGCGGAAGGTCGAGCAGGTTGCTCATGCGCGGGCACACTATCGGCGGGCACCCCCGATGGCGGACTCCGTCGCGAGGCAATGCCGAACGCCGAGAGCAGCGCGAGGCATTGGCTGACGGTGTCCGTCCGCTCATGCCTCGGGCTCGGCGAACCGATCGCTATTGCCTCAGGTCTGCGGTGACGGTCCGCTCGGCCAAGGGCTCGCAGATCGGCGTCCGGGTCGTGCGACCGCGCAACGCGACCGTGCCGACGTCCCGCCAGTGCGACGCCTCGGCCCCGGCGCGGCGCACGGCCTCGGCCGACGCCAGCACCTTCACGGCGCGGCCCTTGGCGATCTCGGTCAGGCGGGCCGCCTCGTTCACCGCCGGCCCGATCACCGTGTACTCGTAGCGGGCCTCGGTCCCCACGTTGCCCGCGACCACGCGTCCCGAGGACACCCCGATGCCCGCCTCCAGCCCCGGGTGCCGTTCGGCCAGCTCGGCCAAGGCGAGAGCCAGCAGCCGTGCGGCGCGCAGCGCCCGATCCGCGTGGTCGGGCCGGGTGGCGGGCACCCCGAAGATGCACAGCGCTCCGTCGCCCTCGAACTTGTTGACCCAGCCGCCCTGGGCGTCCACCGTCCGGACGACCACGTCGAAGAAGTCGTTGAGCGTGTCGACGACCTCCGTCGGTGGGAGCACCTCGGCCATCGCGGTGGACCCGATGAGGTCGGCGAACACCGCGCTGGCATCGGCCTGCTCGCCGCTGAGCCCGGTGCCGCGCTCCAGCGCCCGGCGCGCCACCTCGGTCCCCACGTGCCGGCCGAACAGGTCCTGGATGGCGCGTCGCTCCCGCAGCCCCGCAACCATCTCGTTGAAGCCCGACTGGACGTCGCCGACCTCGCCGCCGTCGTCGACGGCCAGGCTCACGTCCAGGTTCCCGTCCCGGACCCGCCGCAGCGCCCCCCTCAGGGCGTCGAGCGGCTCGGCGACGGTCCCCGCGGACGAGATCGTGGCCAGGAGCCCGGCGAAGATCCCGATGAGGGCGAGCGCACTCAGGGCATACGAGGGGATGTCCGTGCCGTCCAGGAACGACACCGCGGCGATCGCCAGCAGCGGCACGCCGGACCCGACCGCCCACGCGAGCATGAGCCGAAGCCGCACACCCGGGGTCGTGGGCCGAGCCTCCGGCAGGCCATCGAGCACGTAGGCGAACAGCGGGCGAAAGGACCGCTCGAGCATGAGGTATGCGATGGCGCAGGTGGTGACGCCGCCGATCAGCGTGCCGTCGATCACGCGGATCACCGTCTGGGCGTCGGCGCCGAACAGCGCCGAGAGGGCGCCGTAGATCGCGGCGGCGAGCACCCAGAAAACGAGGGGGCGCAGCGCCTGGCGCCATGGCTCCCGCAGCATGTCGTAGCGCTCGGCCATGGTCGGGTCCCGCTCCTCCTCCGCCCAGGCGATGGCCCGGCTGAACGCCCGGTGGCCCCACAGGTACGCGGGCGGGAGCAGCAGCGCCGCGGGAACGAAGGGTGCCCCGAGGGTCAGCGCCAAGGGCAGGTCGGGCGCCAGCTCCTCGCCGGAGGCCAGCAGCACGAAGGTGATGACCGCGATGCCACCCGCCACGTTGGCGAACAGCAGCCGCCGGCGCACGCTGCGCCGAACCTCCTCGGCTACGACACGGAGGGACCCCACCGCTTCAGGCTACGTGGGCCGCGCGATTTCGTTCAGGCCGCGGGAGCGGCGCGCCTCGCCTCCCAGTCCAGCAACGCGGCCGGGGGCAGCCCGGTGAGCCGCCGGCTGTCGCGGGTGAGGTGGGCCTGGTCGGCGTAGCCCGTCTCGGCGGCCAGGCGGGCGAGGTCGCGACCACCAGGGTGGGGCGAGCGCGCCGCGCCCAGGAACGTCTGGAACCGGAGGATGCGTGCCAGTGTCCGGGGCGAATAGCCCACGGCGGCCTCGACGCGCCGCCGCAGCTGCCGCTCGCTCAGGTCGAACCGGCGGGCTAGGTCGGCCACCGCCGTGGCGGGGCGGTCGGCCAGGTCGGACGCGGCCAGGGTCGCTACGGGATCGGGGGCGGGGGCATCATCGAGCCGCCGGAGCAGGGCGTCCACGAGCACCGCGAGGCGGGCCGATCCGCCGGGGGCGGTGGCCGCGTCCGCACACCGCTCGGCAACCGTGGTGCCGGCGCGGCCCCAGAGGTCTCCCATCGGGACCTCCTGGTCGCGAAGCTCGGCGGCGCCGACGCCGAGCAGCGGCGGCGCCGCCCCGGTCCGGAAGCGAACGCCGGCGACCACGGACCCCGGCGTCAAGCGCTCGGTCACGGCCTGCGTCGCCGGCCCGGCCAGGGCCAAGTCACCGTCGATCGAGACGATGTCGGCGCAGGCATCGGGGAGCACCGGGTGCTCGTAGGCGCCGTCGCCGCCACTGATCGAGTGGACCCACAGGCAGGACACGTACGGCGCCAGGGCCGGGGGTGGCGGAAGCTCCCGGTAGCTCGACGCTGGCCTCGGCACGCAAGCCAGTATGCCCAGAGGTCAGGTCTTGGCGGGTTCCTCCACGTGCTGCGCGAAGTACTCGAGGGCGGTGCGGGTCTTGGTCTGCTGCTCGCCGCTGAGGTCGACCCCTCGCTCGCTGAGAAACACCCTCGACGCGACGGCCACGTTCAGCATGTCGGTGGGAGGGCACTTGGTCGACAGCTCGAGGATGCGGGACCCATCGGGATACAGCCACGCCTCGGCCACCATCTTGCGGTCGTAGCCCTCGGGGCGGAAGTTGAGCTTGAGCACGAAGATCGGCCCGAGGATGGAGAGGTCGTCGAGCGCGATGTCGTCCGTGACGTGCGACTCGTAGAAGGCCCGCTGTCCCTTGGAGAACAGCTTGCGGATCGGCCGCTCCCCGCCCGCCACCCTCACGACGTCGGTCGTGCCGAGGCTGCCCTTGTACGACGCCGAGCACACCCATCCGCCGGGCATCGCGTCGACCTCGACGACCATGCCGGGCGCCCGCCGGAACGCCTCCGACAACTGGTCGGGGACGACGGGCCGAAGCTTGACCACGGTGTCGTCGCCACGGCCCTGGACCCGGCGGGCGCGCACGACCACGCCCTGCCGGTTGAGTGCCAGGTCGGGCGTGTCGAAGAAGTACACCTGGCGGATCTGCGCCTGCAGCGGGTCCATGCCCAGGCCGGTGATGGTCGAGCGGTGGTGCTCCTCTGGCACCGTCAGCTTGAGCTCGACGCTGTCCGATCCCTTCACCACTTCGACGAGCTGACGCAGGTCGTCGTCGTCCAGTTCGACGATCCGCTTCTTGGTGGGAGCTGCCATCTCGCCTCCTTGGCCTGTGGACACGACGCTAGGGGTTCGAGCGGGCGTTGGTATCACCCCCGAGGGATGAAACCGCCCGCCACCACGGCCGGCCGGGTCCGACGGATCCCCGCCCTCAGTGGGCGCGAGGGCCCACTACGCGAGGTCGCCGGCGGCCGCGGGGTCGACGATCCACAGCACGTGATCGGCGCGCACGTGGGTCGCCGGCAGCGTCTCGTCGCCGGCAGCCACGCGCGCCAACGTCTCGCGCTTGTCGTCCCCGGCGACCGTCACGAGCACGAGCCTCGCCCGCGCGATGCCGGCGAGGGTGAGGGTCATCCGCGGGAACTGGTTGCGGCCGTTCGGGTCCTCGTTCATGACCACCAACCGTCCGGGGTCGGCGTCGAGGGCGCGCGACCCGGGGAAGAGCGACGCCGTGTGACCGTCGGGGCCCATGCCCAGATGCACCAGGTCGAGGCGTCCGAGCTCGCCGAGCCGCAGCTGGTAGGGGTCGGGGCCCTGGTCGCAGCGCATCGGGTAGTTGGCGTTGACCGCCCCCACGCGCTCGAGCAGGGCCTCCCTGACCAGCCGGTAGTTGGAGTTCTCGTCGTCGAGGGCCACGCAGCGCTCGTCGCCCCAGTAGACGTCGACCTTCCACCAGTCGATCTGGTTGCCGGCATCCTCGGCCAGGCCCTCGTAGCAACGCCGCGCCAGGTCGCCGCCGGACACCACGAACGAGAACCCGTCGTTGGGCCGGCTGTGGAACGCCTCGATCACGCGCTCGGCGAACTCGCCGGGCACGTCGTCGACCACCACCAGCTCACCGTGCACGTTCTCTCCCCGCGATGCTGCGACGTCGATCGTCGTCGCCGGTTCCTAGGCCGAGCCGCCCGGCCCCGACTCCGCCTTGGCCTCGAGCGCGCTGATCAGCTCGTCAAAGCTCTTCGCGAAGGTAGCCACGCCCTGGTCCTCGAGCACGCGGCTCACGTCGTCGAGGTCCACGCCGGCCTCCTCGATCGCATCGAGCGTCCGCTGCGCTGCGGCGGCATCGGCATCGACGGTGCGTGCCAGCGTGCCATGGTCCTCGAACGCCTCGAGCGTCGCCTCCGGCATCGTGTTGACGCTGTCCGGCCCGACGAGCGTGTCGACGTACATCGTGTCCTGATACGCCGGGTTCTTCGTGGACGTCGACGCCCACAGCGGCCTCTGGACCCTCGCGCCGCGGTCCGCCAGCGCCTCCCAGCGCGGCCCCCGGAACGTCTCCAAGAACCGCTGGTACGCAAGCTGGGCCTGGGCGACCGCGGCCTTGCCGCGCAGTGCCAGCGCAGCATCGGTGCCGATGTCCTCCAGCCGGCGGTCGACCTCGGTGTCCACCCGGCTCACGAAGAACGAGGCGACGCTCGTGACGCGGGACAGGTCGCCGTCATAGGCCTCCAGCCCCGAGATGTAGGCCTCCATCACGTCGTGGTAGCGGTCGAGCCCGAAGATGAGGGTGACGTTGATGTTCCGGCCCTCGCCGACGAGGGTGCGGATCGCCTCGACGCCCTCCGCGGTCGCCGGCACCTTCACGTAGAGGTTCGGCTCGGCGATCCGGTCGTGCAGCTCGCGTGCCGACGCCACCGTGCCGTCGCAGTCGCGCGCCAGGTCCGGTGCCACCTCGATCGACACGAAACCGTCGACGCCTGCGCTCTCGTCGTGGACGGGCCGCAGGATGCGGAGGGCGTGCTCGATGTCGTCGGTCACCATCGTCCAGTAGGCGGCATCGACCGCCTGCCCGCCTTGGATCAGCTCCCCGAACTGCGCGTCGTACTCGTCCGAGGACGAGATCGCCTTCTGGAAGATGGTCGGGTTGGAGGTGATGCCCCGCACGCCGCGCTCGACCCACCGGGCCAGCTCGCCGCCCGTGATCCAGCCGCGCCGCAGGTTGTCGAGCCAGGGGCTCTGGCCCTGTTCGTAATACAGGTCTTGAAGGCGAGTCATGGTTGGTCTCCGGTCTCGGTGCTGCTGGGGGCGGGCGCGGGCCCGTCGGCCGCCGCTCCCAGGTCCTCCCGCAGGTCGTGGATCAGCTGGCGCGCGCATTCCGCCACGTTGCCGGGGTTGAAGCCGAGGTTCGTCAAGGCCACCTCGCCCGGGGCGGAGGCGCCGAAGCGGTCGAGCGTGACGCTGTCGTCGGCCCAACGGTCCCAGCCCAGGCTGGCGCCCGCCTCGACTGCCAGCGTGGGCACCTCGGGGGGCAGGACCGAGTCCTGGTACGCGTCCGGTTGGGCCGAGAAGAGGTCCCACGACGGCATCGACACCACCCGCGTGCGGACGCCGGACTCACGCAGCTGGGCCGCGGCCTCGACGCAGACGGCCACCTCGCTGCCCGTGCCGATGAGGACCAGGTCGGCGTCGCTGTCACCATCGGGATCGACCAGCACGTAGGCACCACGCTCGACGGGGGCGCCGGCGGTCCCCTCGAGCACGGGGATGCCCTGGCGTGTCAGGACGAGTGCCGTCGGGCCCTGGGACCCAACTGCGATCCTCCAGGCGCTCGCGGTCTCATTGGCGTCCGCCGGGCGGATCAGGCACATGCCGGGCATGGCCCGCAACGACGCCAGGTGCTCGACGGGCTGGTGCGTGGGTCCGTCCTCGCCGAGGCCGACGGAGTCGTGGGTGAAGCTGAAGATGTCCTTGTAGCCCGACATCGCAGCCAGCCGGACGGCCGGCCGCATGTAGTCGCTGAACACGAAGAAGGTCCCGCCGACCGGGATGACGCCGCCGTGCGCGGCCATCCCGTTCATCACGCCGGCCATGCCATGCTCCCGCACGCCGAAGTGGATCTGGCGGCCAGCGGGGTCGTCGGCCGTCTGGACCCCGTGGTCCTTCAGGACCGTGCCCGTGTTCCCGGTGAGGTCGGCGCCGCCGCCGATGAGGCCCGGCACCAGGTCGGCCAAGGCCTGGAAGCAGGCGCCGCTGGCCTTGCGGGTGGCAACGTTCTCGCCCGGCTGCCAGCTCGGCAGCGCCTCGTCCCAGCCCGGCAGGCCGCGCCGCGCCAGGCACGCCTCGTAGAACTCGCGCTCGCGGGGGTCGAGGGCCGCGACGCGCTTCTCCCACGCCTCCCGTTCGTCGCGCCCGCGGCGGCCGGCCGCCCGGTACAGCTCCAGGACGTCGTCCGGCACCCAGAACGACTGGTCGGCCGGCAGGTCCAGGATGCGCTTCGTTGCGGCGACCTCGTCCTCGCCGAGGGGATTGCCGTGGGCGTCGGCGGTGTCGGTGAAGTTGGGCGAGGGCCAGCCGATGTGGCTGCGCAGGATGAGCATCGAGGGTGCGTCCTCGACGTCGGCGGCCCGGCGCAGCGCCGCGTCCAGCGTCTCGGTGTCGTTGGCAACCTCGCCGAGCGATTCGACGTGCCAGCCGTAGCTCTCGAAGCGGCCGGCCACGTCGTCGGAGTACGCCAGCTCGGTCGCGCCGTCGATGGTGATGTGGTTGTCGTCGTAGACGTAGATCAGCCGCCCCAGGCCCAGGTGCCCGGCCAGCGACCCCGCCTCGTGGCTGATGCCCTCCATGAGGTCGCCGTCACTGCAGATCACGTACGTCCGGTGGTTGCAGACGTCGGGGCCGAACCGGGAACGCAGCCAGCGCTCGGCGACGCCGAAGCCCACGGCGTTGGCGAATCCCTGCCCGAGTGGTCCCGTGGTGAGCTCGACGCCGCCCGTGTGGTGCACCTCGGGGTGGCCGGGCGTCTGCGACCCCCACTGGCGAAAGGCCTTGAGATCGTCGAGCGTCAGCCCGTAGCCGGTGAGGTGGAGCATCGAGTACAGCAGGATCGACGCGTGCCCCGCGGACAGGACGAACCGGTCGCGGTCGGGCCACTCGGGCGCCTCGGCGTCGTAGCGCAGGATGCGGGTCCACAGGATGTGCGCCAGGGGGGCCAGCGCCATGGCGGTGCCGGGGTGCCCGCTGTTGGCGGCCTGGGGTGCGTCCATGGCCAGGCCCCGGATGACGTTGATGGCACGCTGCTCGAGGGCGGGGTCAACAGACATCTTCGTTCCACCCTAGTGGGCAGGTCGGACGGTTCGGTTGGGTTCCCGCGCGACTTCTTCCCTGCTCAGACGTCGCTGAAGACCAGGACGCTGGCCGTGAATCCGTGCACGAAGCTCCGCCCGCGCACGGGCCCGATCTCGCCCGCGCAGAACATCCCGGCCAGCGCCGGCGCTCCCAGCGTCTCGTGCACGACCCGGGCGTCGTGGTTGGGCTCCCCGAAGAGGCGCTGCCCACGGCCGTTGCAGGTGAAGACGAGGGCGGCGTCGCCCGTGGCGTCGGCGAGCATCGCGCGCAGGTCCTCGTCGGCGGCGACGGCGTCGCGCACCTGGAACTGGACCGTGGTCCCCACGTCGACCTGATCGCCGACGGCCAGGGCGCGGCGGCGCCGGTCGGCGCCCACCACGCCACGGATGAGGAAGTCGCCGCGCTCGAAGGTGGCTCGGTGCTCGTCGATGGCGATGCCGATCTGGAGCCCTGAGGCGAGCAGCGCCCGTTCCTCGTCATCGGCGGCGTGGACCAGGTCGTCGAGCCGGTCGAGCGCAGCCCTCCCGGCGATCTCCATCACGAGGTTGCCCTCGGCCCGGGTGACGATCATCGGATCGCCGATGGGCCTGCAGCCTTGGGAGACGACCGCGCTGGTGGCCACACCACCGGG
>JBKOUY010000164.1:0-25543 GCA_046723645.1 Actinomycetota bacterium | reverse complement strand
GCCACGGCGTCGATCGCCGTGGCCAGGGCTACGCGTGGCATGCGGCCCAAAGCTACGGCCGGCGCAGATCACGCGGGGCGACTGCCGCCGGCGGTATTCCGGTGCGACCTCGGCACCGCCCGCGTACGATCGCTGCCGTGCAGGTTGCAGCCACCGCGCGATTTACCGGCTCCCCGGCCCCCTCGGGCCGCGTGGCGCCGCGGCCTCACCACCGCTGACTCCACGCCGGGCGAACGGGCCGGGGATCCGCCCCCGCCACCCGATTCCCGTGCAGAGGAGCCAGTCGTGCCCACCTACCTCACCACCGAGCAGCTCGCCCGCGACTTGGCGTTGCGGGACCTCACCGATCGCAACGCCGGGCCGCACGCCATCCAGTCGCTCGTCGGGCTCGCCGCCAACGCGCTCGTTGCTGCCTGGCGCTGTCCCGCGCGCCCCTGCCCCGGTCCCCGCGTCGTTCCGATCGCCGACAACTACGACAACCTCGGGTTCACCGCCGCTGCCGCCAGCCGCGACGCCCGCTATACGCGCTACGTCGACCGCCAACGCATGTTGCGCAGCCACTCCAGCGCCATGGTGCCCGCGGCGCTCCGAGCACTGGCCGTCGATCCCGTAGACGACGTCCTGTTGGTCTGTCCCGGCATCGTCTACCGCCGGGACGCCATCGATCGACTGCACACCGGGACGCCGCACCAGCTCGACCTGTGGCGGATCTCGCGCCGGCCCCTCACCAACGCGGACATGGATCAGATGGTTGCGCTGCTCGCGGAGGCGCTCGCCCCCGGGCGGCCGTGGCGCGCCGAACCGCGGGTCCACCCGTACACCGTCGACGGCCGCCAAGTGGACGTCGCTCAGGGTGGCGAGTGGGTGGAGGTGTGGGAGTGCGGGCTCGCCCACCCCGACGTCCTGGCCCGGGCGGGCCTGGACGGCTGGCACGGCCTGGCCCTGGGCATGGGCCTGGACCGGCTGCTGATGCTCCGCAAGCAGATCCCCGACATTCGGCTCCTGCGTTCCCCTGACCCCCGCGTCGGGGGCCAGATGCTCGACCTCGGCCCCTACCGGGTCGTCTCGGCGAAGCCGCCCGTGGTGCGCGACCTGTCGGTTGCCGTCGACGCCGGCGACGACGTCGAACAGCTGGGCGACCGTGTCCGCGACGCCCTTGGCGACGACGCCAGCGCCGTCGAGGAGGTCGCAGTGCTGTCCGACACTCCGTACGGCGACCTGCCGGCGTCGGCCATCGCCCGCATGGGCATGGACCGGCGGCACAAGAACGTCCTCGTGCGGGTCGTGCTCCGTCACCTCGAGCGCACGTTCACCGACACGGAGGCGAACGCCCTGCGAGACCGCATCTACGGCGCGCTCCACGCCGGCGACACGCAGGAAATGACCCCTTGCGACCGCTGACAGCGCGCGGGAAGCTCGCTCTGCGCGTTCGCGAGGCCGGCGGTTCCCCCATCCGAGCCACCAGCGGACGGCCGTTGCCGACCCCGCACGCCAACGGAACCAGTCGGGACATCGCCCCCCGACCCTCCATCCAGCGAGGAGACGCCGATGGCAACGATCACCACCACGGACGGGACTGCGATCTTCTACAAGGATTGGGGCACCGGGCAGCCGGTCGTCTTCAGCCACGGTTGGCCTCTCAACGCCGACGCATGGGACGACCAGGCGTTTCTCGTCGCCTCCAACGGGTTCCGGGCGGTCGCGCACGACCGGCGTGGCCATGGGCGCTCCAGCCAGCCCTGGAGCGGCAACGAGATGGACACCTACGCCGACGACCTCTCGCAGGTCATCGAGGCCCTGAATCTCAGTGATGTCATCCTGGTGGGCCACTCCACCGGGGGCGGCGAGGTGACCCGCTACATGGGTCGCCACGGCACGGCCCGCGTCGCCAAGGCGGTGCTCGTGGGCGCCATCCCGCCACTCATGCTGAAGTCCGACGCCAACCCCGACGGCACCCCGATCGAGGCGTTCGACGAGATCCGCGCCGGTCTCACCGCCGACCGCTCGCAGTACTACAAGGACCTGAGCGCGCCCTTCTACGGCGCCAACCGGCCCGGCTCGACCGTCTCGCAGGGAACCCGCGACGCCTTCTGGCTCTGGAGCATGCAGGTTGGGTTCAAGGGTGCCTTCGACTGCGTCAAGGCGTTCTCGGAGACCGACCTGACCGAAGACCTCGAGAGGATCGACATCCCGACCCTGATCATCCATGGCGACGACGACCAGATCGTGCCCATCGCCGCATCGGCGCGCCGGTCTGCCGGGATCGTCAAGGACGCGACCCTGAAGGTCTACCCGGGTGCGCCCCACGGCCTCTTCGCCACCCACAAGGACCAGTTCAACGCCGATCTGCTGGCGTTCATCAGCGACTGAGCCCGAGGTCGGGCCGGTGGCGCCGCGCGGCGACGGCTCCGCGAGTCGCGCGACGCTGGTCGCATGTCGTTCATTGTCCACGCGGCCGGAGGCGTTCGCCCCCATGCCGAAGCCAGTGCCACGCTCGTGGAGCCGGGGAGCGCTCCGCAGGCGCAGGTCGGTCCGGAGAGCCTGGCGACGTTCGTCGCACCCGGGCGGCTGACGGGAGGGCGCTTCGGGCTCTTCCGCTACGACATGACGCCACATGCCGGTGGGGCGTCGCCGCACCTGCACACGGGGTTCACCGAGTCGTTCTATGTGCTCTCCGGGACGGTCACGTTGTTCGACGGCCGGTCGTGGCTGCCGGCCGGGCCGGGCTCGTTCCTGCATGTGCCGGAACACGGCGTGCACGGGTTTCGCAACGACACGAGCGAGCCGGCCAGCATCCTCATCCTGTTCGCCCCGGGTACGCCGCGCGAGGCGTTCTTCAGTGAGCTCGGCGAGATCATCGCGTCGGGACGGCAGTTGTCCGAGGAGGAGTTGGCCTCCTTCTTCCGGCGCCACGACCAGTACATGGTCGACGTGGTCGAGACGTAGTGGGCGCTCGCGGGCTCATGACCCGAACAATGCGGTCAGGAGCTCGTCGATCGCCTCCTGCCCCCGGCGTATCGCGATGCGGCCCTCGTCGGCACGGGCAACGAGGAGTGCCACCTCGAGCAGCGCCGCCAGCACCATGTGGGCCATGACGTCGACCAGCTCCGGCTTGACTCGCCCGTCGGCCGCAATCGCGGCGATCGCAGCCTTCACGAGCCCGAAGGCATGCTGCTCGTCGATCTCCCGCCACCGCTCCCAACCGACAACGGCCGGCGCGTCGATGAGCGAGATCCGGCGGACGACCGGATCGCGACACATGGCCAGATAGGCGGCGCACCCCCGGCGGAGGCCGTCCAGCGGGTCGGTGGCGCCGCCGGCCGCACGCGTGACCTTGAATGTGGCCTGCGCCTCGACCGCCTGGAGCACGGCCTCGAAGAGCGCCTCCTTGCTCCCGAAGTGGTGGTACAGCGCCCCGCGGCTGACGCCGGCGGCGTCGAGCACGGCCGGGATGGCGGTGCCGTCGTAGCCGTTCGCGGCGAACAGCTCGGTCGCGACGCCGATCAACGCCGCTCTCGTCGCCTGACCTTGTTCGACCCGCTTGTTCACCATCACACATCAGCTTGACAGACCGATGGTCGGTTTGTGAGTATACCGACCGTCGGTCTGTTAGATGGAGAGGAGCCCCATGACGCCGAACCAGCTCGAAGGCCACCGCAGAACCGCAGCCACGGAGCTCGGTGACATCTCCTATCTCGACTACGGCGAGGGGCCGACGGCGTTGTTCGTCCATGGCGTCTTCACCAACGCCTTCTTCTGGCGCAACGTCCTTCCTGCCGTCGGCACGGAGCGCCGCTGCGTCGCCATCGACCTGCCGGCCCACGGGCAGACCCGAACCACCGACTCCTGGGACCTGTCGCTCGACGGCCTGGCACACGCACTCATCGCACTGTGCGACGGCATCGGTGCCGACCAGGTCGACCTCGTCGCCAACGACACGGGCGGGGCCGTGGCCCAGATTTTCGCCGCCACCAACCCGCAGCGGCTGCGCAGCTTCACGCTCACCAACTGCGACACCCAGGGGAACATCCCACCCGCCGACTTCGCCCCCATCGTCGACTTGGCGCGCCAGGGCATGCTGGCGGATGCGGTCAAGGGCCTGGCGACCGACTTCACGCTGGCACGCTCGGATGCGGGGTTCGGCTCTGGTTACGAGCGACCTGAGGAGCTACCGGACGAGGTGCTCCACGCCTACCTGGCGCCCCTCGCCGAGTCCGATCTCCGCGCCCGCGAGCTCGAGCGCTGCGTCGCCCAGCTCGAACCCGGACCGTTGCTCGCCGTCGAGCCGCAGCTCAAGGAGCTCGACATCCCCACGCTGCTCGTGTGGGGCACCGGAGACCGGTTCTTCGACCTGTCCTCGGCACGGTGGCTGCGCGACACCATCCCCGGGGCCACCGAGATCATCGAGATCGAGGGTGCCAAGCTGTTCTTCCCCGACGAACGCGCCGCCGACCTGATCCCCCATCTCCGGCGCCACTGGGACGCCACCGCCTGAGCGATTGGCGTCAGGCGGAGGTGACCTCGCTCATGTCCGATCCCCCCGCCAGCGCCGCAGGCCAATCCTGTGCCTGCGGGGCGGTCGCACCCGGTCGGCCTCCGCCCGGCGCTCACGCATCCGATCCTCGACAAGGTAAGGGAGCCACGATTCCATGAGTTCCTGCCTCCGCACGTATCGGTTCCGTTGCCGCTCCTGTACGTGTGAGGTGCAGGGTCGGTTCGCGATATCTCGCGGGCTCCCGGGGGAGCGCCCCACGCACGCACCTACTCAGCGAGCTCGTCGGCCAGGAGGTCCATGAGGAGTCCGTCGTGCCATGTGCCGTCGGGTCCCCGCTCGGAGCGGCGCAGGACCCCGACGGGCCGGAAGCCGACCTTGGTGTAGCAACGGATGGCGGCGGCGTTGTCGACGGCCGGGTCGATCTCCAGCCGATGGTGGCCGTGGTCGACGATCAGGTGGCGGGCGAGCGTCCGGACCGCATCGGTGCAGACCCCCCGTCCGTGGACGGCCGGGTCGACGTAGATGTCGATGCTGGCGTGGCGGTAGTCCGGGTCGTCCTCGGCCTGCCACTGGATCCAGCCGGCTACCCGGCCGTCCAGCTCGATCACGTACGCAAACACGTCCGGCTCGGCGAGGTCCTGCTCCACTGCGGCCACCATGTCGTCGCCGCCACGCCAGCGGGCGTAGACCTCGGGCGTGCCGCGGATAGCCGCGAGCCGGGCGACGTCGGCCGGTGACACCGGCCGCAACCGAACCAGCTCGCCGCGCAGAGACGTCAACGGGTCGAGCGTAGGCGTGCGATCGAATGAGGCTACGCGTGGCAGTGTGCCGGGATGCTCCTCGGACTGGTCCACGTCAACATGGGCGCGATGAGCCGGCCCGACGACCTCGTCGTCGCCGCACGCGCCGCCGAAGCGGCCGGGCTCGACTCGGTGTGGGCCGGCGAGCACATCGTGCTGCCGGACCCGCAGGTGCCCCCGTCGCCGATGGACCCACGCGACCCGGCGCTCGATTCGTTGCTCGCGCTGACATGGGCGGCGGCGCACACCACGACGATCCGCGTCGTCACCGGGATCGTGATCCTCCCGCAGCGGAATCCCGTGGTGCTCGCGAAGCAGGTGGCGAGCCTGGACGTCCTGTCCGCGGGACGCCTCTCATTGGGGGTGGGCGCGGGGTACCTCGAGCCCGAGTTCCGTGCTGTCGGTGCCAACTTCGCGGAACGCGGCGCCGTCACCGATGAGTACCTCGATGCCATGCTGGCGCTCTGGTACGACGAGCGTCCCGAGTACCACGGACGCTTCGTCGACTTCGCCGGCGTCGACGCGCATCCGCGTCCGCTGCAGCGGCCGATCCCGCTCGTGGTCGCAGGACACAGCGCACCTGCGTACCGGAGGGCGGTCGCGCGTGGCCACGGCTGGTACGGGTACTGGCTGACGCCCGATGACGTGGCCACGTCCCTCGCCGGGCTGCGCGCCGCTGCCGGTCGCGTGGAGCGGCCTCGCGAGCTTGGCGAGCTGGAGATCAGCGTGACGCCCCGCGGGCGGCTCAACCCCCAGCGGGCCGCGGCATATGCCGAGCTCGGGGTCCACCGGCTGGTTCCGCTTGCCGGGCCGTCGAGCGATGGCCCCCGCGAGACGATCGAGGCCGCCGTGTCGGCGACGGCCGGGCTGTGATCCGAGAGGTGCGGAGCGGGGCGGTCGTCTGACGCGGCAGATCGGGGCCTCCCGCCCAGAGGCCCCGATCCGATCCGTGGCGTGATCAGAGCTGACCCGCGCCCAGATCCACCGCCACGCCGATGAGGGCCGTCACGGCCGGGTCGACGTCCACGTCGTCGTTGCCACCCCGGCTGTTCACATCCAGCCGGTCACTGGTCTCGCTACCGGTGATCCGCACCTCGGTCTTGAGCCCCTCGACATCGACCCTCGCACCGTCGGCCTCGACATCGATCCGGTCGGCCCGCTCAGTGCCGTTGACGGTCACGACGTCGGCCTGGCCGTCAGGTCCACCCGCGGGACCGGAGAGGTCGACGTCCGCCCGTCGGAAGTCAGTGCCGGACATGTCCTGGACCGTGAAGGTGTCGGGACCGCCGAGCGCGGCCAGGTCCAGTCGCTCGACCCCGGCCATGTCCATGCGGATGTTGCCGGCGTCCCGCAGGAACAGCGATCGCTGACCGTTGGGCGACAGGCTCATGTTCTCCTCACCGGCGGCGCCGTTGAAGTCGAGCGTGTCCGTTCCGCTCTGACCCTCGACGACGTCGCTGCCGTCGCCCGGGTCCCACCGGAACGTGTCTCGCCCGGAGCCGAGCGCGGCCGAGTCGTTGCCACGGTTGCCGTCGACCGTGTCGTTGCCGCTGCCGCCGATGAAGAGCTCGATCCCGTCGCCGCCGTCGAGGTTGTCGTTGCCGCTCCCCCCGCTGACGGTCGCCGGTTCGTCGATGATGCCGTTGGCCTGATCGACGCGGAACTGATCGCTCCCGCTGCGTGCGAATACCTCGATCCGGCTGAAGGTGCTGCGGTCGAAGCTGTGCTCGGCGGTGCCGTCATCGTTCAGGTCGACCTGCATCGTGCCCGGCGCGCCGGGGGCGAGGCGGAGTGCGATCCGGTCGGCGTGCGAGGTTCCGATGACCGTCAGGGTGTCGTTGGCGACGCGTGCCGACGGCGACGACGTCGCGCCGGCGGGAGAGCTGGGGGCGGCCGCCAAACCGATCGCGAATGCCGCCGCGGCTCCCACCGTGAGGGTCAGCGGGCGGGCTCCGGGCATGCGATGGACGTTCATGGTCAGTGATCCCTTCCGTGTGCCGCGGTCGACCCGGTGTCGACGACGCTGGCCTCCACTACGGCGAGGGGGCTGATTCGGTTCGCGGCCCGCCGCAGGGGTGCCGCCGACGGCCGTTCGGCGCAATCGAACCGCAGTCGAGCGGCGGTTGAGCCGCAGTCGCGCCCCCGTCGAAGCGCGTCCCTCATCCTGAGGACGCCCGGGCAACCAGGTCCACCGGCCAGAGGTGGGCCACCTCCCTTCTCCGGAGGTCGCCATGACCGCGTTCTTGCCCGCGCGCGCCCCGACCCCTCCAGGCGGGACGCGCCCAGCACCAACCCATCGACGCCTCGTCCAGGTTGCCCTCGCCGCCACCGTTGTCATCGCGGGTGTTGCCGGGCCGGCCCGAGACTGGGTCGCTCCCTCACGGACGGCGGGGCACGACACCGCAGCAACCGCCGGCGCGATCGACCGCCCACGCGGCGCCGAGCCACAACCCAGGCGTCCACGATCCGTGGCCCCGACACCAACGCCCCTGGCCCCCGCACCGCCGGCGGACGGGCGCGACGCGCCCGACCCGTTCATCCTCGACGACGGCGACCGCTACCTGCTCTACAGCACCCAGGTCGGCCTGCTCAACGTGCCCGTCGCCACGAGCCCGGACCTGCGCCACTGGTCGCCGCCCAGCGACGCCTTGCCTCGCCTGCCCGACTGGGCTGCCTGGGGGCGCACCTGGGCTCCCGGCGCCACGCGGCTCCACGGCCGCTACCTGCTCTACTTCGCCGCCCGGCACCGACACTCGGGCCGCCAGTGCATCGGCGTGGCCTCCGCCACCACTGCCGTCGGTCCATTCGTCAGCACGGCACCCGATCCCCTCGTGTGCCAGACCCACCTGGGCGGGTCGATCGACCCCCATCCCTTCGTCGACACCGACGGCAGCGCGTACCTCTTCTGGAAGGCCGACGCCAACGCCATCGGCCAACGGAGCACGCTGTTCGCCCAGCGCCTCCGATCCGACGGCCTCGCGCTGACCGGTCAACCCAGCGCCCTACTGAGCGCCGACGCCGCCTGGGAGCAACCCCTCATCGAGAACCCCGCGCTGGTCGCGAACGGCCGGTCATACGTGCTGCTGTACTCGGGTGGCTGGTGGGAATCAGCCGGCTACGCGATCGGCTACGCCACGTGCGCGACGCCCCTTGGCCCGTGCACCAAGGCGACCGTCGACCGCCCGCTTCTCGCCACGACCAGCGACCAGGCCGGCCCCGGCGGCGCATGCGTGGTCTCGGGTCCCGCCGGCGATCAGTGGCTCGCCTACCACGCATGGGACGCAGCGGCCGTTGGCTATGCGAACGAGGGCGCCCGACGCCTCCGCTTCGCCGCCCTCACGTGGCCCGACCGCCGTCCTGTCGTGGACACTGGCGCGGGGCCGGCCGGATGACCGTTCTGGCCCGCCGCCGTCCGTCCGTCACACGAGCGGCATGTCCGGGCGCGGCGACTCGCCGCATCCGTCCGGGCGGTCGCCGCCGAGCACCGCGCCCCCACGTCGGCCGGCCCCACGTCAGCTCGCCGACGGGTGAAGCGCAGGACGGTACCCGTGGATCATCACGTCGATACTGGCGCGGGGCGTCAGCACCGTCGCGTTGCCCCGGTGCGGGCGGTCGACCGGCGGGCCGTAGCCGCCCGCCGACCACGGCACCAGGCGATCCGGGAGCACGAGCGCGGGCAACGCATCGCCGCCGCCCGCATCGTCGACGACGGCGAATGCACCCACCGGCAGCTCGGTCCAGGCGCGCGTGTGGCGGCGCTGCGCCTTCCCGTCGCGGCGGTCCGCGTGGAGGCGGCGGTCCATCGGATCGACCTTGGGCCGCTCCCCGAACGCCGAGTGCCAGCCGTCGAGCCAGGCGTTGAAGTCGGCACGACGGCAGAGGGCGCAGGGTCGGTGACCTGCCGCCAGTGCCACCGCCTCGTCCCAGAAGAACAACGGGGTCCAGCGGCCGGGCTCCCACTTCGGCGCCACCCAGCCCTTGTACTCCAGGACGCAGGTGATCCACCGACGCACTTGCCACGGCCGCACGATCCGCCGATCGCGGTGCAGGCATCCCCGGTTGCCCATGAACAGGCCGCGCTGGCCGATGGCGACGATCTCGCCCCACGGATCCACCCGGTTCGGCGCCGGCACCCGCCCATCGTGGCGCGGCGGCACGCACGTCGGCAGCCGCGTTGCGATCGCGGGGTCGTGGGACGACTTATGACGTGCCTCACCCGCGGGTAGACGACGATCGCCGAGGAGGGAGGATTCTCATGACCTGGGTGATCGTGGTTGTTGCTGTCGTCGTGGTGCTCGCGCTGGCCGCAGTGGCGCTGGGCCGGGGGCGCTCGGCGGCGCTGAGGCGGCGTTTCGGGCCGGAGTATGACCGCACCGTCGACGAGGAGGGTGGCCGTCGCGCCGCCGAGGCGTCGCTGCGTGATCGCGCCAAGCGACGCGACGAGTTGGAGATTCGCGAGCTTCCGTCGGATGCCAGGTTGCAGTTCGCCACCCAGTGGCGCGACGTGCAGTCCGGCTTCGTCGACGACCCGCGCCGGGCCGTCGACGACGCGGACGGGCTCGTTCAGGAGGTGATGCGCGAGCGTGGGTATCCCGTCGAGGAGTTCGACGAGCGCATCGAAATGGTCTCGGTCGACCATCCCGAGCTCGCCGAGAACTACCGCGTGGCGCACTCGATCCAGCGGCGAAGCGGCACGGACGCGGCGTCCGTCGACGACCTGCGTGAGGCGTTTCAGCGCTACCGGGCGCTGTTCGATGACCTGTTGGCCGATGCCGCGGACGTCGATGACGACGCGCCCGCCGATGAGTACGCGGAAGACGACCCGGATGTGGCCGACGAGGGCGGCGTGTCACCTGAGCGGCACGTCCGTGGAGGGAGGACCCAGTGACGACGAACGAGGCAGACCGGACGGAAGATCGAGTTCCCAAGAGCGACGCGTTCGCCCCCGGGGAGGAACCATCGGACGAATCACTGCCGCCCGACCCCGAGGCGGACGAATTCGAGGTTGACGAGCCCGCGGACGAGCGCAAGGCCGACGACATCGCGGAGCACAACGGCTCCCAGCCGCCCCCGGAGCAGGATCCCTTGCCCGGAGAGCCCGAGATGGAGCCGGCCCAGCGTGCAGTGGACGACGCCGCCGAAGGGGAGGCGCCGAACATCGAGGCCCGCACTGCGGGCGCCGGTCGGGGCGACGTCGCAGCGCGAGGCGACGAGCCCTTCGTGGCGGCGGACGCAACCCGTTATCAGGACCGCTGGTACGAGATCCAGACCGGGTTCGTGGACGAGCCGGGCCACGCGGTGCAGAGTGCGGGCGAGCTGCTGACCGAGCTGATCGACGACCTGAACCGCAGGCTCACCACCGAGCTCGAGGCCCTGGATGCACGGCGCGGAGCCAGCGACGACGTGTCCACCGAAGACCTGCGCGTGACGTTCCAGCGCTACCGCACGTTCTTCGATCGCTTGATGACGGTGTGAAGGGTGGGACACGCCCGCCAGGTCGGCTCAGGCCCGGCCGGCGGGCGTGTCCCGCGCCGGGGCGGTCGTCGCGGCGAGCAGATGACGAGCGCGCCGGCCGAGGTCGCCGAGATCGACCCGGCCGGCGTCGGCCGCGGCGACCAGGCGTTCGGCCAAGTCGAGGGCCTCGTCGACGATTGGCGACTGTGCCGCAGGGTCCTGACCCATGTCGTGGAGGATCGTCCGCTCGGTCCGCGACGCGACGATCGGACCGTCGATGCCCTCGACCCACACGTTGGTGCGCCGCCCGTCGCCGCGCTCGCCTCCCCGGAGCGGCTCGAGCGCGTAGATCTTGTCGGCGCGGGCGAACTTCCCGAATCCCAGGAACACCATGCGGGCCTCGAGCGCCATGTCTCGATTATCCGCTCCGGGCGTCCACGTGGCGAGGACCGGGCACTCAGCTCGAACCGGGCCGCCGCCCCTCGAGCTCAGCCAAGCGGCGATCGGCCTGGTCGAGGCGCCGCACCAGCACGCTGAGCACCCGCCGGGCGAAGGTGGGGTCGGAGGCGACCACATCGTCGAAGTGCTCGGCGCGGAGCCCCAGCAGGGTCATGGCGACGATCGAGCGCACGGTGGACGACCGCACCCCGGTCCCCAGCAGCGCCATCTCGCCGAAGAAGTCGCCGGCGTTGAGCACTCCCAGGTCGACGCCGCCGCGGGTCACGGCCGCGTGCCCGTCCACCACGAGGAAGAGCTCGTCTCCGAACTCGTTCTCGTTGACGACGTCGACGTGCGGACCGACGGTGACCTCGTAGGCCCGCTCGGCCAGTGCAGTGAGCTCCTCGTCGCTG
The DNA here is from genome assembly GCA_046723645.1 of Actinomycetota bacterium. Classification (GTDB taxonomy): domain Bacteria; phylum Actinomycetota; class Acidimicrobiia; order Acidimicrobiales; family VFJN01; genus DASQUK01. The sequence continues at coordinate 13,943 of JBKOUY010000164.1, read as the reverse complement.
GCGCCGTGGAACAGCCACACGTCGCTCAGGAGCTTCTTGCGCTCCTCGATCGCGACCAACGCACCCATCACCGCGCACGGTACCCCGCGGCAGCAGACTTCACCCCGCGTAGCCCTGGCGGATTCCAGGCCTGCGCCGACCACGCCCAGCTGCCCGTTGACCCCGGGGCGCCCCGTTCGCCATTGTCCCGGGCGCCGTGACCCGCCGGATCAAGGAGCAGGGATGGGACGACTCGACGACAAGGTGGCGCTGATCACCGGGGCTGCGAGTGGCATCGGGCGGGTGGCCGCCGAGCTGTTCGCGGCCGAGGGGGCCCGGGTGGCGATCGCCGACGTGGCCGACGGCGACGGCGAGGCCGCCGTCGCGGCGATCTCCGGCGCCGGCGGCGACGCCGCATTCATCCACGCGGATGTGTCGGACGCGACGGACGCCGAGGCGATGGTCGGCTTCGCGGTCGAGACCTTCGGGCGCCTCGACGTCCTGTACAACAACGCCGGCATCCTCCCGGGCGACGACGCGGGCACGCTCGAGACCCCCGAGGCGACGTGGGACCGCGTCATGGCGGTGAACCTCAAGGGCGTCTGGCTGGGGATGAAGTTCGGGATCCCCGTGCTGCTGGCGTCGGGCGGCGGCACGATCGTCAACGTGTCGTCGCTGGTCGCACTGGTCGGCTCGGCGGTGCCACAGATCGCCTACACCGCCAGCAAGGGCGGTGTCCTCGCAATGACCCGGGAGACCGCCGTCGAATACGCGCGTCAGGGGATCCGGGCCAACGTGCTCTGCCCCGGGCCGATCGACACGCCGCTCATGCGCCAGCTGATGTCCGACCCGGCGTGGGCGGCCCGCCGCCTCGTGCACATCCCCATGGGCCGGCCCGGCGCCGCCGAGGAGATCGCCCGCGCCGCCCTGTTCCTGGCTTCCGGCGAATCATCGTTCATGACCGGCGCCGCGCTCGTGGTCGACGGCGGCATCACCGCCGCCTATGTGACCCCTGAGTGACCCCCAAAATGGCTCCGTCACTAACCTGACCGCGTCGCGCCGGCCAGCGAAGGAGCACAGACATGCAGCAAGGCCGTCTCGACCAGGAATCCCTCGCCGCGATGATCGGCGCCGGCGACATCGACACCGTGCTCGTCGTCTTCCCCGACCTCCAGGGCCGGCTGATGGGCAAGCGGGTCACCGGGCACTTCTTCGTCGACGACGTGCTCGCCCAGGGGGTCGAGGCCTGCACGTACCTGCTGGCGGTGGACATCGACATGGACCCCCTCCCCGGGTACCGCTACGCCAACTGGGAGACGGGCTACGGGGACTTCGTGCTCCGGCCCGACCTCTCCACGCTGCGGCTGGTCCCGTGGCTCGAGAAGACCGCGCTGGTCGTCTGCGACCTGGAGGACCAGGAGACGGGTGAGCCCGTCGAGGTGTCCCCCCGGCGGATCCTCCAGCGCCAGATCGAGCGGGCCGCAGCCGCCGGGTACGCGGTGAAGTGCGGCTCCGAGCTCGAGTTCTATCTGTTCAAGGACTCCTACGACGACGCCGGGGCGAGGGGCTACGCCGGGCTAACCCCGCACTCGGCCGTCATCGAGGACTACCACATCCTCCAGACCACCAAGGACGAGTACCTCATCCGCCAGATCCGCAACGCGATGGACGGTGCGGGCGTGCCGGTCGAGTTCTCCAAGGGCGAGGCCGGGCGGGGGCAGCACGAGATCAACTTGCGGTACGCCGATGCGCTGGAGATGGCCGACCGCCACACGATCTACAAGAACGGCGCCAAGGAGATCGCCGCCCTGAACGATCGGGCGATCACGTTCATGGCCAAGTACACGATGGACGAGTGCGGCAACTCGTGCCACCTCCACTCGAGCCTGTGGAGCGCGGACGCCGACGAGCCGCTCGACTGGGACGGCGACACCCCGGACCACATGTCCGAGACGTTCCGCCACTACCTCGGCGGGCTGCTGGCGGCGAGCCGGGAGCTCTCGTACCTGTTCGCGCCCTACGTCAACTCGTACAAGCGGTACCAGCCCGGGTCGTGGGCCCCGACCGCGATCGTGTGGGGTCGCGACAACCGCACCTGCGGCCTCCGCCTCGTGGGCCACGGTGCCGGGTTCCGGATCGAGTCGCGGATCCCCGGGGGCGACTGCAACCCCTACCTCGCCTACGCAGCCACGATCGCCGCCGGGCTGCACGGCATCGAACATCGCCTCGATCCCGGCGCCGAGTACCGCGGCAACGCGTACCAGGCGGAGGACGTGCCCCGCGTCCCCTCGACGCTGGTCGAGGCGATCGCCGAGCTCGAGCGCAGCGAGTTGGCGGCCAAGGCGTTCGGCGAGGACGTCCACTTCCACCTGGTCAACACCGCCCGTCAGGAGTGGGCTGCGTCCAACCGCGTCGTCACCGACTGGGAGCTGCGGCGTAGCTTCGAGCTTGCATGACGACGTCGCCGCCGCCGCTCATCGCCGTGCCGGCCTACCTGGTTAGGTCGGGCCGCGTGGAGGGCTGGGCCACCGCCGGCGTCGCCACCCCTGAGACCTACCTCACGGCCCTGCGCCGGGCCGGGGGGCGGGGCGCCGTGCTCATGCCGGACGAGCTGAGCGAGGGCGAGGCCGACCTGGTGCTCGACAGCTTCGACGGCCTCCTGCTCATCGGCGGCGGTGACCTCGACCCCGAGTCCTACGGCCAGCAGTGCGAGGAGGAGGTCTACGGGGTCCTTGCGCGGCGTGACGGCTTCGAGCTGCCGCTGGCGCGCGCCGCCATCGCCCGGGCGATGCCCACACTGGCGATCTGCCGGGGCCACCAGGTGCTCAACGTCGCCCTGGGCGGCACCCTGGAGCAGCACCTCGCCCCCAGTGACGTGCCCCACGGTGTGCCGGGTGTCGCGGGCGGCTCGATCACCCACTCCGTCCGGGTCCAGGACGGGTCCAGGCTGGCCACGGCGCTGGGCGCCACGAGTGACGACGTCTCCTCCCAGCACCACCAGGCGGTCGACAAGCTGGGCGCCGACCTCGAGGCCGTGGCTTGGGCGGCGGATGGCGTGATCGAGGGCATCGAGTTGACCCTCCCGGACCAATGGGTGATCGGCGTCCAGTGGCACCCGGAGGACACCGCCGGCACCGACGCCGTCCAGCAGCGCCTGTTCGAGGCCTTCGTCGGAGAGGTCGTACGGCGCTCGGGCCCCGGCCGCCGCTGACCCCGTTGCGTCAGCGCTGGCGGTAGGCGCGGCGTGCGACGTCCGGTGGAACGCTCCATCTGTGGCGGTACTCGACCGCCGTCGCCCGGATCCACACCATCCCCAGCGCCAACAGCGCAAACACCACGCCGGCGATCAGAAGAAGGATGGCCGTCACGTCGCCCTCCCGTCGGTCTCGGCTCGTCTCCCGTCAGGAGCCAGCATCATCGGAGGCCGGCAGGCGGACTGCGCCAGATGCCACGTTCCGGGCATGACCGATGACACGCCGGCTACGGCCGGGGCGGGCGTGCCGCGGCTGGCGGGTCTCTCCGACCGAACCGCTGGGTTGGCGGCCTCGCCGCACCGAGATGGATCTGGGGGTGGGCGTCGGTCGGCCGCCGGCGGTCGTTCGCCGCTTGACTATGACTGGTGTGTCCGACCGTTGTTTGGCAATCCCGGGCACCTTTATTGCCAAATTCGATTTTTGCATCTTTGATACGAACACTAGTACGCTATCGGCCGTGTCCGAGCAGGTCAGCACCACCCCTCGAGGCGCTCTCTGACGCGATCGACGAGCTCGACCCTCCGAGCCCTTAGCCTCGGTCTAGGCGGCGAGCCGCTTCCGGTAGCGCACCTCGTTCACGGTCACGCCGAGGATCTCGACATCACGCGGGGGACCCTCGGCTGTCCACCCCTCGGACTCATACAGTCCGCGGGCCCGCTCGTTCGCGGTGGCGACCCACAGCACGGCAGTGTGGTAGCCGACATCAGCAAGACCCCGGGTGACTTCGGCCAGCAGGACCCGGCCGAGACCTCTGCCCCAGTGGCCCGGGTCGAGGTTGATGGCGTAGAGCTCACCGGTCTCGCCGTCGCTGACGTCGGCCAACTCGGGACCACAAGAGGCGAACCCGACGAGCTCGTCCCCGACCGTGAGGACTCGCACCCAGCGGTCGGGCCCGAGGTCTGCGAGCACACGCTGCCACATGGCGGCCCGCTGCTCGGCTCGGAGCCCGTCGAGGTAGTCGTCGGGCATGATGCCCCGGTAACCGGCCTGCCACGCCCGCACGACGACGGCCCCGATGGCGTTGGCGTCGTCGATGCTCGCATTCCGAATGACGTGCTCCACGGCGAGCCACGATCGTACGCGGCGGCCCTAGCGATGCGACGCACTGCTGGTCCCGGGCACACCTGACCCCAGTAGGTGGTCCGCTCAGACCGTCAGCGCCCAGTCTCGTGGTGTCGGCGATGCCGTGGGTCCTTTGGGCGTCGCAGCCGGGACACGAGCCAGGAGCGCGCCAGCAGCAGCCCGGCGCCGGCCCCGCTCACCAAGGGCAGCAGGGTCTCCTCGATGGGCATGCCTGCGACGTGGGCGATCACGTGGTGTCGCCGTCCGTCGCGGATGCCTGAGCGGCGCGGAGCTGCACGAGGCCCGGGCGATCGGCATCCGTCTGCTGCGGTTCGTCGTGCCAGATCCACCACTCGTACGGCGGGGTCTGCGGGTAGCCCTCCGGGGAGTCCTCCCAGGTCTCCTGGCGCCCGAGCGCGGTCATGTCGAGGTAGCTCCAGGTGCTGCCCATCGCCTCGTCGCCGCGGCTGTTGATGAAGTAGGTGCGGAAGATGCGGTCGCCGTCGCGGATGAACGCGTTCGTGCCGTGCCACTCGTCCACGCCGAAGTCGGCGTCGAAGTCGTCGGTCATCGTGTACCAGGGCATCTCCCACCCCATCCGCGCCTTCACACGCCTGATGTCCGCCTGCGGCGCGCGTGACGCGAACGCCAGCGTGGTGTCCCGGGCGTTCAGATGGGCGACGTGGGCGACCTGGTCGGCCACCATCGAGCAGCCGACGCAGGCATGCTCGGGCCAGCCGGAGACGCCGGGCTCGAAGAAGGCGCGATAGACGACCAGCTGGCGGCGACCGTCGAACAGGTCGAGCAGGCTCGCCGTGCCGTCGCGGCCCTCGAACTCGTAGTCCTTCTCCACCGCCTGCCACGGCATCCGGCGACGCTCGGCCGCCAACGCGTCACGGGCGCGGGTCAACTCCTTCTCCTTCACGAGCAGCCGCTGCCGCGCAGCCTCCCAATCTTCGGGCGACACGATCGGAGGTGTCTTCATGGTGGGTCCTTCCCGGTCTGGGTCCACACGGTCAGGGGGAAACGTAGCCGGCTTACTTTCTTAAGGGAAGTAATTAGTCTGGGCACATGCAGAGGACGCCCTTCGGCGAGATGAGCTGCTCGATCGCCCGCACGCTCGACGTGGCGGGTGAGCCGTGGTCCCCGCTGATCATGCGCGATGTCTGGGTCGGGATCACCCGCTTCGACGCCCTCCAGAGAAGCCTGGGCATCTCGAGCAAGGTGCTCGCCGAGCGGCTCAAGTGGCTCGTGGCGCACGGAATGCTCGAGCGCCGCGCCTACTCGCAGCGGCCGCTGCGGCACGAGTATCTCTTGACGCCGAAGGGCCTCGAGTTCTGCGGCGTGCTGCTTGCGATCAGTGCCTGGGGCGACCGGTGGACGGCTGGCGAGGCCGGCCCGCCCGCACTCTTCCGGCACCGCGCATGCGGCGAGGTCACCCACGCGGTGCTCACGTGCGCCCGGTGCGGCAAGCCGCTGCAGCCTGGCGAGGTCGATGTCGAACCCGGACCGGCGGCCGAGCCAACCGCTTAGGGCAGTGCAAGTCGCACTGCAAAGTCGCCAGTCGTCCGGCGTCCGTCATCCCTGGGGTCGACGCAGGAGGCGCACCAAACTCATCGGCGCCCTCCGAAACGGCGGGGCGTCGTGCTCAGGAAGACGGCACGTAGAACGCCGTCGTCGCGGCGACGGCACGCTCGGCGACGTCAGCATCGGCGCCCGACGCCCGGTAGGCGTTGCCCCACGCCTCGCTACTGGCGGCCATGGTGGCATGCACCTCCGGGTTGCTCTCGAGCTCCGCGGGAGTGCCGAGGTACTCGCCCGCGAGGTGCGCGGCGAGGCCGACGAGCGTGAGGTCCCATCCCACCCCGACGGCGCCCGGTCCGAAGGTGTCCCACATCTCGGGCGGGACCACGGCCGTGTGGGTGAGCGTGAGCGTCGTGCCGTCGTCGGGTCCCTGCTCGAGCACCACCTCGACGATCGAGGAGTCCTCCGGGCCCGGCGGCTCCCCAGCGATCCAGGTGACCAGCAGCCGGTGCGGCGGCTCGCAGGCACGGATCTCGCCGCCGGCGTTGCCCTCGAGCTGGTAGGTCCCGCCCAGGCGGAGATCGCCGCTGACCGGCAGGAACCAGCGCGCGATCCGGTCCGGGTCGGTGATGGCATCCCACACGTCGTCGATGTCGGCGGCATAGGCGCGGGACAACGTGACGACGTGTGCGTCACCGGCGGGGAGCATGCCCGTGGCCACCCCTCGCCTGATTCCTTCCAGCTCGTCGATGAGGTCCTTCATGACGTCCTCCTCGCCCTACGCGATCGCTTGGTCTGTGCGTCACCTGCCCGCGTGCGGCGCTGGCGGGCCCCCCGGGCAAGCTCCGTGCCCAGTGCGTCGAGACGCTGCTCCCACATGCGGCGCAGCCGCGTGATCCACTCCTGCGCCATGTCGAGCGGTTCGGGGTTCACGGAGTACAGCCGGCGCGTCCCCTCCGCCCGAACGGTCGCGAACCCGCTCTCGCGCAGCACCCGCAGGTGCCGGGAGACCGCAGGCTGGGTGATGCCGAACTCGTGCCCCACCGCATCCACCACCACGCCCGCGGCGACGTCTCCGTCCGCGAGCAGCTCGAGGATCCTGCGCCGCACAGGATCACCGAGCACGTCGAACGCCTCCACGGGGCGAACTATCTCAGCCAGCACTTATATAAGTCAAGCGAGATATTGCCGCCCGAGCGACGCCGACGCCTGGCGGTGGGCCGAATGCCGCCACATGGACCGCCTTGCCCCACGGTGACCGTGCTGGTGAGGTTGTGCGGTGCCCGAGATCGAGCGCAAGTTCCTGGTCGCCCGGATGCCGCCAGGGTTGGGAGACGGATCCCCGCTCAGGCAGGCCTACGTCGCCGTCGAGGGCGACGTCGAAGTGCGGGTTCGCAGCGACGCCCGGAGACGGACGCTGACCGTGAAGGCCGGCACCGGCATGGAGCGCGCGGAGGTCGAGGTGGACATCGACGCGGCCGCCTTCGACGAGCTGTGGGAGGTGTCCGGCGATCGGTGTCTCGAGAAGACCCGCCACCGGATCGACCTCGAGGGTGTCATCGCGGAGCTGGACGTCTACGCCGGCGCGCTCGCGGGCCTGACCGTCGTCGAAGTGGAATTTCCCTCCCGCCGAGAGGCCGAGGCGTTCCACCCGCCCGACTGGTTCGGCGACGAGCTCACCGGCGATCCGGCCTGGTCCAATGCCGCGCTGGCCCGCGATGGGGCGCCACCGGGGGCCTGATCGGCCGGGCTCGATTCAGGGCGGCGTCGAAGCTGCGGACAGGTTCGGCATGACCTCCGCCGCCAGGCGTTCCATCTGCTCCGGCTCGTCGAAGAACGGCGTGAACAGGACCAGCTCGGCGCCCGCATCCGCGACCCGCTGGACCTGCTCAACGCAGGCGTCGGGGGTGCCGGCGACGGCCGCCGGCTCGAGGCGCCGCCCGAAGTCGCCGTAGAGCTCGACCAGCGATCCGGCCACGCGGCTCCGGGCCCGCTCGTCGTCGTCGTCGACGGCGATGTACACGCGCTTGGCGACGCCGAATCGGGCTGGGTCGCGGCCGGCCTGAGCGAGCGCCTCCCGGACGATGGGCACCTGCTGGGCGAACTGGTCGGTCGTCGTCGACCCCGCGCCGAAGAAGCCGTCGCCGTGGGTGGCAGCCCGGGCCAGCGCGTCCGGATGGTTGGCACCGAACCAGATCGGCGGGTGGGGCTTCTGGAATGGCGGGGGGCTCATCGCGGCACCATCTAGCTGCCAGAAGCGCCCCTCGAAGGTGACGTGGGGCTCGGTCCACAGCGCCTTCATCAGCCGAAGACCCTCCGTGAATCGCGACACCAGACGTGAGGGGTCGACGCCGAACGCCGAGAACATGCGCGCCCGCCCGCCGGTGGCGACGCCGACGTCGACGCGGCCACGGCTGAGTTGGTCCAGCGAGCTGATGCTCTTGGCCAGGTGGACCGGGCTGTACAGCGGAGCCACGAACACGGCACAGCCCAGCCGCAGCCGCTCGGTGCAGGCGGCCGCGTAGGTCATGGTCTCGATCGGGCCGAGGACCGGCGTCGTCCCCAGCACCTGCTCGAGGGTCCACGCACCGTCGAAGCCGAGCTCCTCCGCTCGCGCCAGATACGAGCGGAGGGCGTCCGGGTCGAACGCACGATCGGCGACGAATTGCGGAATGGAGATCGCGAACCGCAGCGGGCCGGGCATGGCTTCCTCCTCCATCGAGGGCCGACCGACTCGACCGCCCGCGTCGCCGGGGGCGGTGAGTCAGAGGACCAAGACCATGCCCGTGAACGTCCGACCACACAACGCCGAAACGCGCAAATCCTCTAGCTGACCCCCACCAGGCGGTTCACGCCGACTTGCGAGGGCGGCCACGGGGCTTTCGCCGGTCTCGCCTCGTGCCCCTGGCTCCCTTCACGCTCTCTTCCAGGGCCTGCATCAGGTCGATGACCTTGGGTTCGGCTTCCTTGGGCTCGCTCGTGACCTTCCGTCCGCTTCGCTTGGCCCGGATCCGTGCACGCAGCTCCTCGGTGAACGTGTCGTGGTACTGCCCGGGATTCCAGTCGCTCGTGAGCGAGTCGACGAGCTGCGTCGCCATCCGCAGCATCTTCGGTTCGGGCTTGCTCCGGCGGTCTGGAACGCCGTCAACATCGGACCGCGGCACCACCTCGTCGGCAAAGCGCATCGTCGACATGGCGAGGGCACCCTGGAGCGGCCGGATGGCCGTCAGGTACTGCTTGTTGCGCATGACGACCGTGCCGATGGCAACCAGCCCGCGGTCCTCCATCGCCGCCCGCAGCAACTGATAGGGCTTGACTGCCGTGTCGTCGGCGGGCGCCAGCCAGTAGGTGCGGTCGAAGTAGATCGGGTCGACGTCGTCCAGCCGGACGAAGTCCGTGACGTCGATCGTCCGGGTCGACTCCGGACGCAGGTCGTCCAGCTCGGGCTTGCTGAATGTCACGTACCGACCCTTGCTGGTCTCGAAGCCCATCTCGATGTCCGCGTTGTCGACCTCCTCGCCGGTCTTCGCGGACACCTTGCGGTTGCGGATCCGCGCGCCGGAACGCTTGTCGATTTGGTGGAAGTGGACATCGTGATCACGCACGGCGGGATGCGCCTTCACCGGCACGCTCACGAGCCCGAAGCTGATCACACCGCTCCAGACGGGTCGGGCCATGCCCACGTCCTACCCGGTTGCGGCTCCGATCACCCGGAACGGATGATGCCCGCCACCTCCGGGTTGCCGACACTGTCCGCCCATAGACCGCCGAACAGAGGTCGCTACCGGGACGCGGGCCGGTCGACGGGCCGGGCTCGCAGTGCCCGAACAGTGGGACCCCGTCGATGCCTCGGGGCCGGGTCCGTTCGTCACGCGTGAGACGTACCGCCGACCCGACGGGCGGCTCGTCACCTGGACGTCCCGCTCCCAGCGCAAGCAGCAGTCGCTGCTCGACACCGGTCGCGGCTCGACCTGGTGGGCGCCCGGCGCCGTCGGGTGGTGGATCGGCGTGCTGTTCGCGGTCGGCTCGACCTGCTTCGCCCTCGGCGCCGCACCCCACTACGTCGACGCCGTCGGGGTCGCCGCCGACGGCGTCACGTTCTTCGTCGGGTCCCTGTTCTTCACGACCGCCGCCGCTCTCCAATACCTCGAGGTGACAAACGCCCCTCGCACCCTGCCCGGCGCCGCCGCGAACGAGCGCCGACGCTTCGTCACCTGGGAGCCGCGTCGCATCGACTGGTGGGCGGCCGTGGTGCAGCTTGCCGGAACCCTGTTCTTCAACGTCAGCACCTTCGACGAGATGCTCCAGCACCTATCCGCCTCGCAGTCCGATCGACTGGTGTGGACCCCCGACGCACTGGGGTCGATCTGCTTCCTGGTGGCGAGCGGGCTTGCGTGGGCCGAGGCGTGCCACGGCTTCTGGTCGTGGCGCCCGCGCAGCCTGCCGTGGCTGATCACGGCGCTGAACCTCGTCGGTTCCATCGCCTTCGGCGCCTCCGCGGTGGCGTCGTACGTCGTGCCCGTCACCGATCAGCCGCGGAATGCGGCGGTCATGAACCTCGGCACGTTCGTCGGCGCCATCGCCTTCCTCATCGGCGCCGTGCTCCTCCTGCCCGAGCGGACGCAGGGAGGCGATGCGTAGGGAGGCGATGCGCCGGACGCGGCCATGGGTTGATCGGCGCATCCCCTGCGGCCATGTTGGTCGTCGGCACCCCCTGGCCATGACGATCTCAACCCCGGACCTGCACCGCTCGCCGCCGATCACCTTGCGGCACGTCGCCGAACGGCAGCCCTGGCTGCTGGTCGGGGCCGCCGCACTCGCGGTCGTGCTCGGCGTCCTCGCCGCCATCGACGGGGGTCGACTGCTGGTCTGGGACGGCCCCATCACCAACGCGGCCGTCGAGCATCGATCGCCCGGCGTGGACCGCGTGGCCCTGTGGGTCTCCCGGCTGGGCTCCACCCCGGTCGTGCTCCTAGCGGGCGCCGCCGGTGTCGCCCTGGCGGCGCGCCGCTGTCGGTCGGTCGCGGTCGTGATGCTCGTGGTGGTCGCCGCCCGTCCCGCCTTCGAGTGGCTGGTCAAGGACATCGTGGCGCGTCCCCGCCCCAGCGGCGCACGGCTCGTCGCTGGCACGGGCTTCTCCTACCCGGCGGGCCACGTGTTGGCCGCGGCCGCCACCTGGGGCTTCGTCCCCGCCATCGCCGGCCTGTACGTCAATCGCCGCTGGGTGTGGTGGGCGCTGACCGGCATGGCATGGGCGGTGATCGTGCTGGTCGCGTGGTGCCGGGTATGGCTCGGCGTGCATTGGACCTCCGACGTCATTGGCAGCCTCGCCATCGCGTTCGTCGCCCTGTCGGCGGCCGAGGCGGCGATCGAACGTCGGCACCGACCGCCCTGACGGTCACCGTCCGCCCACTCGACCGATCTGTGGCGGGGGGGCGCCGATCCGGCGCCGGCGAGCCCGTAGCCTCGGACCATGCTCCCCAGAGCCAAGCAAGCAGCCGACACCGTCGTGACCGGGATCGAGGAGGCGCGGCGCCGGCGGACCGCCGACCTCGCCCTGGAGCTCGACCTGACCGAGCCGCTCCTCGATGAGGTTCCGCAGGATCCGGTGGGCGCGATACTCGCCCGGCGCCGCTCGTCGCTCCTGACGGTCCTGCAGGGCATGCGCCGCGCGGCGCGGGATCCCAGGGTACGGGCGCTGGTGGTCAAGCTCGGCGGGTCGAGGTCGGTCCTGCGCCTCGCGCAGGCCCAGGAGATCCAGGACGCGGTCCGGGATCTGCGGGACCACGGCAAGATCACGATCGCCTGGGCCGAGACCTTCGGCGAGTTCGGGAACGCCAGCGTCTCGTACATCCTGGCGACGAGCTTCGAGGAGATCTGGCTCCAGCCCTCGGGCGACGTCGGCATCACGGGCGTCGCCACCGAGGTGCCGTTCCTGCGCGGCATGCTCGACAAGGCCGGCATCACACCCCAGCTGGCGCAGCGCCACGAGTACAAGAACGCCGCCAACCTCTTCACCGAGCGAGGCTTCACAGCGGCCCACCGCGAGGCGACGGAGCGGGTCGTCGAGTCGGTGACGGAGCAGCTCGTCGCGACCGTCGCGGCCAACCGGAACCTCGACCCGGACGCCGTGCGGGGACTCATCGACCGTGCGCCGCTGTTCTCGACCGAGGCGCTCGAGTCCGGCCTGGTCGACCGTCTCGGGTACCGCGACGACGTGTACGCATCGCTTCGATCCCGGACCGGCGACGACGTGGTGCTGCAGTACCTCGGCCGATACCGCCGGTCGAGGTTGGCCCAGCTCTCGTCGCGGGTCACGGCGTCGCCTCCGGACACCGTGGCGCTGGTACAGGTGACCGGCCCGATCCACCTGGGCAGGAGCCGGCGCCACCCGCTGGCGGCCAACAGCGCCGGCGCCGACACCGTCACCGCTGCGCTTCGATCGGCGAGCAAGGCGGACGACGTCAAGGCGATCGTGCTGAGGGTCGCCAGCCCAGGAGGGTCGTACGTCGCCTCCGACGCCATCTGGCGTGAGGTTGCCGTCGCCCGGGGAGCCGGCAAGCCGGTGGTGGTGTCGATGGGTGCCGTCGCCGCGTCGGGCGGGTACTTCGTCTCGATGGGGGCCGACGCGATCGTGGGCCAGCCCGGCACGCTGACCGGCTCGATCGGCGTCGTGTCCGGCAAGCAGGTCGTGGATCGGCTCGTGGACCGTCTCGGCGTAGACCACGACCATGTGGCCGCTGGCAGGCACGGCCTGATGTTCTCGCCGCTCCACACCTTTACCGAGGAGGAGTGGGAGCGGCTGAACGTCTGGCTCGACCGGGTCTACGACGACTTCGTCGCCAAGGTCGCGGAGGGCCGCGGCCTGCCCCGCGATCGGGTCCACGAGGTCGCCCGGGGTCGCGTGTGGACGGGTGCCGACGCGAAGGAGCATGGCCTCGTCGACGAGCTCGGCGGCCTGCGTGTGGCGCTGGACCTCGCGAGGGAACGGGCCGGCCTCGCGCCGTCCGACGAGCTCGACGCCCGCGTGTTCCCGCGGCCGCCGATGCCCTCCCGGCTCCGACCCCCTCAGTCGAGCGAGGATCCCGCCGCCGCCACCGCCCGTCTCCGCCTGGAGGCGTGGGGACCGTTCGCCCATGTCGCAACCCGCCTCGGCCTCCCGGTGTACGGGCCCCTCGTGCTCGCCGACGGGCACCACCTCGCCTTGTGACTCGACGGTGATCGAGGCGGGCGTCCGCCCCACGCCACCGATCAGGACGAGTCGCGGATGACGAGGTCGGGGACCAGGATGACCGCCGGCTCGTCGACCGGTTGCCCCCCGATGAGCGCCAGGAGCAGGCGGGCCATGTGCCGGCCCATCGCCTCGGCCGGCTGATGCACGGTGGTCAGCGGCGGTTCGGTGTTCCCCGCCGCCGGCGATCCGTCGAAGCCGACGACCGCGATGTCCTCGGGGATCCGGCGCCCGGCCTGCTTGATGGCCCGCATGGCGCCGAAGGCCATCGGGTCGGACGCGGCGAAGACCGCATCGAGGTCCGGCCGGCGCGACAACAGGCCCTGCATCGCGGCCTGACCGGTCGACTCGCTGAACTGACCATATGCCACGAGGTCCTTGTTGTCGTCGAGCAAGCCGGCGTCGCGGAGGGCGTCGCGGTAACCCTCGAGGCGAGCGACCCCCGCGGACATGTCCTGCGGGCCGGCGATGGTGGCGATGCGCCGCCTGCCCCGCGCGATCAGGTGATCGATTGCCATCCGGGCGCCCGCATGGTTGTCGACATCGACATAGCTGTCGGGGACGAAACCGGTCGGCCGACCGCCGAGCACCGTCGGCAGCCCGCTGTCCTCGAGCATCCGCGGCAGCAAGTCGTCGCCGTGGAGCGACAGCAACATGGCGCCGTCCACGTGCTGGGCCGTCAGGTGGCGCCCGATCCGGCTCCGGTCGGTCGAGCTGTTGATCATCGCGAGCCAGAGCTGAAAGGCGGTGCCGGCGATCTCGGCGCTGACGCCCCGTACCACGCCGGCGAAGAACGGTTCGGCGAACACGCGGTCCTCGGATTCCGACACGACCAGGGCGATGCCGTCGGTGCGCCGCGTGACGAGCGAGCGAGCCGCGCGGTTGGGCACGTA
>JBKOUY010000116.1:0-17571 GCA_046723645.1 Actinomycetota bacterium | reverse complement strand
GCCACCACCGGCTGCTCCTCGTCGGTGAGGTTCAGGCGGGCGGGCCCGCGCTCGGGCACCGACACGACCCGCTCGAGTTGACCCGCGGATCCGGTCCAGACCTCGGCCGCCTGGAGCGCCATGCTCTTGCGCAGCGACTCGGCGAGCTGCAGCAGCAGCTCGTCGAAGGGGATCGCCCGCGTGAGGCGGGCGCCGAACGTGCGCAGCGCCTCGTCGGGCGCGTGTCGCTCGCCGTAGACGAGTTGGTTGGAAACCCGGGCCAGGCGCAACCGGGCCGGCGCGTAGAGCACGGCGGCGACGGCGGCTGCGACCATAGACAGCAACAGGATGGTGCGCTCGTCGTCGCTGGGCGAGCGGCCCAGGCCCAGCACAATGACCAGGTAGACCGACACGACCACCCCGGTCAGGCCGGTCAGCGCCACGGCCTCGCCCAGCAGCCGCTCGACGTGGCCGAGAAGCCCGCGGAACAGGCACGGCACGAACGACAGCGGCACCAGGACCGTGGCGGCGGTGGCGATCTCCGCCAACTGGTGGGGCCAGTCGAGGAAGATCCGCAGGGCGAGCGCCACCAGCACGATCTCGGCTGCCAGCGTCACGGCGAGCCCGAACCACTGCATCCGCTGCCGCGCCTCGCCCCGCGTCTTGACGTAGCGGGCGTTGGACATGCTCACCCCGATGGCGGCGGCGAGCACCGCTTCGGCCGCCACGCCCCACAACGGCAGGTCGGGTCGTGCCGAGGCCAAGCCCACGCCTGCGCCGAGCGCCAGGAGGTAGAAGCCGAGCAGGACGGCGCGGTGCGACGGGCGGGCCAAACGCCCGTCGGGGAGGACGGCGACGACGTGCAACGCCACCGCCGGCAGGATCGCCACCGCCAGAGCCCGGACCAGCTCGGCGGCGTCGCCTCCGTGGCCGGCCTGGAGCGCGCCGGTCGCCAGCGTGGCGGCTCCACCGACGAGCGAGCCCGCCAGCACCAGCAGGCCGAGCGGCTCGTGGGGGCGCCGGGCGGCCAGCGCACCGCCGACCAGCCCCCACACCGCCACCAGCCCGATGCGGATCACCTGCAGCGGATCGTCGTTCGATGGCGTGTCGGCCAGGAAGGTCGCCGCCCAGCCCGCGGCCCCCAGGACGGCCACGGTCAGGGCCAGGGCGACGAGGCGCCGCCAGGACGATGCCACACCAACGCTCGCCGTCGAAGCGGGGGCGAGGGGAACGTTCATGGTGGTGGTCACAGTGTCACTCCGATCGCAGATCGGTGGCCGGTCGGGTGCGAGCGGCGATCTGGCCCGGCACGTGGGAGCGGCCCAGCGGGATCACACCGAGCTCGCCCGCCGCCGAGTCCTCCACGGAGGGCAGCGCCCTGATCTTGTCGAAGCCACCGCCGCCCGGCGAGCCCGGCACGCTGAAGTCGAACACCGTCACGTCGTAGGCGTTGTGCGTCTCGAGGAAACGCGCGTACGCGCTGTCGGTCCGCCAGGCCCCGGCCGCCAGCGCCATCACCGCGCCCGCGGCCAGGCCCACCAGCAGACCGAGCCCGAGCCACGCGCGCCAGCGCAAGCGCAGCTCGGCCCGGAACCGGTACCAGACGGCCGTCATGTCGGCTCACTCGGCTCGCAGGACGCGGCCGGGCGACATCCGCGCCGCGGCACGGCCCGGAGGGACGGCGAGCAGGACGGCGACACTCATGGCTGCCGGCACGGCGAGGACGACGGTGAGCCACGGGAAGCTCCAGTCGTCCACGACGCCGACGGCCTCAGCCAGCGCGGACCAGATGCGACGTCCGGCTATGAGGCCGGCCGGCACCCCGACGGCCAGGCCGACGCCGGCAACGGTGAGCGCCTGCCACCGCAGGGTGCTGCGCACCTGGCCGCCGACGAAGCCGAGCACCCGCAGCACGGCGAGGTCGCGCCGCCGCCGCCTGGTCGTCGAGACGAGGGCGTGGACGGCGGCGATGGCGGCGAGCAGCGCGAGGAAGGCGGCCAATGCCCAGGGCAGCGCGCCAAGCTCGTCGAGGTTGTCGATGTCGGAGGGCCTGTCATCGGTGGCCGCCGTGACCTCCACCTGCGGGTCAAGCTCGCGCAGCCGTCGCAACGCGGCGTCCGTGTCGACGTCAGGCGTGAAGCGCACGAGTACGCCGCTGTCGTCATCTTCGCCTTCGAGTCGCTCGAAGCCCTGTGGCGCCAGGAGCATTCCGGATCTGGCGTCATTCTCAGACGGTTGCAGGTACCGGCCCACCACCCGCAGCGCAGCCCTCTCGCCGGCGTGGTCGACCTCGACGGTGTCGCCGATGTCGACACGGAGGTGTGCGAGCACATCATCGCCCAACGCCACCTCATCGGGCGCGGCGGGAGCCCGCCCGCCGAGGATCACCGGTGGGATGGTCCCCCGGCGAGCCCCCAGTGTGACCGCGCCGGCCCGCGACTGCCGCTCACCGGCATAGACGGGAACGTCGACCAAGTCGAACACGGCCACCGCCGCGACGTCCGGACTGGCCGCCAGCCGGTCGGCAGTTCTCACATCCGAGACCGTGTCCTCTCCTGTGGTCACGACCGCGTCGTAGTTCGCGCCCCAGAGCTTCGGCGTCTCGAGCAGATGATCGACGCGGGTGCCGAAGACGAGGGTCGCGACCACGCCGGCGATTCCCACGGCGGCCCCGGCCAGGGCAGGGCCAGTGGGCAATGCCGCCGATCCACGCCCGGTGGCCAGCGCCATGCGGGCACCCACGGCGGCAGGGGGCGGGAGCGCGGCGAGGAAGGCGGTGCCTCGCGACGGCCGGACCGGCGCCATCCATTCCTGGGTGCGGCCTCGGGCTGCGGCCAGCGCAGATGCCAGGGCTGCGACCATGAGGACGACCAGTCCGACAACGACGGCACCGGGCACCACGACGGCGTCGAACCAGGGGCCGGGATCCGGCTCTGCCTGTCGGGCGAGGCCGGTGATTGCGAGCGGTCCGCCGGCCACGGCGCCCGCGGCGGCAAGTACCGCCCCACCCGCCGCGGCGGGCAGGACCGCGATCACGTCCGACGCGATCAGCTGGCGTGAGGTCATACCGATTGCCCGGCGTGAACCGTGCTGCTCCGACACAGTGTCCGCGTGTCGGACGAGCACCTGACCCAACGCAACGAGACCGGCGACCGTGGCCACCAGCGCGAACGCGCGTAGCCCGTTCACCTCGACGGCGAGCCCATCCTCGATCCTGGCTCCGAAGTCCTCGGGTTGGTCGATGGCTGCGTCCTCACCGAACAGCGAACGGAGGCGATCCTCGATCTCCGGCAGGCGATCCTCGTCGACGCGCAGACCAAGCCCCTCCGCCCGGCCGATGGACGCGCCGTGGCGCTCGTAATACGCCGGCGTGACGATGAGGACGGGGTCAGGGGCGTCGGACACATCCTCCGCCGAGCGCGCCACGCCCACGAGCGTCACCTCCTGAGTGGGGCCGGCGGGCGTCGGGGGAGGCCCCCCCTCGTCTTCGCTTGCCTCGACTTGCTGCGGGGTGAGCGAGACGAGGGAGAAGCGGTCACCGATGTCGGCGTCGAGCGCGTCCCGCATGGCCTCGTTCACGAGGAGCTCATCCGCCCGCCGCTCGTCGTACCGGCGGCCCTCGACGATGGAGAAGTCGCGGGGGTCATCACCCGCCATGACCGTCACAGCCACCGCGATTGTGTCCCTCCCAATCTGCATCCCGCTGTCGGCTGGGGCAACCACGAGGATCACCTGGTGCATGGCGACCTCGACCCCAGGCCAGGTCGCCACCTCCCGAATGAGCTCGGGATCGGGACGCCCGCCCGTTGTCACATGCAGATTTGTCGTCTTCAGGCGCTCGTCGAGGCGGGCGAAGGAGGTGTCGGCGCGGCGCGACCCGGTGAAGGCCGCGAGAGCGACGCCGCCGGCAAGACCAGCGAGGACGGCCACCACGACGAACGAGCGCCAGCGCTGTCGCCAGTGCGCCCGGGCCGTCATCCAGATCGCCGTCATGACGCCTCGCCGCCGCGTGGTGCGGCTGCTACGAGACCACCCCTGCGGTGGCGCCGGTTCCCGCTGCTTCCACGTCCTGCCCCTCGATGCGGCCGTCCCGCATGCGCACGACGCGGTCACCCGCCTCGGCCACGTCGTGGTCGTGCGTCACGAGCAGGATCGCCTGGCCATCCGCGTGCAGCCGTCGGAACAGCTCCAGCACCTCGCGCCCACCGTCGGAATCGAGGGCACCGGTCGGCTCGTCGGCCAGCACCAGCGTGGGCTCGTTGGCAAGTGCCCGGGCGATGGCGAGGCGCTGGCGCTGACCGCCGGACAGCACGCCAGGCGCATCTCGGGGCTTGTCGCCGAGCCCGAGCAGGTCGAGCAGGTCACGGGCGCGGGTCTCGGCCTTGCGGCGGCCCACGCCGGCGATGACGGCGGGCAGCGTGACGTTCTCCAGAACGCTCATGCCTTCGAGCAGGTTGAAGAACTGGAACACGATGCCGATGTGGGCGCGGCGCATGCGGGCGAGATCGTTCTCGTCCTTGCCCAACAGCGACTCGCCGGCGACAACGATCTCACCGTCCGTCGGTGTGTCGAGCCCTGCGGCCAGGTTGAGCAGGGTGGATTTACCGCAGCCCGACGGCCCCATGATCGCGACGAACTCGCCCGCCGACATGGTGAAGTCGACGCCGCGCAGCGCCCTCACCGGAGCGCCATCGGACTCGAACGTCTTGGTGACGGCCCGGACCCCCAGCACCGGGGTGGCCGAGGTCATGATGCGCCTCCTGTTCCGGGAATCCCGGTGGCGACCCTCAGGGTCGCCCCGTCCGCTCCGGTTGATCCGCCGGCGACCGTGATCACGAACGCGCTCACGGGCGCCTCTCTTCCTTTGACTCGCAGGGGTGCGAGACGCTGCGCGTCAACTGGCGCGCGTAGCGCAGCGTAGGTCGCCTCGCTGAGCACTATCCGCCCTGCTGGCCGCGCCTGGTCCTGCAGCCGCTGCGCCAGGTTCACCGTGTCGCCGACGACCGTGTACTCGAGGCGCTCTTCAGACCCCAGCAGCGCCGCCGCCACCGGGCCGGTCGACACGCCAATGCCGAGCCCGAATGCGGGCAGTCCTTCGCCGGCCCAGCGCTCATCTACCGCCGCCTGTCGCTCGATCATCGCCAGTGCGGCACCCACCGCCCGGTCGGCGTGGTCGTCCTGGGCCACGGGCGCGCCGAACACCGCCATCACCGCGTCGCCGACGAACTGCATCACAGTGCCCCCGGCGGCGAGCACCGCGTGGTTCATCTCCGCTCGGTGCGTGTTGACCTGGCGGGCCAGCCGGCTGGGATCGCTCTTCTCGGCGATGGCCGAGTAGCCCCGCACGTCGGACATCAGCACGGTGACATCGAGCTCCTCGACGTCGCCGATGCTGGCGCCCTCGCGGCGCACCTTCTCGGCCAGCCCGCCGGGCAGGAGGCGGCTCAGTGTCTCGCCCTGCTCCTCCCGGTCGACGATGGCCTGGTGCAGCAGGCGCAGGCGCCGCAATGACCCCGACGCCCCCGCGCTGGCGTCCCGCGAGATCTTCAGGAAGAGGCGCTCGACATCGGCAGCCGCCGCGGCCGGCGTGGTCCGGAGCGCCACGCCGATCGCCTTGATCGGCATGCCCGCGGCCACCATGCGGAGGAGCTCCTCCTCGGAGGGGTTGAGCTCACCATCGGCCGTGACCGGGCGCATGAGGGCGTCGACGATCTTCGGGTCGAGCATCGACCCCCCCGACGCCACCTGGCGCACCGCGTCGGCCAGCTGGTCCCCCTCGGCGACGGCGTCCTTCAACAGATAGGCGTAGCCGGCGGCACCCTCGCTGAGCAGCGACACCGCATACTCGGGGTCGTCGTATTGGGACAGGACGACGACCCCGGTGCCGGGATGACGCTTGCGCACCTCCTTGGCGGCGTCGATGCCCTCGCGCTGGAACGACGGCGGCATGCGGATGTCGGTCACGAGCACCTGGGGTGCCGCCGCCGTGGCCCCGGCCACCAGCTCGTCGTAGTCACGGGCAACGCCGACCACCTCGATGTCATGCTCGAGTGCCAACATCGCTCGCACGCCCTCCCGCACGATGACGTTGTCGTCAGCGAGGAGCACGGATATCTGCCCGCCGGCCATGCCCCCATTTGGCCCGCTCTGGATCGATCGCGGCAAGGGTGGGAGCCACCCCGCCACGGTGGTGGCAGCGCCTCCCGCAGCGGCGGGCCGGCACCCTTGGGCGACGCCCTGGGTGGTCTTAGGTTGCTCGCAGTGCGCGTCACGTTCTGCGGTGTCCGGGGATCGACCCCTGCCCCCGGGCCCGAGTTCGTCCGGATCGGCGGCCACACCTCGTGCGTGGCTGTCGCTCGCGCGGGCGACCCGCCGCAGCTGCTGCTGGACGCCGGGACCGGCATCCGCCGAGTCCCTGCGCTCCTGGGTGACACTGCGTTCCGCGGCACGATCCTGCTCACCCACCTGCACTGGGACCACGTGCAGGGCATCCCGTTCTTCACCGCCGGTGACCGCGGCGACGCGCGCGTGGTCCTGGCGATGCCGGCGCAGGGCGACCCGGTCGAGGTCCTAGCCGGCGCGATGGGACCGCCGCACTTTCCCATCACGCCCCGCGGCCTGCACGGTGACTGGTCGTTCGTTGCGCTGCAACCGGGGAAGCACGAGATCGAAGGGTTCGCGGTGCTGGCGGCCGACCTTCCGCACAAGGGCGGGCGCACCTTCGGCTACCGGGTCACCAATGTTGGCCGCAGCCTGGCGTACCTGCCGGACCACGGCCCGCCCGGGTGCAGCGACGGCCTGGACGGTCTCGGCACCCCCTACGAGGCCGCCCTCGCGCTGGCCAATGGCGCCGACGTGCTCGTTCACGGCGCGCCGTTCACGGCGGCCGAGCGGGAGCTGGCCGCCGACTTCGGGCACGCGACCGTCGACTATGCCGTGGCACTGGCCCGGGAGGCGGGCGTCCGGCAGTTGGTGCTGTTCCACCACGCGCCCACCCGCACCGACGACGAGGTGGACGCGATCACCGCGTCGCTGAGCGGTCGCGTTCCCGCCGAGGTGATGGCGGCCGCCGAGGGACTGACGCTCGACATCTGACATCCGCCGGTTCGGTGGCTCAGTCCGTGCGGGCGCACGTTGCGGAGGTTCTGCTGGTCCGCGGGTTCGCTCGGTGGGCTGACGCTCACCGTGTCGCCGAGCTCGTCGTCGCGGAAGATGCCCGCCTGACTGGCGAACACGATGGCGTCAGAAGCGTGGGTGACGCTGGCACCACCGCGGATATGCAGGTTCCCACCCTCGATGCCGGTCACCCCCCTTCGTACCGTCGGGCCATGAGGATCGGATCGTCAGTCACATCCCTGTCCTGGATCCCGTCGGAGGCCATCGCCGGGCTGGCGAAGATGCCGTTCGAGGCGGGCATCCTCCACTACGACGAGCCTCCCCCCGACGTCATCGAGGATCTCGAGGCGCTGCGGGTGGCCGACCGGTTCCGCTTCGCCAACGAGCTCCGCGCCTACATCGACGTCGAGGAGGACCGCGACGGCAGGCGCAGGATCGTCGGTTTCGGCCACATCGGAGGCGGGCACATCGGCGTCACGCGTGTGCGGGTTGGCCGGCGGGAGGTCACCTTCACCGCCTTCCGGCTGCCTGACATCCGGCCCGAGCCCGAGGTGGGCGACGGCTGGGTGCGCTTCGTGCAGACCACAGGCGGGCGGACGGGCGTGCCGGCCCCCCGGCGGGTGTCCCACCCGCCCTACGCCCAGTACGACTCACCGCTGGTCTGGACGACCCTCGCTCTGACCATCCACGCCGACGGGCGGACTGAGCACGAGGTCGTGGGGGCCAGCCCGTTCCCCCGCTCCTGGATCTACGACCACCAAGGCAAGGTGGTCCGCAAGACCGGGCTGCTCGACTTCAAGCACTGGTTCCGCCATGCCTTCGGCAAGCACACGCCATGGGGCGATACCGACTCCCCCGCGCTCGTGACCGAGGTCGAGACCGCGCTCGAGCGGGAGCTGTCAGCACGGATCATGCGCGGTGGCGCCAAGCCGGCGATCCGCAAGCTGAACCAGGGCAAGGCCCTGATCGAGCAGGGTCGCCCCGGCGACGCCGTGTTCTTGCTGCTGGATGGCGTGATCACGGCCGAGGTCGACGGCGAGCCGCTGGCAGCGCTGGGGCCCGGCGCGGTGCTGGGTGAACGCGCCGTCCTGGAGGGTGGCGTGCGGACTGCAACGCTGCGGGCGTCCACCAAATGCAAGGTGGCGGTGGTTTCCGGAGAGCAGCTCGATCCTGCGGTCCTGGCCGAACTCAGCGCCGGCCACCGGCGGGAGGAAGGTCGCTCTGGTGTATCTGCCTCCGGACGATCGGCGTGACGGACGTCGGAACCCGGATCAGCCGGTCGCCTGGAGCGACTCGTACTCCTCGCCGGTGTCTTGCCAGTCCTCGAACTGGATCACGCCCAGCTCCGTGAACTTGGTGCGCAGCCAGCCGTCGCCGGCGTCCAGCAGGCCCAGCTTCTTGCAGTTGGGCACGATCTTCGAGAACAGCATCTGTTGGAACATGCCCCGGCCCGGATCCTGGATCACGAGCGGCAGGATGTCCTTGGGCTTGATGCCCATGCGGTCCCACACCTCCTGCTGCAGGAAGCGGTCGCGCATCCGCACCGCGGCCTCGAAGGCGAACTCCTGGCGCTCCCGGAGCTCGGTGTCGGTCAGGCCCTCGTAGTACTCCTTCAGCGACAGGACGCCGAACGCCACGTGGCGGGCCTCGTCGCTCATCACGTAGCGCAGCATCTGCTGGAGCAGCGGGTCGGGGGTCATCTGCTGCATGAACCCGAACGCCGCCAGCGCCAGCCCCTCGACCATCACCTGCATGCCCAGGTAGGTCATGTCCCAGCGGCTGTCGTTGATGATGTCGTCGAGCAGCATCTTCAGGTGGGCGTTGATCGGGTAGTGGCCCCGCAGCTTCTCGTCGAGGTACTTGGCGAACACCTCGACGTGGCGGGCCTCGTCCATCACCTGGGTGGCGGCGTAGTACTTGGCGTCGATCCAGGGCACGCTCTCGACGATCTTCGCCGTGCACAGGAGCGCACCCTGCTCGCCGTGCATGAACTGGCTCAGCGTCCAGTTGTCGGACTCGATGGCGAGCTGGACCATGTCCTGCTCGGTGAACTTCTCGAGCGGCGTGCCCGTCCTGTCCACCTCGAGCTCGGCGTACTGCAGGCGCTGGAGGGCGGCGTTCTTCTCCAGGTCGACCTCGGTGTCCCACGGGAGGTCGGTCTGGGCGTTCCACTGGGCACCCTTGGCCTTCTCGTAGAGCTTGTTCAGCCCGGGGCGGGCGCCCTTCTCGTAATCCCAGGTGAAGATGGCGTCGGCGTTGTCCTTGACGTTGTGGATCGCCTCGTCGATGTCGGTGTTGGTGACCGAGAGGATGGCCTCGAGGTCGTTGATCTCGTCGCGGCCGATGATCTCGGCGTTGGCGGTGTACTCGTCGAGCGCCATTGGGGGACTCCCTACGTCGGCCGGCGTCTGATAACGACCATTATTGGCCACTTGGTGGACCGGGTGAAGGCCTACTGATGGTGACGTTGGTCACCGGGCGTGCAGGCCCACCTCGGCTACCCGGGACCTTGCGCACTTGTACAGGCCATCTGCCGGACGGGATGGCAAGCGTCGGGCGCTGACATCGGCCTGCGGGCCGCGTTAGCCAAAGGTCCATAGGGGTCAGGCGCGCGTAGTTGGCTGCGCCCAAGCAGAACGTCCCTGTTGGGACGTGGCACCCGCACCGTCCGCTCAACACCGAACACAAGGAGAGTCCGATGAACGCTCTCTACAGCCCGATGAACGCTCCATATCACCTGCAAGCGGGGTCGTGGCCCTCGAGCCACCACGCGGGCCGGTTCCCGACCGAGCCGACGCGACGCCACCGCCGCTGGCCGGGCCGCTGGCCGGTCCGGCGAGCGCACGCGCGGCAGGCACCGCGCCGGTGACGACCCAACGAGGGAAAGCTATAGACCCCCTGACCAGCCTCGAAGACGCCAAGCTACGCCAGCGTGACTTTGCGGTCGACGCGGCCCGGGCCCGGCTCGCCGCCGAGGGGACACGAGCGCGCCGTCACCGGTCCCCCATCGAAGCGCGCCGTTACCGGTCCCCCATCGATTGCCGCGGGCGCATCGCACGGCCGTGGCGGCGTTTCGGCGCCGCTGCTTCCCAGCCCGCCGCCGTGACGCCAATGGCGTCGGCCAAGGTCGCCGGCCCGGTACGTCTCGCCGAGTCCCGACGACCCCACGAGTGCGAGGCTGCCTGACCCGCCCGGGACCGGCGGGCGCGAATTGGACGGTCACAACACGACGTGGGCGTGCCGACATGGGTGCTCTCGGCCGGCGTGGCCAAATGTCGTCCTCATCGCCACGCTGCGGCAGTCCAAAGGCCCCGGGCTTTACGAGTCGTCCTCGCCGGCGACGGCGCAGTGTGCCGGGCGGTCAGCCACCGCTCGGCGTTGGCCACCAGCGCCTGATCTCGGGGTCGGTGGCCTCGCGTGACCACTTTGCGGGCGAGCGCAGCGCCGCGGCCCGTTCGGCGTCGCGCCGCTGCGCTCACACCGTGACTGCTTCGAGCACAGCCTCGGCCTTGCGGGTCACGCGGAGGCGCGCTCCAGCCCGGGGTGCTCAGAGGTCGGGCGACGCTTCGAGACGGCAGCGACCCATTCGGATGCGGGCCTGCCACGCAGGTACGCAACGCGGCCGGTGCCACGCTCGCCTCGCACGACGCCATCGGCGCCGGACCGGCGCGGCTTGTGAAATCGAACGGCGTTGAAATGGCCGTTCGGACAACGAAGGAACCCGATGGGTCCATCGCTCGAGTTGCGCAACGAGACGAGGCTGCGGGTCCAGGAGAGGAACGAGAGATCGCAAGTCGGGCAGTAGAAACTGAACATGCCGGCCACCTCCGGGGAGTTCTGCTTGGACGCAGCAGACCACCCCTCCTTGACCTTCCGCGGACGTGTGGCTGACGTCAGGCCCGGGCAAAGGTCAGCGGGTGACCCTTGCCACTGCGTCGGTCGACGCGCCGTAGAGAAGGGCAGCGTCCTCGGCGGACAGTCGACGACCCTCACGGTAGTCGGAAGCGAACCGCTCGCCGCCGAGTCCCTCGCGTGCCATCGCCAGCGCTTGCTCGTGCATGGCAGTGACGGACTCCCAGGGTGGCGCGCCGATCCGCTCGTGGACTGCCGCCGAGGCGCCGGCCATCCGGGCTGCCTCTGGCCAGCGTCCGCTGAGCGCGGCCACAGTCGACAGACCCATCAGTGCCTCACCGAGGTTGAACTGGTCGTCGACGTGGCGCGCCAGCTCCAGGCAGTCGAGGAAGCCGCGGGCCGCCCGCTCGTCACTGCGGCGAGCGAGCATCAGCCACGCGTGATCGATCAGCGGCTCGACCAGTCGCCGGTCGTCGCCGTGGCGGCGGCGCAGCTCGAGCGCCTCGCTGAGGCGCTCTTCCGCGGCGTCCAGCCGGCCGTGGACCAGGTCGTACCAGCCCTGCTCCGCCAGCGCCGATGCCGCGCCGTAGGGATCGCCGGCGGCCCGGTAGAGCGGTAGCGCCTCCCCGGCGAGCATGCCGGCGCGCTCCCATGCTCCGGCGCGCTCGGACGCTGCGGCCAGGGTCAAGAGTGCGTCGGCGACGAGGATGGGGTCGCCGACGCGGCGCGCCGCGGTCACAGCAGCGTCGCAGATTTCAGGCGCTTCGGCAGCCGCGACAACCACCGCCAAGCGTCCCCGGCTGGCGAGCGCCGCCGCCTCGACCGCTGGTTCCCCGGCCTCTCGCGCCAGGATCAGTGCCGCTTGGAGCTGCCGCTCGGCCTCGGCGACGCGGGCCTGCGACAGCGCGAGCCGCCCGTCCCAATAGAGGGCAATCGCGCGGCGCGCCTGGGGCGCAGGCGTCGTCGCGAGGAGCGCTTGTGCGAGCCAGCCGCGGACCTCGTGAACGTGCGCGTCCCACGGCAGGGCGGCCGCGAACGCGATGGCCACCCGCAGCGCCTCGTCGACTGTGCCGGCGCGCAGGAACCGCTCGAAGGCCAAGCGGATATTTCCGCGCTCCTGGGCGAGGCGCTCGAGCCACTCGCGCCGGTCGGTGCGGGCCGCCTGCTCCGTTGCGTGCTCGCAATACGCCAGGAAGTAGCTTGCATGCCGCTGCTCGATCGCCGCGACGTCGTCGCCTTCGGCGGCGCGCTCGGCGGCGAACTCCCGCACCGTGTCGAGCATCGAGACCCGGGGCTCCGCATCCTTGCCGGAGTCCGTCCGCAACAACGACGTCTTGTCGAGCAGCGAGGACACGACCGGCTCCAGGCTCTCCCCGGGCTCGCCGTCGCAGACCGCCTCGATGCCCTCCAACGAGGCGCCTCCCTCGAACACCGTCAGTCGGCCGAGGAGCACCTGTTCGCGCCGCTCGAGCGCGTCCCACGACCACTCGAGCGTCGCGCGGAGCGATCGCTGGCGCGTTGGGAGATCGCGCGGCCCACCGGTCAGCAGCTCGAGGCGATGCTCGAGCCGCGTGAGCAGCGCCCGGGCCGGCAACAGACGTGCCCGATCAGCCGCCAATTCGATCGCCAGCGGCAGGCCGTCGAGGCGGGCGCAGATCGCTTCGACGACCTCCTGGTCGGACCCCCAGTGGGCCTGCACCGCATGCGCGCGCTCGACCAGCAACGCCGCCGCATTCGGCGCGGTCAACGGGTGGACGCGATAGATGTGCTCGGCGCTCAACCGCAGTGCAGCGCGACTGGTCGCCACCACCGTCAGGTTCGCCACCGCGGCCAGCAGCTCCCCAACCAGTCTGACGTCGTCGAGGAAGCGCTCGAAGCCGTCCAGGATTAGGAGCGCCGGCGCCCCCCGCGTGGCGCGGCGCAGCTGCTCACCCAGCTCGGTCGCCGTGGCGGCCACCACCCCCAAGGCGGCCGCTGCCCCCGGAACGAGCACGCCGGCGTCCTCGACGCCGTCGAGATTGAGATGGCCGACGCCGCCCGGGAAGCGATCAGCCACGGCGCGTCCGACGTCGAGCGCCAGCCGTGTCTTGCCGACGCCTCCGGGGCCCACCAGCGTGACCAGCCGCACGCCTGGCTGCACCACGAGCTCGATGAGCTCGGCGAGCTCGCCGCCGCGCCCGATCGTCTCGTTGGCAGCCGCAGGCAGAGATGCGGCGCGGGCACCGCCGGGACAATCGGCCAACAGCTCGGGGTCGTGGGCAAGGATCATGCGCTCCAGCCGGCGCAGCTCGGGCCCCGGTTCGATCCCGAGCTCCTCCACCAACAACGAGCGGCCGGCACGCATCGTCTCCAGCGCGTCCGCCTGCCGGCCGGCGCGATACAGCGCGACCATCAACTGCGCCCGCAGCCGCTCCCGGAGCGGATGCTCCGCGACCAGCGCCCGCAGTTCGCCGACGAGATCGGCATCGGCCCCGCCGGCAAGCTCGGCTGCCAGTCGCTCCTCGAGCGCCTCCAGTCGCCGCTCCTCCAGCCGCCGGATCTCACTCTGGGCAAACTCATCGAAGCGATGATCCGCCAACGCTTCCCCGCGCCACAGCTCGAGCGCGGCCCGCAGGTCGTGAGCGGCGCGATCCGGGTCGTTGCGCCCGCGTGCAAGGCGGGCGCCCTTCAGCAATGCATCGAACCGGCGGACGTCGATCGCGCCTGGGTCGACCTCCAACGCGTAGCCCGCCGCGCGATGGCGCACGGCCGATCCGTCGCCCAATCGCATGCGGAGGCGCGAGATCTGCTTCTGGAGCGCCGTCAGGGCGCCGGCGGGGAGCTCGTCGCCCCACAAGACCTCTAGCAGCTCGTCGACCGACACGACCTCAGGGGCGCGCAGCGCAAGTGCCACAAATAGCCGGCGCTGCTTGACACCCTCGAAGCGGACGAGCTTGCCCGAGACCTCGACCTCGAGCGGGCCCAGCAACCTGATGTCGATCTCTGAGCTCACGGGTTCGCCCCGCCATCAACGGTAATCCGCACCACCCGTGGCCACCACCACCTGGACGGCAGGTTGGGACGGATCCACGCCGTTCCCTGCCCTGTGATGATGCTCACGTGAGTGACCTGGAGGCGTGGGACAGCCGAACCACCGAGCAGCTCGAGCAGGTGTACCTCGCCGCGGGCGCCGGGCCGGGGGGTTCGGGCTCGAGCGAGACGTCTGCGGGTGCGTGGCGAGCGAAGCGCCAGCACCTCTGCGTGCCGATGGACGGCGATGGCACGTGGCTCGACGTCGGCTGCGCCAACGGGCACCTGCTGGCGACCTTGCCCGCCTGGTGCGCGGAGCGCGACATCCGGATCGAGCCCTATGGCCTCGAACTGTTGCCCGCGCTCGCCGAGCTCGCTCGCTCCCTGCATCCCGGGCTCGCCGAGCGGATCTGGACGGGATCGGTGATGTCGTGGAAGCCGCCGCGGCGGTTCAGGTACGTCACGGCACTGGACGACCTGGTTCCGCGCGGCTGGCTGGCTGACCTCGTCGCCCGGCTGCTCGGGGAGTTTGTCGAGCCGGGCGGGCGGCTGATCGTCAGCTCATACACCGACCGCGACGGCGTGCCCAGGCCGCTCTTCGACGACCTGAGACACGCCGGCTATCGCCCCGACGGTCAGATCCGCATCGACCGACCGCGTCGCCATCCACTCCTCTCGGCGTGGATCGACGTCTGACGACGATCGCGGCCCGATCAGCCCAGCGGGATCTTGATCACCTGGCCCTCGCCCGTACATACCCCGCACGTGCTGACGTAGGCGTTGTTCCCGGCCAGTGCGACCCCGTACGGGGCGAAGATGTCACCGAGGACGGTGGTGTGCTGGCTGGCGCCCGGTGTGATCCTCACCAGCGCGCCGATCGGACCGTTCAGCAGCCCGATGCTGGAGATCTCGACCGCATACAGCGTGCCGTCCGCAGCGAAGGCGAGGTCGGTCAGGTTGGTGAGGCCCGACGCGTACACGGTCGGAGCCTGGCCGGGAACGACCCGCCAGATGTTGGCGGCACCCGGCTGGAACGGGAAGCCTGTGAGCTGGCTGATGTAGTAGGCACCATCGGGACCCTTGACGACTGATGTGGGCACAGCATCTGCGCCGATCGCGGTGGGGGGCAGCGGCGTGATCGTGGTGAACGTCCCCTTGTGGGACGCGCGCACCACGGCGTTGCCGCCGGAGTCGGCGACGATGTATCCGTCGCCTTGGCGAACCAGGCCGTTGGGCTGGCTGTCGATGTCGGTTCCGTCGGGATTGGCCACCGCCTCGTTCGCCAGGACGTCGGCGAATAGGGAGAACCCGCCGTGCTTCAGCTTCCCGGTGACCAGGGTGCCGAGCAGGGCGCCATCGGGTCCAAACCCGGCCCGGAACTCATCACTGCCGCCAAGGCCGACCGAAAGCACGAACTTCTGGCTGCCCGTGAACGCGATGTCGAACGGCCCGAGGGTCTCCCCCTCCTCGTTGATGATGGACGGCACGCCGGTCAGGACCCGCTCGTCGGGTCCGTCGTCCCGCACACGGCTGACTGCGCCGCTGAAGCCCAGGCAGAACTCGCCCAGTTGGGGATGCTGGACACACGGGCCGTCGCCCCCGCGGCCCGCCTCCACCACGTAGAGCGCGCCCGTCGGCGAGAACGAGACGTGTCGCGGGTTGTCGAGCCCGGTGGCGACCACCTCGAACGACGGCTGCCCCGATGCGGGGGCCGCCGAGCCGGCCGCGATCAAAGCCAGGACCAGGGCAAGCGCTGCCACCAGTGCCGCTGCCCTGCCGGAACGATGAGATATTGGCATGTGAACCCTCCTGGACCCAGCGGAGCCGCCAACTCACGCGTGCGACCCGAGCATCTCCGCCTGCCCACCCGGCCCGCTCCGCCGCACAGTAACAGCGCCCGTGCGGGATGTCTCGGGTCCTCACCACCCCGCTCGCCGGGACACATACGGTCTGGCCCGTGACCCGTCGACTTGGATGGCTGGCCCTCGCCTTGGTGATGGCCGCCGGATGTCGGGGCGGCGGCGACGCGCCGCGGGACGAGTCGGTGGCTCCGGCGGGCGTCGATGCGTCCGCGGCCGACTGCGGGCCGGGTCGGGGCGCCCACGTCGACCCTGGGCCGCGCACCATCACCGCCGGCGGCCTCCGGCGTGAGTACGTCGTGCACCTGCCGCCCGGGTACGACGGGACCGAGCCGGCACCGCTGGTGTTCAACCTGCACGGGTTCGGCGGCGACATCTCGAGCCAGGACACGACCACCGACCTGCCGGCGCTTGCCGGTGAGCGCGGCTACATCGTGGTGACTCCCCAGGGGGCGGCCCTGGACGTGCCCGACGACGCGCCCACCGCGGCGCGCACCGGCGGCTTCGACGGGCTGGCGTTCTGGAACTTCTTCGGGTCCGACCCCGGCAAGATCACCGTGAACGGCGCGACGGTGGCGCTCTCGGACCTCGGCGCCGACGACGTCGGCTTCATCGATACGCTGCTCGACGCCGTGAGCGACGAGCACTGCGTCGACGCCGACCGGGTGTTCGCCACCGGCATGTCCAACGGCGCCGGGATGAGCACGACGCTGGGCTGCGAGCTCGGCGACCGGTTCACGGCCATCGCGCCGGTGGCGGGCGTCAACCTCAGCGGTGCATGCGCCGGCGACGACCCGGTCTCGGTCCTGGCCGTCCACGGCGACGCCGACCCCATCGCCGGCTACGCCGGCGGCTCGCTTATGGGATTCGACCTGGGCAACCCGTCGGTGCCCGACCGCATGGCGGCGTGGGCGTCGCTCGACGGCTGTGATACCCGGCCCGCCGTCGACGAGTCGACCCGTGGCCTGGTGGTGACCCGCTGGTCGGGGTGCGAGGACGGGACCACTGTGGAGCTGTGGACCCTCGCCGGCTGGGGCCACGAGTGGCCGCGGGCCGCCGTGCCCACGGAGCCCGGCGTCATCGACGCCACGGAGGTGGTGCTCGACTTCTTCGATGCCCACACCCGCAGCGTGGCCGGCTAACGGGCGGTTGGACCGGGAGCCGGCGACGCCTACCCGACCGCCAGCGCAGCGTCGATGATCGCCTGCTGCTCCTGCACGTGGATCGTGTGGGACCCGGTGGCCGGGCTGCCGGACTCGTGGCGGCTCACGCGGATGATCTCGTGGCCGTCGCCCAGCCGCTCCGCCAGGCGATCCTGCGCGAATGCCCACGCGCCCATGTTGGACGGCTCCTCCTGCAGCCACACGACCTGGCGGGCGTTCGGGTACCTCGACACCACCTCGTCGATCCGGTCGTAGGGCCACGGGTAGAGCTGCTCGACGCGCACGACCGCCACCGGCGACTCGCGCTTCGCCCGCTCCGCCATGGCCTCGTGGGCGACCTTGCCCGAGCACAGCACCACCCGCCGCACGTCGCCGGCGTCGGCGTCGGTCACGAAGGGGTCGTCGAGCACCTCCTCGAAGCTGCCCCGCGTGAGCTCGTCGAGCGTGGACCGCGCCGGTCGCGCGCGCAGCAGCGACTTGGGTGTGAAGATCACCAGCGGTTTGCGCACGTCGCGCCGCACCTGGCGGCGCAGCAGGTGGAAGTACTGCCCGGCGGTCGAGGCGTTGGCGACCTGGATGTTGTCCTCGGCCGC
>JBKOUY010000200.1:0-20371 GCA_046723645.1 Actinomycetota bacterium | reverse complement strand
CTGGGCAACCTTGCCTTCGAGATCGGGAACGCTCGGGAATCCATCGAACACGCCACGGCGGCCGCTGAGGCGTTCACGACGTTGGGCGACGTCCGCCTCCGCGCCTGGACCCGCTACATCGAGGCCATGGCGCTGTGGACTGCCGAAGGCGAGCGCCGCGAGGTCGCGTCGATATTCGACGAGGGCCTCGCCGTGTTTGACGAGCTGGACGACGACTTCGGGCTCGCGTAGGGCCTGTGGCCGGCCTCGCTCCTCGCCGCCGACAGTCGCACGGCGTTCGCCCGGGCCGACCGCTCGGAGACGTTGTTCCGCAAGTTGGGAGCGCCGTTCGGGCTCGGCCATTGCCTCGAGGGCCGGGCGCTCATCCAGCTCGAGGCCGGTGACCCAGCTGAAGCGGTCGGCCCACTGGACGAGGCGTTGACGATCTTCTCCGATATGGACAACCCAGGGTGCACCGCGCACGCATTGGCGGCCACCGCCGCCGTGCTCGTCGTCCGGGGTGACCTGTTAGACGCCGGCCGCCTGGTCGGTGCTGCCTCCGAGCTGAGGAACCAGGTCGGCCAGGACCACCGACCGTGGGAGCGCGAGGGCCTGGCCCGCACCGAGCGTGCCTTCGCCGACGCGCCGCCATTCGTCGACCTCGATGGCGCCCGGCGCGAGGGACACCTCCTGACCATGCCCGAGGCCGTCGTGTTGGCTCGCAGGTTGCTCGCAGGCGCCGGCGCGGCCTCCGACGCCGCTGCCGACGACGGGGACCGCCTCGGTCTCAGCCCTCGTGAGACAGACATCCTCAGGCTGCTGGCTGAGGGCCGCAGCAACCAGGAGATAGGCGAGCGCCTGTTCACGTCCGTCAAGACCGTGGAACGACACCTCGGCAACCTGTACCGGAAGCTCGGCGTGACGAACCGGACACAGGCCGCTGCCTACGCGATCCGGCACGGCCTCGGAACCGGGCCTCCGTGACCAGACGCGGAGTCTGGCCGGGCCGCGCCGTCGGAACCTCCCCGCGGCCCGAACTCACCGCCGCGGCGTTCGTCGGGATCGGCTACACCGAGGGAGCGGGCTGCGCCCCGCGCAGCAGGACGCCGGGGCGCTCGCCCGTGGACTTGTCGTTCTCGCGCACGACCACACCGCGCTTGACCGTGACGCCGTAGCCCCGGGCCCGCTGGACCAGCCGGCGCCCGCCGGCGGGCAGGTCGTAGACCATGGTGGGTGCGTCGATGGCCAAGGCGTCGAGGTCGATGACGTTGAGGTCGGCGAGGTAGCCCGGCGCCAGCAGGCCGCGATCGTCGAAGCCATAGAGGCTGGCCGTGCTGCGAGTCTGCATGTGCACGGCCTGCTCCAGCCCCAGGCGGGCGCCCCGCGAGCGGTCGCGGACCCAGTGCGTGAGCATGTACGTGGGGAGCGACGCGTCACACAGCAGGCCGCAGTGGGCACCCCCGTCGCCCAGCCCGAGCACCGAGCCCGGATGCACGAGCATCTCGTGGAGGGCGTCGAAGTCACCGTGCGCGTAGCCCAGCAGCGGGATGTACAGGAGCCCGCGGCCGTCGTCCGCCATCATCAGGTCGTAGGTGACCTCCTGGGGCGTTCGGCCCTCGCGGGCGGCGATGGCCTGCACGCTGCGCTCGGGTCCCGGCTCGTACTCGGGCGGGTCGCCCAGCGGGAACAGCTTGTGCCAGGCCGACGTGATGAACGCGGCGAGGCCCGACACCTCGACGCGTTCGGTGACCATCGCCCGGCGCACCTCGGGGT
This sequence comes from Actinomycetota bacterium, assembly GCA_046723645.1. Classification (GTDB taxonomy): domain Bacteria; phylum Actinomycetota; class Acidimicrobiia; order Acidimicrobiales; family VFJN01; genus DASQUK01. The sequence continues at coordinate 18,619 of JBKOUY010000200.1, read as the reverse complement.
CGCCCAGGCGGGCTTGGCGGTCGGCGCGGGGCAGGTCGGCAACCGTCCGCCAAGTCTGGTGGAACACGAACGGATGAGCGGTCGAGTCCCAGCCGAACAACACCGAGGCGGGGCGACCGGCCACCTGGGGGACGATCCGGGCGCCGTCGGCCGTGGCCTCGTCGGCCAGCTCCACCAGCTGGCGCCAGTGCTCGGGGCGGAGGTCGTCCTGCAGGCAGTTGAACGTGACCGGGCGGCCGGTCTCGTGGGCGATCGTCCGCATCCAGGCGAACTCGCCCTCGGGATCGAACATGTCGCTGGCCAGCTCGAACACGCCGGCGCCGGCATCGCCGAGCGCCCGGCCGATGCCGACCAGCTCATCGGCGCTGGCGGTGGTGCCGGCCGCCAGCTCGCCGTCCTTGGCGCGATGCAGCAGCGTGCGGGTCGTCGAGAAACCGACCGCCCCGGCCTCGACCGCCTCGCGCACGACCTTGGCCATTGCCTCGATCTCGTCGGGTGTCGCCTCGGCGTTCCGGCCGCCGCGGTCGCCCATCACATACGCCCGCACGGCACCATGGGGGACGAGCGCGCTCACGTCGAGCACACGAGCCATGCGGTCGAGCTCGTCGAGGTACTCAGGGAACGTCTCCCAGTTCCAGCTCATGCCCTCCGCGAGGGCGGTCCCGGGGATGTCCTCGACGCCCTCCATGAGCTGGATCAGCCACGCCCGCTTGGCCGGGTCGGCGGGCGCGAAGCCGACGCCGCAGTTGCCCATGACGATGGTGGTGACGCCGTGCCAGCTCGACGGGCTGATCTCGGGATCCCAGGTGGCCTGGCCGTCGTAGTGAGTGTGGATGTCGACGAAGCCCGGCGTGACCAGACGCCCGTCGGCGTCGATCTCGCGCCGCCCGGGTCCGACGTCGGGGCCGACCGCGCTGATGCGGTCGCCGTCGACGGCGATGTCCGCAGTGCGCGGGACGCGGGCCGGGCCCCCGGACCCGTCGACCACCGTCCCGTTGCGGATGACGAGGTCATGCATCGCGTTCCCCCTCGTGGCTGACATGGGCGTCAGCGACCAGCCAAACACCACCTTGACCAAGCGGTCAAGGCAGGATCGCCAGGCCGAAGGGATGCCTCTTCTCGACGCCGGCCACCGGGCGACGTTGCGTCAGCTCGCCGACGAGGGGCGCTAGCCCGATTCGCCTTCCTTCGCTGCCCGCTCTAACTCCTCGTCCGAGATGATCGGCACGTCGGGGTCTGCGGTCCCGCCAGCCGGCGCGTCGAACCGCAGCCGTTCCATGTAGGGCGTCGGCTTCTTGCGCCGGGCATCGAGGAACTCCGCGCCGTAGTACTCGCGTGCCTCCTGCACTGTCCGAGCGCCGGTGATGATGTCGTGGGCCAGGTTGAGGGCCAGGAAGTTGGCCTGCTCGTCGTGGCAACGGGCCGATACCTCGCCGGCCGTCCGCTCGACGATGACGCTGCCGTCGAAGTCGGCGATGGCGCTGATCCGGTCGGACGGAACCTGTAGTCGATGAACGACTCGACGGAGTCGATGTGCGGGTGGGGAAGGCGTGCTCGTAGTAGGCCTTGGTTGCCACGATCCGCTTCCACGGCCCGACCTTGTGCCAGGCGAGCTGGGACTCGGTTATCTCGTGCGGCTCGCCATAGGTGTCAACCACCAACTGGGCGGCCTCTTCGACTCGTCGGGCCCCGTGGTGACGACGTCTGCTGCGGTGGCGACCATGGGTTCTCCTCGGGGTCCACACGCAACTACCCCGGCAGGCGGTGGCTACTCGTGCATGTGCGCTCATGGTGGTCACCGCGCGCGGGTTCAAGCCCGCGATTCGGGTAGGAGGCAGGCATGAGCGATGCCCAACACCAGGATGACGACAAGATCATCGAGCCGCCGAACAGCACCGTTGACGACTGGCTGGGCCAGCAGGTCAGCGCCGACGAGGAGGTCGTCGACGACCTGCTCGAGGAGACCGACGGCGACGTCGAGGAAGCCGAGCGCCGCTTCCCCGACCGCTCCCACGAAGACCGGCCCGACCGCCTCCCGACCGAGGAACGCCGCGTCTGACCGCGGCGTCCCTGTCAGTCGCCGACGGCATTCATGGTGTGGGCCGGCGGCGACGCTGCTCGTCCGCCCGGAGCTCCCACCACGGGGCGATCAACCACAGCATGAGAAACCAACCGCCGACCACGATGGCGATCGCGATCGCCGCCGGCCGGGGCAGCACGGCGTCGATCGCCAGCAGCACCGAGCTCACCATCGACAACAGCAGGACGGCGAGCCCGGCCGACGCCATCCGGTGCGCAGACCGCACGAGGTAGGGCTTGCGGCCGAGGCGGAACAGCAACCGGTGCTGGGCCACCGGAGCGATCAGCAACGCCGAGGACGCCCCCGCCGACAAGAGCGCCACCACGTAGGTGCCCCGCAGGAACGAGTCCGCGCCTGCGAGCCGCCGGCTGAAGGCCAGCGTCAACAGGAAGGCGAACAGGATCTGCACGCCCGCCTGGACCACCCGGAGCTCCTGGAGCAGCTCGGAGAAGTTGCGCTGGCACCGCTCCAACTCGGTCTCGTCGGTCTCGACCTCGTCGACGGAGCGCATGGGCAGCGTCATCCGGCCGAGGACGCTCGCGATCATGACGACCGTCTACCCGCTCCACCCCCCGGCAACGCCGAGATCCGGTGATCAGGCGGGATGGGGGCCCCGATGCCGCCTCCACGGTCGGTCAGCCCCCGAGCGGTCTCTGGATCAGGGCGTTCGGCAGCCTCGGCGCTCAGCCGCACGATCCGGTGAGTGGGGCCCCGTCGTAGGTCAGGGCGCCAGGACGACCTTGATGGCGCCGTCGTGCTTGGCCTGGAACGTCTTGTAGGCGATCGGCGCCTCGTCGAGGCGCAGGCGGTGGGTGACGAAGTCGTCGAGGCCGAGGGCGTTGTCGCCGGCCTCCAGCACGCGCAGGATCTCGGGCACCCAGCGCTTCACGTGAGCCTGGCCCATGCGTAGCTGCACGCCCTTGTCGAAGAGATCGAGCATCGGCAGCGGGTCCGCGGCGCCGCCGTACACGCCGATGAGCGACAGGGTTCCGCCCCGCCGTACGGCGTCGATTGCGGTGCGGAGCGCGGTCAACCGGTCGACTCCTGCCACCGTGGCCAGCTTCTGGCTCACCGCCCTCGGCAGTGCCGCAGCGGCCCGCTGCATGGCGCCGGCCACGGGTGCGCCGTGGGCCTCCATCCCCACCGCGTCGATCACCGAGTCAGGCCCGCGGCCGCCGGTCAGCTCCCGCAGCGCCCCAGCGACGTCCCCCACGGTGCCGGCGTCGATCGTGCGGGCGCCGTGCCGGGCCGCCATCGCCACGCGCTCGGGCACCAGGTCGACCCCGACCACGTCCTCGATCCCCAGGTGGCGGGCGATGCGGCACGCCATCTGGCCGATGGGTCCGAGGCCGAGCACGGCGAGGGACCCGCCCGCCGGGACGTCGGCGAACACCACCGCCTGCCACGCCGTCGGCAGCACGTCGGACAGGAACAAGAAGTGCTCGTCGGGCGGCCCCTCGGGCACCTTGACCGGCCCGAACTGGGCCTGGGGCACCCGCAGCAGCTCGGCCTGCGCCCCGGGCAGGTGGCCGTAGAGCTTGGTGTAGCCGAAGAGGGCGGCGCCCTTCCCGTACTCGTGGACCTGCGTGGTCTCGCACTGGGCGTAGAGCTGGCGGTCGCACATCCAGCAGGACCCGCACGCGATGTTGAACGGCACCACCACCCTGTCGCCGGGTGCCAGGTTCTGGACCTCCGCGCCGACCTCGACCACCCGTCCGATGGGCTCATGGCCCAGGATGTCGCCCGGCTCCATGAAGGGCGTCAAAGGGCGGTACAGGTGCAGGTCGGAGCCACAAATCGCCGTCGACGTGATCTCCACCACCGCATCTGTCGGCTCCTCGATGCGGGGGTCGGCGACCTCCTCCACCCGCACATCCTCGAAGCCTTGCCAGGTCACTGCGCGCATCATTCGCCTCCCGCCCGACCCATCGGCCACCGTTCGTTAGCCCTCGCTACCCCCACATACGGTGGCAAACCTGGTAGTCGGGCGGTCGCCGTGCGGAGCGGGTGGGATTCGAACCCACGGACCCCGGAGGGTCAGCAGTTTTCAAGACTGCCGCCTTCGTCCACTCGGCCACCGCTCCAACGACGAGGCAGGGTACCGCCCGCGGTACCGCGGGTTCCCCAGGCCGCCGGCCGGCCCGAGCGGCTACCGGATGGACCGTCGCAGCCCGTCGACCCACTCGCTGGCGGCACGCCAGCGGGCCTCGGCCTCGCGGCGCCGGGCCGGGCCGTGCTCGCCGGCGGCCGGGTAGGAGCCGAGGAACTTCACGTCCTCCACCTTGGAGCGCAGGTCGCGCAGGCAGTCCGCCACCAGCTCGTCGCCGACGTGGCCCTCGAGGTCGATGAGGAAGCAGTAGTTGCCGAGCCCCTTCTTGGTGGGGCGCGACTCGAGCTTGGTCAGGTTGATCGAGCGGGCGGCGAACTCCTGGAGGATCGTGAGCAGCGAGCCCGGACGGTCGTGGCGCTGGAACACCACGATCGAGGTCTTGTCGTGACCGGAGGGTGCCGGGATGCCCTCCCGCGCGACGACCACGAACCGGGTGGCGTTGTCGGGATGGTCCTCGATGTCGGTGGACAGCACCTCGAGGCCGTAGACCTTGGCCGCCACCGCCGGGGCGACGGCGGCGGTGTGGCCGTCGTGCTCGGCGCCCGCCACGAGCTGGGCTGCCTCCGCCGTCGACGGCGTGGCGACGGTGACCGCGCCGGGCAGCTCGCGATGCAGGAACGCCCGGCACTGCGCCGTGGCCACGGGCATGGACAGCACCCGGCGCACGTCGGACAGTGCGACGCCGCTCGGCGCCAGCAGGTTCATCTGCACGCCCATCACGACCTCGCGCTGGATGAGCAGATCGGTCTCGAACGCCAGCGCATCGACGGTGACGGTGACGGCGCCCTCGATCGAGTTCTCGATGCCGACGAAGCCGAGGTCGACCCGACCCTCCTCCGCGGCGTTGAGCACGTCGGGGATCGATGGCAGTGCCACCAGCCGGTGCCCCGCCAGGTCGGCCTGCGACACGAGGGCTTGCTCGGTGAAGGTTCCCTCGGGCCCGAGGAAGCCGATGCGCAGCGGCGATCCCGGATCGTGGCCGGATTGCATGGCCGGCGATGGTACCGAGCCGGCCCGCGTTGACGCGAAGCGGTTCGCCGGTGCGTAGCCGGTGCCATTGCGGGGAAGGGCCGAGGCAACGGCCCATTGGGTCAGGGAGGTGACCCGTGTTCGACGGCTTTCAGGAATTCGACATCGCCACCACCGGCACGACGATCCATGGTCGCCGGGGCGGCGAGGGTCCGCCGGTCCTGCTGCTGCACGGCATCCCGGAGACCCACCTCATGTGGCACCGGGTGGCGCCACGCCTGGCGGAGCGCCTCGCCGTGGTGGCCACCGACCTGCGCGGCTACGGCGACAGCGGAACACCGCCGAGCACGCCGGACCATGCGCCCTACAGCATGCGGGAGATCGCGCGCGACCAGGTCGAGGTCATGGCGTCGCTGGGTCACGAACGGTTCGGCGTCGTCGGCCACGACCGTGGTGCGCGCTGCGCCTACCGGTTGGCGCTCGACCACCCGGACGTCACCGACCGCCTCGCCGTACTCGACGTCGTCCCCACGGCCGACACGTTCAGCCAGGCGGACATCGACTTCGTCCGGGGCTTCTGGGTCTGGCTGTTCCTGTCGTCCGAGGAGCCGGTGCCCGAGCGGCTGATCTCCCAGGCGCCCGAGGTCATCGTCAATCACATGCTCGACTGGTGGTCGGATCGAGACGCCTTCCCACCTGAGGTTCGCGCCGAGTACATCGCCAAGTTCGGCGATCCCGCCACGGTCCACGCGATCTGCGAGGAGTACCGGGCATCCTCCACGCTCGACCGCCTATACGACGAGGCCGACCGAGGCAGGCGCCGGATCGCGTGCCCGACGCTCGTGCTCTGGAGCGACACCGGCCCGCTGGGTCGCTGGTACCAGCCGCTAGAGGTGTGGAAGACGTGGGCCGACGACGTCGAGGGCGGCCCGATCTCGGCGGGGCATTTCATCCCCGAGGAGGCGCCCGACGAGACGGCTCGCCGGCTGATCGAGTTCCTCGCCTGAAAACGCCGGAGCGCCGCGGCGGGCGACAGCGCCCGTCACAGGCCCTGCCACAGCGGCTTGTGGGCCCACGTCTCGCGGTAGTAGTCGGCGAGGCGTAACCGGGCCGCGGCGGCGGGGTCTGCCACCACCGTGGCGTGGGGATGGAGCTGGAGCGCCGAGGCGGGGACCATGGCCGTGACCGGACCCTCGACCGCCGCGGCCACCGCCACCGCCTTGGCGGCCCCGAACGCCAAAAGCACGAGGTGGCGAGCCTCGAGGATCGTGCCCACCCCCTGCGTGACGACGTGGCGCGGGACCTCGTCGAGCGCCGCGAAGAAGCGCGCGTTGTCCCGGCGCGTCTGTTCGGTGAGGGTCTTGATGCGGGTGCGCGAGGCGAGTGACGACCCTGGCTCGTTGAAGCCGATGTGCCCGTCGCTGCCGATCCCCAGCAGCTGGATGTCGACGCCGCCGGCGTCGCGGAGCGTCGCCTCGTAGGCGTCGCAGGCCGCCAGCAGGTCGTCGGCGTGGACGTCGGGACCGCGAACTGCCCCGGGTGCGAAGTCGACGTGCGCCTCCAGCTCCCGGCCGATGTACGACCGGTACGACTGGGGGTGTCCGGCGGGTAGGCCCACGTACTCGTCCAGCAGGAAGGCGTTCGCATCGCCCAGGCTCAGCCCCCCGGCGGCGTGGCGGCCCGCGAGATTGCGGTAGACGGGGAGCGGCGAGGTGCCCGTCGCCAGGCCCAGCACCGCGCCGCGTTTGCCGGCCACGAGCGCGGCGATGGCGCCGCCGACCAGCTCACCGGCCTCGCCGGGACCACCGACGATCACGACCTCCACGAGCGGCCGTACCCCCATCCCGCGGTGATTAGGGACGTCATGGCGGCTCCAACTGCCGCATGTTCGTGTCTTGGGGGGACGATGTGCGCCGGTCGAACGCCACGTGGCCGCCGATGACCGTAGCGACGACTTGACCGGCGGGGTCCAGCACCACGAGGTCACCGACCGCCCCGGGGCTGATCGTGCCGCGGTCGTCGAGGCCCAGCAGCGCCGCCGGCGACGTGGTCACGGCCGCCACCGCCGCGGGCAGGGCCACCCCGGCGAACGCCATCAGGTTGCGCACCGCCAGATCCAACGACAGGTCGGAGCCCGCGAGCGTCCCGTCCGCCAACCGCACACCGTTGTCGGTGGCGAACGCCTCCAGGGCCCCCAGCGGCACCCGACCCGCCGGCATGCCGAGGGCTGCCACTGCGTCGGTGACCAGGCACAGTCGCCCCCCGAGCGCACGAGCCGCCAGCGCCACGGCGGCCGGGTGCAGGTGCAGACCGTCGGCGATCGCGCCCACGCGGAGGCGCTCGTCGGTCAGCGCGACGCCGACGAGCCCGGGGTCGCGATGATGGAGTGGAGCCATCGCGTTGAAGAGGTGCGTCACCGCAGTGACCCCGGCGTCGACGGCGGCCGTGGCCTGCTCGGCGCTCGCGGACGAGTGGCCCGCCGACACCACCACCCCGGCCGCGACCAGGTGGCGGACGACGTCCAGCGCCCGGCGCAGCTCGGGCGCGAGCGTGACCAGCGCCACGCCGGACTCTCGGGTCCATCCCTCGTCGGCAACCAGCGCCGGATCGGCCGGTTGCAGCTGCTCCGCTGGATGCGCGCCCCGGCGCTCGGGCGCCAGGAACGGCCCCTCGAAGTGGAGCCCCAGGGGCGTGGCCAAGGGTGGCACCGAGGCCCCGCCGGGCGGACCCGAACGCAGCGCCGCCAGCGCCCGGGTCCGGATGTACGCCGGGGACGTCACGATGGTCGGCAGCCAGGCGGTGACGCCCCAGCGCGGCAGCGCCGCCGCGACCTCCCACAGGCGCTCGGGCTCGGTGCTGATGTCCACGCCCGCGGCGCCGTTGCACTGGAGGTCGACGAACCCAGGAACGACCAGCAGCCCGGCCGCATCCAGGCGGGGCCACGTCGCTGGTGATGGGTCACCGCGGGCCGCCGGGGCCTCTCCCCCGGCGACCTCCACGGTTTCGTTCGAGGTGAACAGTCGGAGGACGGCACGCTCGGCCCCGGCACCGGCCGTACCAACCTCCGTCGGTTCGCCTTGTCCACCGCCTCCTGTCCCGCTAGTGCGAACGTCGGGACCGGCGCTGACGATGCGGCCTTCTGCCAGGAACACGTCACAAGCCGCCCATCCGTTCGCTGTCAGAACATTTCCGCCGGAAACGACCAGGCCACCGGGCGTTCGTATGGTCACAGTCTTGCCCGGCGAGGCTCCATCGCCCGGCCCCGCATCCCGTCGCCAGCACTGTCAGGTGCGGAGCCACCACTGTGTGCGGCGATGTGCGCCCGCGCCAGCAGGGCTGCTCCCAACGCGCCCGCCGGCACCCCCTCCGGCACCAGGGCGACGCGGCCGGCCAGGTCGAGCGCGGCGAGGACCGGCGACCTCTCGGCGCGGGCATGCAGTGCGTCCACGACCGCGTCGAGCAACGGCTCGCCGGCTTCGGCCACACCGCCGCCCAGCACGATGATCTGCGGGTCGATCGTCTGGGCGATGAGCGCGACGGCGCCCGCCAGGTACGCCGCCACCTCGTCGCGCACCTCGGCCGCCACGCCGTCCCCGGCCGCCGCGGCGGCCAGCAGCGCCGACGCCGCCGACGCCGCGCCCCCGGCCGACGGCCAGCGCTTGGCGATCGCGGTTCCCGAGGCGACCGCCTCGAGGCAGCCCCGCTGCCCGCATTCGCACAGCGGACCGTTGGGGTCCACCGGCAGGTGGCCGATCTCACCGGCGGCGCCGTGGGCGCCCTGGCGGATGCGGCCGCCGAGCACGAAGCCGGCGGCGACGCCCGTCCCCACGCTCAGATAGGCGAGGTCGCCCGGGCAGCCGAGTGCGGAGGCGGCGCCGACGGCGGCGACGTTGACGTCGTTGTCGACCACCACCGGCGCCCGCGCCAGGTCGCCGACGTGATCGGCGAGCGCCAGTGGCTCGTCGCCGAGGCCAAGGTTGACCGCGTGGCGCACGGTCCCGGCCTCGCGGTCCACGAGGCCGGGAACCCCCACGCCGACGGCGGCGAACCCGTCGAGGGACACGCCGGCGGCGCGTGCGAGATCCGCGAGCGTCTCGGCGACCGAGCTCCGGACCTCGTCCGGTCCCCCGCGGGTAGCGCGGCGCACCGTGGCCACGATCGAGCTCTCGACCACGTCCGGGGCGCCGGCGACAACGGCCGCCGGGACGGAGACCGCCACCGCCAGCGTCTTGGTGCCGCCGATGTCGAGGCCGGCGAGAAGCAGATCGGACACGGAACCAACTCAAGCCGCGCCGGCGGTTCGGAGCGAGGCACCCGTCTCGGCGTCGAACAGGTGGAGCCGCGAGGTGTCGACTCCCAGCTTCACCACGTCGCCTGCGGATAGGCGGCTGCGGGTGCTCAGGCGCGCGACCGCCCGCCCCCGCCGCGCCATGACCTGGCGCCAGGCGTCCGACGCGGGCTCCGGCCCCGGGCCGGCGGGGTCGGCGACGGTGACGTGCACGATCAGCTCGGCGCCCAGCGACTCCACCAGGTCGACGGTCGCCTCGATCACCCGATCGGCCGGGACGCCCGGCTCCAGTGCCACGTCGGCCAGGCCCTCGGGGCGGATGCCGATGACGACGGGCCGCCCCACCATGTCCGGCAGCGCGGCGTGCCGGGCCAGGGTGCCCTTGTCGAGCGCCAGGCGGTGCTGGCCCGAGCGGAGCGTGAGCCCGGCGTCGGTGCCGTCGGCGCCCCGGGCGGCTTCGACGAGGCCCGGGAACAGGTTCATGGCCGGCGACCCGATGAACGTGGCGACGAACAGGTTGTCCGGCTCGTCGTAGAGCCGCTGGGGCGTCGCGACCTGCTGGAGCCGGCCCCTCTGAAGCACGGCGACGCGGGTGCCCATCGTCATGGCCTCGACCTGGTCGTGGGTCACGTACACGGTGGTGACCGCCAGCTCTCGCTGCAGCCGAGCGATCTCGGCCCGCATCTCGACGCGCAGCTTGGCGTCCAGGTTCGAGAGTGGCTCGTCCATGAGAAACGCCCGCGGGTGACGGACGATCGCGCGCCCCATCGCCACCCGCTGGCGCTGCCCGCCGGACAGCTGGGCGGGGCGGCGCTCGAGCTCGTCGGTCAGCTGCAGCAGCTCGGCGGTCTCCTCGACGCGGCGGTCGATCTCGTCCTTGGGGGTCTTGGCGAGCTTCAGCGGGTAGCCGATGTTCCTGCGGACCGTCATGTGCGGGTAGAGCGCGTAGCTCTGGAACACCATGGCGACGTCGCGGTCCTTGGGCGCGAGGTGGGTGACGTCGCGACCACCGATGGAGATCGAGCCGTCGGTCACCTCCTCGAGGCCGGCAATCATGCGCAACAGCGTGGACTTGCCGCATCCCGATGGGCCCACGAGGACCAGCAGCTCGCCGTCGGCGATGTCGAGGTCGACGGCGTCGACGGCCGGCACCGCGCCGCCGTCGTAGACCTTGGTGGCGCCGTGGATGGCGATGTCAGCCACGGGTGATCCTCCTGGGGACTGCGGCCCCGGCGCCGACCAGGATGGCAGCTGCCGCCTCCCCGCTCGCGCGCGAGGCGCCGAAGGTGACGATCCTGGCCGCCGATTCGGGCGGCCGGTCGACGGCGGGCCAGCCCATGTCGACGACGATGGCGTCGGGTCGGGCGGCGATCAGGGTCTGCAGCCGCGCCGCCTGCGCCGGGCGGCGCTGCGGATCACGGACCACGATCACCAACGGACGCCGGGCGGCCGTGGCAAGGGCGGCGTCCACGGCGTCGGTGCCGGCCGACTCGTCCAGCCGCTGGGCGGTGGTGGTCGGGTCGGCGGCGGCCAGCGGGCCGGCGAGGCCCCAGGGGACCGTGCCGGCGGCGATGTTGGTGGGGCGCTCGAGCTCCACCACGTGGGCGCCGGACAGCACCGGCGGGAGCTCGCCCTCTATGCGCAGAGCCCGCCGGGCGGCCTCGGCGCCGACGGCACCCAGCGCTGAAACCTGCCGCGGAACTGGTTGTTCTGGCCACCGATCCCGCGGCAGGACCAGCGACGAGTCGGTCGTGAGACCGACGCCATCACGGGGCGGCGGGTGGGGGTCGGGCCGGAGGGCGGTGACCCGGGCGGCGGCGTCGAGGAGCCGGGCCTCCGGCAGCGCACCGTGTGCGACGGCCCCGACGAGCGCCGAGGTGCAGGCGTCGACGAGCCCGGCGGTGTTGTCCGGTCCCAGGCAGCACAGGTCGGCGCCGGCGGCCACGGCCCGCACCACGTTCGCCGGGATCTGGGCGGGCCCGCCGATGCCGGCCATGTCCAGGGCGTCCGTGACGACGGCGCCGGTGAAGCCCAGCGCGTGGCGCAGCAGGCCGGTGAGGATGTCGTGGCTCACGGTGGCCGGATCGTCACCGAGCGCCGGCACCCGGAGGTGGCCGGTCATGACGGCCGCGGCGCCGGCGTCTATGGCGGTCCGGAACGGCACCAGCTCCCGGCTCCGCAGGAGCTCGACGGGCGCCGGGAGCGTGGGCAGCTCGAGGTGCGAGTCGGCATCCACGGCACCGTGGCCAGGGAAGTGCTTGACGCACGCCGCCACGCCGGCCCCCTGCAGGCCGTCGACGAACGCCGCCGTGTGGCGAGCGACCAGCCCCGGGTCGGAGCCGAACGACCGCACGCCGATCACCGGGTTGGCCGCGTCCGCGTTGACGTCGGCGCAGGGCGCCAGGTCGAGGTCGATCCCCGCGCTGCGCAGTGCGTCGCCGAGCGCCGCAGCCACGGCGCGGGTGAGATCGAGGTCGTCGACCGCGCCGAGGGCGGCGTTGCCGGGCACCGAACTGCCAGTGGCGGCCTCGAGACGTGTGACGTCGCCGCCCTCCTCGTCCAGCGCGACCAGGGCGCCCGGGCGCGCGTCGTGGATCGTCGCCGCCACGGCCGACGTGTCGGCCCCGCGGTTCGAGCCGTAGAGGCACACGCCACCGAGCCCGTCGGCGATCCGGTCGAGCAGCCACGGCGGCACCCGGCCCCCCGGGAACGAGGCCAGCAGCGTGGCGGCCGCGGCCCGCGACAGCGCCTCGGCGTTCATCCCTTCACCGCCCCGGCGGTCATGCCGGCCACGACCCGGCGCTGCACCATGAGGAAGAAGACGATCACCGGGATGGTGATGAGCGTCGAGGCCGCCATGACGCCGCCCCAGTTCGTGCCCCGCTCGCCCTCGTTGAAGAACTGGATCCAGACCGGCAGGGTCTGCTTCGACGGACGGTCCATGATCACGAGGGCGTAGGTGAACTCGTTCCACGCCTGGATGAAGGCGAAGATGCCGGTGGCCACCAGGCCGGGCGCCACCAGCGGCAATGTGACGGTGAAGAACGCCCGCAGCCGGCTGGCACCGTCGACCATGGCGGCCTCCTCGAGCTCCTTGGGCACGCCCGAGACGAAGCCGCGCAGCGTCCACACCGTGAACGGCAGCACGAAGGCCAGGTACGCGATGGTGAGCCCGAGGATCGAGTTGCGGAGGTGCCAGCCTTCGAGGACCTTCACCAGGGAGATCATGAGCGCCTCGGCCGGCACCATCTGGACGATCAGGATCAGCACCAGGAAGGCGACCCGGCCCCGGAAGCGGAACCGCGAGATGGCCAGGGCGGCGAGGAAGGCCGTGAACAGCGCCAGGGCCACCGTGAGCAGCGTGACCATGATGCTGTTGCGGAAGGCGGTCCAGAAGAAGTCGCGCTCGAACACCGCGCGGTAGTTGGCCAGCGTGCCGTGCACCGGTAGCACCTCGGGATCGCTGCGGATGTCGAGGTTGGTGCGGAACGACGTGTTGATCATCCAGTAGACGGGGAACGCCGCCAGCGCGATCACCACGATCCCGGCGAGGTTGAGGATGACCCGGTGGGCGCGGACCCGGCGCCGCCTGACCGCGGCCTCCGATGTCGCGTCCGCCGCCAGCTCGGGCGCGATCGTGTCGCCGACGACCCCGCCGGGCACCGGCACCACCACCGACGGGTGCACCGAAGCGTCGGTCATAGTTCCTCCTGGCGGAACATGTTGCGCAGGTAGAACAGGGTCAACAGCAGCGTGAGGCCGACCATGACGATCGCGATCGTGGCGCCGATGTCGAAGTCGTTGGCACCCACCGAGACGCGGTACGCGTAGGTCCCGAGCAGGTTGGTCTCGCGGGTGACGCTGCCCGCCTGCTGCAGCACGAAGATCTGGGTGAAGACCCGCAGGTCCCACAAGGTGCTCAGCGCGATGAGCACCACGAACAGGGGGCGGAGGCTGGGCCAGGTGACGTCGCGGAACCGCTGCCACGCCCCGGCGCCGTCGATCGAGGCCGCCTCCATGACCTCGCCGGGGATCTGGGTCATGCCGGCGTAGACGGTGAGCGCGATGAAGGGGACGCCCATCCAGACCACGATCAGCGTGGCGACAAAGTAGAAGGACAGCGGCTCCGACAGCCACGAGTGGCCCTCGAAGTCGCCGCCCAGGCGGGTGAGGACCCAGTTCACCACGCCGTAGCGGGGGTCGAAGATCCACTGCCAGATAACGCTGGCCGAGAGCGCCGGCACCGCCCATGCGCACAGCAGCGCCGAGCTGACCGCGATCCGCATGCCCTTGCCCAGCCGGGTGAGCAACAGCGCCACCAGCGTGCCCAGCGCGATCGTCAGCCCGACGTTCACGAGGCAGAACGCCACCGAGCGGCGCAGGACTTCCCAGAAGTACGCGTCGCCGAACAGCTCGCGGTAGTTGGCCAGGCCGACCGACTCTGGGGGTGCGGTACCGAACTGCTGGCGCAGGCCGTACTCCTGCGTGGACATGACTGCCAGCCGGTACAGGGGGTACCCCATGCCGACCCCGATGGCGGCGATCGCCGGCACCAGCAGGACGTAGGGCATGGGGCGGGGCCGCCGGCGCAGCCACCCGCCCCGGCGGCCCCCCGACCGGCTACCGCCCGCCCGGGCCGCCTCGACGGCGGACTCGGGCGGGGGCAGTAACACGGTCATGAGCGCAGCTCCTGAGGTCCCTCAGCGGATCAGCGGCTCAGTTGCCGTTGAGGATCTCTTCGATAGCGGCGTCGGCGCGATCGGCTTCCTCCTGCACGTCGGCGCCGCTGGAGATGGCGGTGCCCATGTCGTGGAGGATCTGCTGGCCCTCCACCTCGGCCCAGAACTCGCTGGCCGGAACGAAGCGCGTGTTCCCACCTGCGGCCTCGGCCTGGGCCTCGGCGGCCGCCTGGACGACGGGCGCGGCGTCGGCGGCGGCCGTCACCGAGTCCAGCAGCGACTTGCGCGCCGGGATCAGCCCGTTCTCGCCGTAGGCCGTCTGGAAGTTGTCGCCCGTCAGCACCTTCAGGAACTCGAGCGCCAGCTCGGGGTTCTCGCTGTTGGTGTTGATGGCCAGGTTGGAGCCGCCGAGGAACACCGGGGCCACCTCACCGTCGCTGCCGGGCAGCGCGAAGGCACCGATCTTGTCGCCCATGGTGTCCGGGCACCCCTGCTCGGGGTCGAGCAGCTGGCCGGGCTTCCAACCCGGGGCCATCAGCATGCCGATCTCGCCGTTGCAGAAGTCGACGAAGTCGTTGGCATCGTCGGTGTCGGGCGCAGCCTGGTTGGCGTTCTGCATGATGTCCTGGACCGTCTCGAGGCCGGCGACCGACTCCTCCGAGCCGAGCTGGCCGACCCACTCGCCGTCCTGCTGGGTGGCGATGTCACCGCCGGCGTCCCAGATGAACGACAGCATGGCGTGCCAGTTCCGTCCCGGGAAGTAGATGCCCGAGAAGTTGGGCACGTCGGCGTTGTCGGCCTGCAACGTCTTGCCCGCCTCGACGAACTCGTCGAGCGTGGTCGGGATCTCGAGCCCCGACTTCTCGAACAGGTCGGTGCGGTACACCACGATGCGGGCACCGGCATACAGCGGCACGCCGTAGAACTTGCCGTCGTAGGTGCCGGCCTCGACGAGGCTGTCCAGCAGGTCGTCGCCGCCCAGGTCCTCCTTGGACCCGGTGAGGTCGACCATCGCGCCTGCGGCCTCGAAGCCCTGGGCCTGGGTGTTGCCCACCTCGAAGATGTCGGGGCTGTCCTCGGTGGGCAACACGTTGGTCAGCCGCTCCACGAGGCCGTCCCACTGCTGCCGCTCGAGCTCCACCGTCACGTTCGGGTAGGTCTCGTTGAACTCTGCGATGGCGGCGTCGACCATCGGCTGCGGCGTGTCGTTGGCGTTGAGCCAGAGGCGCAACGTGGCTTCCGTGTCGGTCGCCGGCGCCTCCGGGGCCTCCGTGGCCCCGCCCTCGCCTTCGGCGGTTGCTTCGTCGTCGTCGTCGGACCCACAGGCCGCCAACAAGAGCGAACCCGCGAGCCCAATCGCTGCGAGTGTCCTTACTTTCACGTCGTCCTCCACAACGTTGGGCGGCGAGCCCCCCGGCCCGTCGCGTTTTTCATGCGACGCCCAGTTCCCGGTCGAGAACGAGCATCGCCGCGCCGAGGAGGACGTCGTCCTCCCCGAGCGAGCTGAGCCGGATGTCGACGTAGTCGCCGACCGCCGGCATGGTCCGCGCCCGGATGGCGTCGAGGGCCGCCGCCCGGAACGACTCGTCGAGCAGGTCGAGGGGGCCCGACAGCACGATCTCCCGCAGGTTGAGGGCGCTGACCACCGGCGCCAGCGCCTCGCCCAGCCGCCGGCCGCCCGCCTGGCGCCCGCGATCGTCGGCGCTGCGCAGGCGGGGCGCCGCCACGGCGGTCTCCAGGCATCCGATGCGGCCGCAGGCGCAGGGCGCACCGTCGGGATCGACCACCACGTGGCCGATCTCGCCGGCGGCGAAGCGGTCCCCCACCACGAGATGGCCGTCGAGCACCAGCCCGGCGCCGACACCGTGGCCGACCTTGACCAGGAGGAGGCTGCGCTCGGCGGGACCGCCCAAGCCCAGCTCGCCCAGGGCGGCGGCGTTGGCATCGTTGGCGACGTGGATGGGGGCGGCGACCGCCTGCACCAGGTGGGCGGACAGGTCGACGCCGTGCCAGCCGAGGTTGGGGGCCTCGAGGATGATGCCGGCGGGATCGACGACGCCGGGGCTGCCGACGCCGACGCCCAGGAGGGGGCGGGCGGCGGCGGCGGCAAGGTCGACGCACAGCTCCATGGCGAGCTCGAGGGCCGACTCGGCGCGCCTGCCGTCCCGCGCCGCCGCGCGGCGGTCGAGGACCTTGCCCCCGAGGTCGACGAGCGCGGCGCGGAAGCGGGCGTCGTCGCTGAGGTCGAGGGTGACGGTCAGGCGAGCGTCGGGGACCAGGCCCAGCAGGGTTGCCGGCTTGCCCACGCCCTGGTCGGATCGGGTGCCGAGCTCCTCCACCAGCCCCTCGGCGAGCAGCTCGGCGGCCAGCTCGGAGGTGGCCGCCCGGGTCAGGTGGGTGGAGCGGGCGAGGTCGGCGCGGCTGAGCGGTCCCGAGCGGAAGATCGTGCGGAGGACGAGCGAGCGGTTGTGCAGCCGGGTGTCGCCGGGGACGGCCTTGCGTCGGGGTGCGCCCCTGCGGGCAAACGGCGAGTTGCCGCCGCCGGAGGACCGGCCCGTCGGGCCTGCCGGTGTCCCGTTCGCCATAATTTGTTTGTGTAGTATCCAAACTAACCCGTGTCAACCGTCACGTTCGGAATCCGGGGCGGGCTCCAATCGGAGCGGAACGGTTCGCCCTCGTCACCCGGGCGGGAGCATGCTGGTCACGTGGACGAAGCCGCCCTTCGCCGCCTGCTGGATGCCGTCCAGGTCGGCGCCGTCACCACCGATGACGCCCTGGAGCGGCTGCGGCGTCTGCCGTTCGCCGACCTGGGTTTCGCCCGCGTCGACCACCACCGGGCGCTGCGCCAGGGCATGGCCGAGGCCGTCTACGGGCCGGGCAAGACCCCCGAGCAGTGCGCTGCCATCGTGGAGGAGCTCCTGGGCGCGCCAGGCGATGGCCCGGTGCTGCTCACCCGCGCCGACGACGACCAGGCCGCCACCGCCCTCGCACGCAACCCGGGCGGCGAGCGCACCGGCACCACGCTCTGCTGGCGGCCGGCCGCCCCGCGCCCCGAGACGGTCGTGCTGTGCACCGCCGGCACGGCCGACCTGCCCGTCGCCGACGAGTGCGCGATCACCCTCGCCGCCCACGGCATCGAGCCGGTCAGGCTGACCGACGTCGGCGTCGCCGGTGTCCACCGCTTGCTGGCGTCGGCCGACGAGGTGGCCGATGCCGACGCCGTCGTGGTTGTCGCCGGCATGGAGGGCGCCCTCGCCAGCCTCGTCGGCGGCATCACGCCGGCGCCGGTGGTCGCCGTGCCCACCAGTGCGGGCTACGGGACCAGCTTCGGTGGCATCACGGCGCTGCTGGCCATGCTGTCGTCCTGCGCCGCCGGGCTCACCGTCGTCGGCATCGACAACGGGTTCGGCGCCGCCTGCGCGGTCCTCAGGATGCTCAAATGAGCCGGCTACGCCCCTCGGCGCCCCCGACCGTGGCCTGGTTCCACTGCTTCTCGGGGATCGCGGGCGACATGGCGCTCGGCTCGCTCCTCGACGCCGGGGCCGACCTCGACGAGGTCCGGGGCCTGCTGCAACGCCTGCCGGTCGACGGCTGGCGACTCGAGGCCGAGCCCGTGCTCCGGGGCGGCATCGCCGCCACCAAGGCGCATGTGCACGTGGTCGAGTCGGCGGTCGTGCGCACCGCGTCGCACATCACCGGGATGGTCGAGGAGGCCCGGCTGCCCGACCGGGTCGCCCGGCGGGCGCTGGGCACGTTCCGGGCGCTGGCCGATGTCGAGGGGCAGCTGCACCGGCGGTCGCCAGAGCAGGTCCACTTCCACGAGGTCGGGGGGCTCGACGCCATCGTCGACGTGGTGGGCACCGCGGCCGCGCTCGAGGTCCTCGGCATCGACGCCGTCCACGCCAGCGCGGTGGCGACCGGCACCGGGATGATCCGCTCGGCGCACGGGTTGCTCCCCAACCCGGCGCCGGCCGTGGTCGCACTGCTGCGGGGCGCGCCCACGCACGGGATCGACGTCCCCGTCGAGCTCACCACCCCGACCGGCGCGGCGCTGCTGGCCGCCACGGTCGTGTCGTGGGGACCGCTGCCCGCCATGCGCATCGCCGCCACCGGCTTCGGCGCCGGCTCCCGGGAGATGGACGGCCGGCCCAACGTCGTCCAGGTGGTCGTCGGCCCGCCGGCCACCGATGCGGAGCGCGCCGACGGCGCGGGCGGCCACGGACGGGTGCCGGGCCAGCCCGTGGTCCTCCTCGAGACCAACGTCGACGACGCCAGCGGCGAGGTGCTGGCGCACACCATCGGCGCGTTGCTCGACGCCGGGGCTCACGACGCCTGGGTGACGCCGATCGTCATGAAGAAGGGGCGGCCCGCCCACACCGTCAGCGCCCTGGCCGATCCGGCGCTGGCCGAGCAGGTCGCAGGGGTGCTGATGGCGGAGACCGGCACGCTGGGGCTGCGGGGCACGACGCTCGACCGCTGGCCATCGGCCAGGG
>JBKOUY010000205.1:0-21599 GCA_046723645.1 Actinomycetota bacterium | reverse complement strand
GCTGCGCCCCGTTGACGGGAGCGGGTGCGGTCGCTGGCGCCGGAGCCGGCGCAGCAGGCGCCGGAGCCGGCTGGGCAGCCGCCGGTGGCGAAGCGGCCACCGCCCTGTTGGCGGCCGACGTCTGCTGGTCGACGTCACGCTTGTAGTCGGCGAAGAACTCACGCCAGCTCTCGCTCACCGAGCCGGGGTCGTCGAGGTACTGCTCGTACATCTCGTCGACCAGCCAGGCGTTGGGCCCGAGCGTGGTGGTCGAGTCGGTCGATTGCGGTGCGTCACCCACGGCTATCGATGGTACCGGCGACCAGGGATTCTCGACTTGGCGTCATCCGGGTATCCACCAGGCGCCGAACCCGCAGGTGTAAACCCGAGCACACCCCCTCCGCAGGAGGTCACCATGGGCCCCGGCATTGCGGTCGACCGCCGTCCCCTGACTCCCCAGGCGCTCCGTCCCCTGTTGGGCATCGATGTCGTCGTCCGCACGGCCGCCACGCTCTGGCGCGGCCGGCTGCTGTCGTGCGTGAAGGACAGCGCCTGGTTCGTCGTCGACGACGACGACGTGGTGGTGCACCTGGACCAGATCCAGTCCATCCGGGCTGCCTGAGCGCGATTCGGGCCTGATCCGCCGACCCGGTACCGTCGGCGCGCACAATGAGCGCGCAGTTCATCTTCACGATGCGCCGGGTGAGCCGCTTCCACCCTCCCGACAAGGAGGTGCTGAAGGACATCACCCTGGCCTTCTACCCGGGAGCCAAGATCGGCGTGCTCGGCCCCAACGGGGCCGGGAAGTCGTCGCTGCTGCGGATCATGGCGGGCGTCGACGACGGCTATACGGGCGATGCCCGGCTCACCCCCGGGTACTCGGTGGGCATGCTGGAGCAGGAGCCGCAGCTCGATGCCGCGAAGGACGTCCAGGCCAACGTGATGGACGGCGTCGGCCAGGTCGCCGCGCTGCTCGCCGAATACGACGACGTCATGTCGGGCTGGGCCGACCCCGACGCCGACTACGAAAAGCTCGGGGCCCGCCAGGCCGACCTCGAGGCCAGGATCGACGCCGCCGGCGCATGGGACCTCCAACGCACGGTCGACGTCGCCATGGACGCCCTGCGGCTGCCGCCCGGGGATGCCGACGTCACGACCCTCTCCGGAGGCGAGCGACGTCGCGTGGCGCTCTGCCGGCTGCTGCTGTCGCGGCCCGACCTCCTCCTGCTCGACGAGCCCACCAACCACCTCGATGCCGAGTCGGTGGCGTGGTTGGAGCGCTTCCTCCGCGACTACCACGGCACGGTGGTCGCCATCACGCACGACCGCTACTTCCTCGACAACGTGGCGGGCTGGATCCTGGAGCTGGACCGGGGCCGCGGCTACCCGTTCGAGGGCAACTACTCCGGCTGGCTGGAGCAGAAGCGGGCACGCCTCGAGCAGGAGGAGAAGGCCGACAGCACCCGCAAGCGGACCCTCGAGCGCGAGCTGGAGTGGGTCCGGATGGCACCCAAGGCCCGCCAGGCCAAGGGCAAGGCCCGGCTGGCGGCGTACGAGAAGCTGCAGGCCGAGGCCGAGCGCGCCGACCGCGCCCAGGACAGGCTGCAGATCCACATCCCGCCCGGCCCCCACCTCGGCGACCAGGTCATCGAGGTCGACGGCCTGTCCAAGGGGTACGGCGACCGGCTGCTGATCGACGAGCTGTCCTTCTCGCTCCCCCGGGCCGGCATCGTCGGGATCATCGGGCCCAACGGTGCGGGCAAGACCACGCTGTTCCGCATCCTCACCGGCGCCGAGACGCCCGACAGCGGCACCATCGCCATCGGATCGTCGGTCGAGCTGGCCTACGTCGACCAGTCCCGCGACGCGCTGGACGCCCAGCAGACCGTCTACCAGGAGATCACCGGGGGCCAGGACCTGCTGAAGGTCGGCAACCGCGAGGTCAACGGCCGAGCGTACGTGGCGTCGTTCAACTTCCGGGGATCCGACCAGCAGAAACCGGTGGGCGTGCTCTCGGGGGGCGAGCGCAATCGCGTCCACCTGGCCAAGATGCTGCGCCGGGGCGGCAACGTGCTGCTGTTGGACGAGCCCACCAACGACCTGGATGTGGACACGCTCCGGGCCCTCGAGGACGCGCTCGAGGCCTTCCCGGGTTGCGCGGTGGTCATCAGCCACGACCGCTGGTTCCTCGACCGCATCGCCACGCACACCCTGGCCTTCGAGGGCGACAGCCAGGTGCGTTGGTTCGAGGGCAACTTCAGCGAGTACGAGGCCTGGCGGCGCAAGCAGCTGGGCGCCGAGGCCGAACAGCCCCACCGCATCAGGTACAAGCCGCTGGTCAGGTAGCGACGCCCACGAGGTCCAGCACCAGCGCTGCCTGGGCCGCGGGATCGCCGTCGGCGGGCGTGAGTCGCAGCTCGGGGCGCTCCGGGGCCTCGTAGGGATCGTCGATGCCGGTGAAGCCG
Organism: Actinomycetota bacterium; assembly: GCA_046723645.1. GTDB lineage: Bacteria > Actinomycetota > Acidimicrobiia > Acidimicrobiales > VFJN01 > DASQUK01. Next base: position 19,155 of record JBKOUY010000205.1, on the reverse strand, counting down.
ACGATCTCGCCGGCACGGGCCCGGGCGTACAGGCCCTTCGGGTCGCGGGACTCGCACAGCTCAAGCGGGGTGTCGACGAACACCTCGACGAACCGGAGCCCCACCGCCTCGTGGATGGCCCGGACCCGGTCGCGGTCGTCCCGGTACGGGCTGATGACCGGCACCAGCGCCACCACCCCGGCGTCAGCGAACAGCCGCGCTACCTCGCCCACCCGCCGGATGTTCTCGGTCCGATCGGCGGCCGAGAATCCCAGGTCGGCGTTGAGCCCGTGCCTGAGGTTGTCGCCGTCGAGCAGGTACGCGGGCCGTCCGGCCGCCACCAACGACCGCTCGACCTCCGCCGCCACCGTCGACTTGCCCGAGCCCGAGAGGCCGGTGAACCACACGGTCGCACCCGCCGACGGCCGATCCGTCCGGCCCACCGATCCGGCGTGCCAGACGACGTCCGGCGTCACGCCGCCCCGGTGGGTCCGGTGATGATGCCGGCGCCGACGGTGTTGTTCGTGGCTTCGTCGACGAGGATGAAGCTGCCGGTGGCGCGGTTGCGGCGGTACTCGTCGAAGAACAGGGGCACGGTCGTCCGCAGGCTCACCCGCCCGATCTCGTTGAGCGCCAGAGCGCTCGCCCCCTCGTCGCGGTGGAGCGTGTTGATGTCGAGCCGGTACTGCAGGTCCTTCACCAACGCCCGGCCCCAGCGGGTGGTGTGCTTGATGGCGAGCTTGGCTCCGGCGCGCAGGTCGCCCTCCTGCGTCAGCCAGCACAGCATCGCCTCGAGGTCCTGGCCGACATGGGGGTGGTTGCGGACCCGGCAGATCATGTCGCCCCGGGACACGTCGACGTCGTCGGCCAGCCGGATCGTGACCGCCATGGGGGCGAACGCCTCGGCGACGGGTCCGTCGGCGCTGTCGATCGCGGCGATCGTCGTCGTCAGGCCCGACGGCAGCACCACGACCTCGTCGCCGGGCTTCAGCACGCCGCCGGCGACGGTGCCCGCGTAGCCCCGGTAGTCGTGCAAATCGTGGTTGACCTGGTCCTGCGGCCGCACCACGTACTGCACCGGGAAGCGGGGGTCGATCAGGTTGCGGTCGCTGGCGATGTAGGTCTCTTCGAGGTGGTGCAGTAGCGACGTGCCCTCGTACCAGTCCATGTTGGCCGAGCGCTCCACGACGTTGTCGCCGTGCAGCGCCGAGACGGGGATGAAGGACAGGTCGTGCACGTCGAGCCGCATGGCGAAGCTGCGGAACTCGGTGCGGATCTCCTCGAAGCGTTCCTGCGACCAGCCCACCAGGTCCATCTTGTTGACGCACACCACCAGGTGGGGGATGCCGAGCAGCGTCGCCAGGAAGGCGTGCCGGCGCGACTGCTCGAGCACGCCCTTGCGGGCGTCGACCAGCACCAGCGCCAGGTCGGCCGTCGAGGCGCCGGTGACCATGTTGCGGGTGTACTGGATGTGCCCCGGCGTGTCGGCGATGATGAACTTACGCCTGGGGGTGGCGAAGTAGCGGTAGGCGACGTCGATGGTGATGCCCTGCTCGCGCTCCGCCCGCAGCCCGTCGGTGAGCAGCGCCAAGTCGGTGTACGCGTCGCCGCGGGCCAGGCTCGTGCGCTCGACCGCCTCGAGCTGGTCCTCGAAGATCGCCTTGGAGTCGTAGAGCAGCCGGCCGATCAGCGTCGACTTGCCGTCGTCGACCGAGCCCGCGGTGGCGAAGCGCAACAGCTCCATCAGAAGTAGCCCTCGCGCTTGCGGTCCTCCATGCCGGCCTCGCTGATGCGATCGTCGGCGCGGGTGGCGCCGCGCTCGGTGATGCGCGTGACCGCCGTCTCCTCGATGATGGCCGCCAGCGTCGCCGCCGCCGATTCGATCGCCCCGGTGCAGGTGGCATCGCCGACCGTGCGGAAGCGCACGGTGCGTTCCTCGACCTCCTCGCCCTCGAGCAGCGTGACCCACGGCGACTCCGCCAGCCACATGCCGTCGCGCTGGAAGACGCGGCGCGGATGGGCGAAGTAGATCGAGGGCAGCTCCACGCCCTCGGCGGCGACGTACTGCCAGATGTCGAGCTCGGTCCAGTTCGACAGCGGGAACACGCGGATGTGCTCGCCCTTGCGGTGCCGCCCGTTGTAGAGGTTCCACAGCTCGGGCCGCTGGTTCTTCGGATCCCATTGGCCGAAGTCGTCGCGGAAGCTGAACACCCGCTCCTTTGCCCGGGCCTTTTCCTCATCGCGCCGGGCCCCGCCGAACACGGCATCGAAGCCGTGCGACTCGATCGCCTCGAGCAGGGGCACGGTCTGTATGCGGTTGCGGCTGGCCCGTGGCCCGGACTCCTCGACCACCGTGCCGGCATCGATGGCGTCCTGCACGCTCGCCACGACCAGGCGGGCCCCGAGCTCGGCGACCCGCCGGTCGCGGAACTCGATCACCTCGGGGAAGTTGTGGCCGGTGTCCACGTGCATCACCGGGAACGGCAACCGCGCCGGGGCGAACGCCTTGACCGCGAGGTGCAGCATCACCGCGGAGTCCTTGCCGCCCGAGAACAGCATGACCGGACGCTCGAACTCGGCCGCCACCTCACGGATGATGTGGATCGCCTCCGCCTCCAGCGCCTGGAGGTGCGTCAACTCGTAGTGAGGCTGCGTGGAGGCGCTGGTGGACATAGCTGCGTCAGGCTAAATGCGACCCGTTTGGTAAGCAATTCCGTCGGATCTGGTATCCCTGGGGACAGCATGCCCGTCACCGCCAGCGAGGATCACGCGATCGCGGCCCGGCTCGCCGCCGAGGCCGGGACGATGCTGGTCGACCTGCGTGCCCGCCTCACCGGTGAGGGTCTGGGCGGCAAGGCGCTCGGGGCCGAGGGCGATCGGGCCGCCCACGAGCTGCTGATGCGCCGGCTCGCAGAGCTGCGGCCGGGCGATGCCGTCCTGTCCGAGGAGGCGACGGCGGATCCGGCCCGGCTGTCCGCCGAACGTGTCTGGATCATCGATCCCCTGGACGGGACCCGCGAGTTCAGCGAGGTCCCCCGGACCGACTGGGCCGTGCACGTTGCGCTGGTCGCCGGCGGCAACCCCGTCGCCGGCGCGGTCGCCCTGCCCGCCCGGGGCCTGACCCTGTCCACCGCCACGCCGCCCCCGCCGCTTGGCCCACGGAACGGGCCCGTGCGCGTGGTCGTCAGCCGCAGCCGACCACCGGCCGAGGCGACGCTGATCGCCACGGCGCTCGGCGGCGAGCTGGTCACCCTCGGATCGGCGGGCGCGAAGGCCATGGCCGTGGCCCTGGGAGACGCGGACGTCTATCCCCACAACGGGGGCCAGCACGAATGGGACTCGGCGGCCCCCGTCGCCGTGGCCCGGGCCGCGGGCCTGCATGCGTCGCGCCTGGACGGGTCGCCGCTGGTGTACAACCGGCCCGACCCGTACCTCCCCGACCTGCTGATCTGCCGGCCCGAGCTGGCCGAGCGGGTGATCGCGGCGGCGGTCCGGGACTGATGGGCCGGTCGGGCCGGAAGCGCCGCGAGCGTCAGATGTGGTCCCAGGCCATCTCGGTGCCATCAGCCCCCCGGAGCAGCTCGATCGGGTCGCGCTTGTCGATGTGGCCGATGAGCCCGCTGTAGATGCCGTAGCCGCACAGGCGTTGCAGCCGCTCGTCGAACCCTCGGGCGACGTCACGGGGGATGCCGAGCTGTTGGTTCTCCTGCTGGCGGATGTAGCCGGCGCAGTAGTTGCACGCCAGCCCGATGCGCCGCCGGTCCGTGGTGTTGGCGCCACCGCCGTGCCAGAGGCTCCCGTTCCAGACCAGCACGCTGCTTCGCGCCATCTCCGCCGGGATCGAGTCGTACTCCCGGCCGAAGTCGGGCGACGGCCCGAGCTGCGTTCTCGGCACGAGGCGCGTCGCCCCGTTCGCCTCGGTGAAGTCGGTCAGCGCCCACATCGAGTTGCACACCACCGGCGGGTGGGGCTTGGGGATGGGGATGAGCTGGTCGTCGGAATGGATCGGCTGGGGGGTCTCGTCCGGACCGATCGCGATCGACGACAGCGACGACAGCAGGCAACCGGGATCGAGCACCCGCTCCACGAGCGGGAGCACGTTGGGGTGGACCGGCACCCGCGCGAAGACGTCGCCGTGCACGAGCAGGTTGTAGATGCGCACCGTGCGGGTTCCCTCGAACGCGTTCTCGGCCGGCACGACGGAGAGGTCGCGCTCGAGGCGGCCGAGCGTCTCGGTGAGCTCGTCCACGAGGTCGGGCTCGATGGCGTCCTCGACCACGGTCCAGCCCTGTTCGCCGATCCGGTCGGCGTGGCTCGCGACCTCCGCACCCGTCAGCGTTCGCATGGGCCGAACTCTAGGTTGCGGGTCGTGTCCGACCTGACGCCGTTCGAGGAGGCGGTGGTGGCCGTGCTGGCCTCGCTGGTCCCCGGCGACGTCGTGACCTACGGCGAGGTCGCCGCCGAGGCCGGCTACCCGGGCCGGGCCCGCGCCGTCGGCCGCATCCTGGCCACCAGCGACCTCGCCCTGCCCTGGTGGCGGGTGGTCACCACGACCGGCCGGCTCGTTCCCGGGCACGAGGCGGAGCACGCCCGGAGGCTCCGGGCCGAGGGGGTGCGGGTCGTCGACGGGCACGTGCGGCCCTAGTGGACGCCCGCTGGGTGCCATCGCGGCGGGCGTCGGCGAGACTCACCTCGATGGTGGTCGCCACCGACCTCGACACCGGCAGCTTCAGTGACACCCCGCCCTGGACGCTGGACGATCCTGCCGCGCTCGTGTGGCGGCAGGACCTGGCCGCCCTGCGGGCTCGGGTGGTGGCCGAGGTGCCCCGGCTCACCCGCCCTGGGCGGTTGCCCCCGGGGCGCCGGGTGCTCACCGTCACCCGCCGGCTCGGCACGGCACTGGTGCGGTGGGCGCTGCGAGAGAAGCGATCCACCGCGCCGGAGGTCCGGCGGGCCGGCATCTCCCGCCGCCTGCGCGTGGCCGCAGAACGCCTGGGTCCCACCTACATCAAGCTGGGGCAGATCATCTCCGCGGGCGAGGGCATCTTCCCCGCCGAGCTGGTGGACGAGTTCAAGCTGTGCCGCGACCAGGTGCCGGCCGAGCCGTTCCGCGTCGTGCGCCAGGTCATCGAGGAGGACCTGGGCCGGCCCCTGGACCAGACGTTTCGCTGGATCGACCGCACCCCGCTGGCCGCCGCCTCGATCGCCCAGGTCCATGCAGCCACCCTCAGGACCGGCGAAAGGGTGGTGGTCAAGGTCCAGCGACCGACCGTTGCCCGGCTCGTGCGTGACGACATCCGGGTCATGGCCTGGCTCGCCCCCAAGCTGGTGGGGCGCATCCCGGTCACCGCGCTGGCCAACCCCCCGGCGCTGGTCGAGCTGTTCGCCCAAACGATCGCCGAGGAGCTCGACTTCCGGCTCGAGGCCGAGAACATGGTCGACCTCGCCCGCACGTTCGCCGAGCTCGGCCAGAGAGGGTACGTGGTGCCCCGGCCGCACCCCGAGCTCGTCACCCGCCGGGTGCTGGTGATGGAGCGGCTCGACGGGTTCCGCTTCGACGACGTGGTCGGCATGCGCGGCGCCGGGGTCGACACCGAGGAGGTGATCCGCACCGGCATGATCGCCACGCTCGAGGGGGCGATCCTCAAGGGGATCTTCCACGGCGACCTCCACGGCGGCAACCTGTTCGTCCAGCCCGACGGGCGCACGGCTCTGCTGGACTTCGGCATCACCGGTCGGCTCGACGAGGTGCGCCGCCAGGCGTTCCTGCGGCTGCTCATGGGGGGTGCCGGCAACGACGTCCTCGGACAGCTGGCCGCACTCCGCGACCTGGGCGCACTGCCGCCCGACAGCGACCTCGAGGGCGTGGTCCGCGAGCTGCGCCTCGACCAGCCGCCGGTCGACCCCACGACCATGTCGGGCGAGCAGCTGGTGGCGGAGATCCAGCAGGTGATGAAGGGGCTGCTGGGCATCGGTGCCCGCTTTCCCAAGGAGCTGATGCTCTTCGTGAAGAACCTCGTGTTCCTCGACGGGGCCATCGCCCGCCTGGCACCCGACCTGGACATCTTCGCCGAGATCGCCACCATCTCGATCTACTTCGCCACCCATCACGGCGACCGCATCGCCGCCGACGTCGGCATCGACCCCCGCGGCATCGAGCTCGACATGACCGGGGTCAGGGCCAGCTTCGGCATCGCGGACGACAGCGAGGGCCTCACCCATCGGCAGCTGCAGAAGCGCCGGGAGACCATCCGGCGCAACCTCTCGCAGCGGCGGACCGGTCGGCGGTAGCCCACACTCCGCCGTCTAGCGTCTCTCCAGCCCGACCCCCACCCGCCACCCCTGATGGCGTCGGTCTGCGACCGACCGTACCCTCTTCCGATGCGCCTCGTCGTTGCCCGCTGCTCGGTCGACTACGCAGGCCGGCTCGAGGCCCACCTGCCCCCGGCACCCCGGCTCATCATGGTCAAGGCCGACGGCTGCGTGGCGGTCCACGCCGACGGCGGTGCCTACAAGCCGCTCAACTGGATGAACGCGCCCAACACGGTCACCGAGGCGGTCGACCACGAGGGCTGCGCGGTCTGGACGGTCCGCGCGCCCAAGGGCGAGACGCTCACGATCACGCTGCACGAGGTCGTGGCCGACACGAGCCACGACCTGGGCGTCGACCCCGGGTTGTGGAAGGACGGCGTCGAGTCGCACCTGCAGGAGCTGCTGGCCGCCAACTGCGCCGCCATCGCGCCCGGGTTGCGCCTCGTCCGCCGCGAGTACCCGACCGACATCGGCCCCGTCGACCTCCTGTGCCGCGACGCCGACGGGAACGCCGTCGCGATAGAGATCAAGCGCCGGGGCGAGATCGACGGCGTTGAGCAGCTGGCCCGCTACGTCGAGTTCCTCGAGCGCGACCCGCGGCTGCGCCCGATCCGCGGCGTGTTCGTCGCGCAGCAGATCAAGCCCCAGGCCCGGGTGCTGGCGGCCCAGCGCGACATCGCCTGCGTCGAGGTCGACTACGACGCACTCCGGGGCATCGAGCCCGACGTCCTGCGGCTGTTCTAGCGGCGGGTATCAGGCCGCGTCGAAGCCCACCGACCCGGCGTCGAGCACCACCCGGCCGTCGGGTCCGACGGTCTGGAACAGCGCCTGGCCGTCGCCCTCGCGCCACATCCTGATCGTCAGCGCCTCGCCCGGGAACACCGGGCTCGAGAAGCGGCCGCTCATCGACCGGAAGCGTGCGGGGTCGCCGCCGCACAGCGTGTGCAGGAGGGCCCGGCCGGTGAAGCCGTAGGTGCACAGCCCGTGGAGGATCGGCCGCGGGAAGCCGGCCATGGCCGCGAACTTGGGGTCGGAGTGCAGCGGGTTGCGGTCGCCCGACAACCGGTACGTCAGCGCCTGGTCGATGCGCGTCGGGTAGGTGACCTCGTGGTCGGGCGCCCGGTCGGGAACAGCGAACGACGACGATGGGCCGCGCTCGCCGCCCCAGCCACCCTCGCCCCGGATGAACAGGCCGGCGCGGCTGGTGAAGAGCAGCTGGCCGTCCGCGACGAGGTTGGCCGCCGACTCCACCACGACCAGCGCCCCCGAGCCCTTGTCGTAGATGCCCACGATCTCGGTGACCGTGTCGACCTCGCCCTGGACCGGGATCTCGCGCTCCAGGGAGATCGCCTGCTCGCCGTGGACGAGCATGGCGGGGTTGAACTCGCCCAGGGCGGCGAAGGCCCCGCCGCCGACCCCGAGGACCACGGGCATCGTGGGGAGCACCCGCTGCTCGACGTCCTGGCTGTTCTCGGTGGTGAAGGCCAGCTCCTGGGACGGGTCCTCGGCGCCGGCACCGACGCCGACCGCGTACAGCAGGCAGTCCTTCGAGGTCCAGCGATGGCGGGCCGGATCAGACTTGGTGCCGACAGCCTCGTGGTTGATGGGCATGGGGGCTCCTCAGGTCTCGTCGTAGCCGAACATGTTGGCGTTGGGGCGGGCCTGGGCCACCAGGTCCGTGATGGCGTGGCCGAGGACCTCGGGGTTCGCGTCGGGCTTCTCGATCGACGGCCCCCGGTGCCAGCCTTCGGACACGGAGATCATCCGGCCGCTCACGTCGAACACCCGGCCGGTGACACCGGCCGACAGCGGGCTGGCCAGCCAGCACACGATCGGGGCGATGTGGTGGGGGGCCATCTCCTCCTTGCCCTCGTCGGACAGCTGGCCCATGCCGAGGTCGGCCGTCATCCGCGTGAGGGCCGCCGGGGCGATGGCGTTCACCGTCACGCCGTACCGCGCCAGTTCCTTGGCGGCGATGATCGTGAACGCGGCGATGCCGGCCTTGGCGGCGCCGTAGTTCGTCTGCCCGACGTTTCCGTAGATGCCCGACGGCGACGACGTGTTGATGATGCGGGCGTCGAGGGCGTCGCCCGCCTTGGACCGCTCCCGCCAGTGGTTGGCGGCAAAGTGCGCGGGACCGAAGGTGCCCTTGAGGTGAACCTTGATGACGGCGTCCCATTCGGCCTCGCTCATGTTCACGAGCATGCGGTCGCGCAGGATGCCTGCGTTGTTGACGAGGACGTCGAGGCGCCCGAATGCCTCGACGGCCGCGCCGATCAGCTTCTCGGCGCCGGCGAAGTCGCTGACGTCGTCCGTGTTGGCGACCGCTTGACCACCCTTCGTAGTGATCTCGTCGACTACCTCGTGGGCCGGCCCGGTGTCGCGCCCGGTGCCGTCCATCGAACCGCCGAGGTCGTTGACGACCACCTTGGCTCCCTGGGCGGCGAGCAGCAGCGCGTGTTCGCGCCCGATGCCCCGGCCCGCCCCGGTCACGATCGCGACCCGATCGTCACAGATGCCCATCGACCACGTCCCCTTTCGGCGGTAACGCCCGTTCTTCGACCCGCTGGGAACGTAGCAGCGCGACACTGGACGGCGTGACGGACGTGCACCAATGCCCCTATTGCGAGCTGCGGTTCGGGACGCGCAACGAGCTCCAGGATCATGTCGCGTGCGACCATCCGCGTGACCTCGACGACGACACCGAACCGGGAACCACGGGCCCATGACGATCCAGTAACAGACGCCCGTTTCGCGCGGGGTGTGGTCGACGGCGGTTAGAACGGTCCTGCCCGACGTGGCAGGGTGGTGCCCTGTGGACGGGAATGAAGCCACGCCCGCGCCTCGCCGGGCGGGCGCTGGGGCGCCCAACGAAGAGTCCGAAGCGCCGCGGCGCACGGGCGCGCCCACGGAACCGACAGAACCGACGGAACCGACGCCGTCCACGGACACGGATGCCATGGGCGAGCCGCCAGGGGTCGACCCGGCGACGGGCGATCAGACCCTGAGTCACCCCACCCCGAGCGACCACGCCGCGGGCGGTGTCGGAGCCGATCCATCACCGATCTTCGACCTGCCCGACCGGACAGCGGACGACCGCGCCCCGGGCACGGAGCTCCCCGCAAGCGAACGCCCCGGTGGCGCCGGCAACAAAACGCTCGTCCTCGGCGGGGCCGCAGCCGCCGAGGGCCGGACCACCGGCCCGAACGCCCGCATCGCCGGCCCCCTCCCGGCGGAATCCCGGACCCCGCCCGGCGCCAACGGGCACCCCCGCGTCGACGACGGGCCACCCGCCGGCCGTCACTTCGGCCGGCCGGAGTCCACCGGTGGCCGTGACGGCGGGCCACCGCGCTGGGCGCTGGCGCTCGCGGCCGTGCCGGTGCTCGCCCTGGTGCTCCTGATCGGTGCCTGGGCGATCGACACGGCGGCGCTGTCGGGCCAGGTCCGGCGCAACGTCGAGGTGGCCGGGCGAGAGGTGGGGGGCCTGGGCGAGGCCTCGCTGCCCGAGGTGATGAACAGCATCGCCGAGGAGGTGGCGGCGCGGCCGGTGCGGATCACGAGCGGCGACAAGACGTACGAGACGACGGCCGGGGAGATCGGGCTGGCCCTCGACGAGAAGGCCACGTCCGAGGCCGCCCTCGACGTCGGTCGCGACGACCCTCTGCCCATCCAGCCGTTCTCGTGGCTCCGCTCGTTCTTCACGCCCCGCGACGTGGAGGTCCAGTACACGGTCAGCGGGCCGACGGCGACCGCCAAGATGGTCGAGCTGCAGGGGGCCGACCTCGCCGCACCGCGCGAGCCCACCATTCAGTTGGGCCCGCAGGGTTGGGCCCTGGTGCCGGGGGTCCCGGGTCAGGGGATCGACACCGACACCCTGATCGACATGCTGCCGGAGGCGGCGGCCGAATCACGCACCGGTGCGATCGAGGTCAAGGTCGACTCGGCCGCCGTGGCCCCCAACTTCACCGACCAGCAGGCACAGGACCTGGCCGACCGGGCCAACGAGATGACCGCCAACGGCCTCGAGCTCACCGCAGCCGAGACGACGAAGGCCGTGCCGGCCGCGCAGCTCCGCACGTGGATCGGGCCCACCAACGCGAACGGCAAGCTCGCGCTGGGGATCAACAAGGCCGCGGTCGACAAGGCGTTGCCTGAAGTGTTCGCCGACGTCGTCACCCAAGCGAAGGACGCGCGGATCGTCCTCGGTGCCAATGGTCCCGGCGTGATCCCGTCCGAGCAGGGCGTCTCCTGCTGCGGTGGCGACAGCGCGGACCGGATCTGGAAGGCACTCAGCGACGGCCAGCCGGGTGCCGAGCTCGAGGCGACCGTGACCGAGCCAGCGCTGACCACCGACGCCGCCCGCGGACTGCACGTCGAACGGCCGGTCTGCGGCAACAACGCCTGGCGGGACGGGGCGGCCACCACGGCCGGGCCCGGTTTCACGACCTACTACAACCCCGGCGAGCCCCGGGTCACCAACATCCACCGCATCGCCGACATCGTGGACGGCACCCTCGTCCTTCCGGGCAAGGAGTTCTCGATGAACTCCGTCGTCGGGCCCCGGACCCTCGAGAAGGGCTTCGTGGTGGCGGGCGCGATCAGAGACGGCAAGCACGTCGACGAGGTCGGTGGCGGCGTGTCCCAGTTCGCCACGACCACGTTCAACGCCGCGTACTTCTGCGGGCTCGACATCACCACCTACCAGTCCCATTCCGAGTACTTCCCGCGGTACCCGATCGGCCGCGAAGCCACGATGGGGTACCCGGCGCCGGACCTGTCCTTCGTGAACGACACCCCCTACGGCATCCTCATCGACACGTCGTACACGGACACCAGCGTCACCGTGACCATGTGGTCGAGGCCGTACGCCACCGGTGAGCAGGTCGGGATCTCGGAGTCGATGTCGGGCGCCTGCCGGGTCGTCACCACGACCCGCCGGATCTCATACCCCGACCGGGAGCCCGCCACCGACACCTTCACCGCCACCTACCGCCCGGGTGAGGACCAGCCCTGCTGACCGCGTAGCGTTGGCGGGTGCTCGCTGCCGACGTCGTGGTGATCGGAGGCGGCCCCGCCGGGTCGGCGGCGGCGATCCGCCTGGCTCGCGCCGGGCGCGACGTGACGCTGGTCGACAGGGCGCGATTTCCCCGTGACAAGGCCTGCGGCGACGGGCTCACGACCGGGGCGCTGCGGCTCCTCGAGGGCTTGGGGCTCGAACCGCGGCGGGTCGCATCCTGGCAGCGCGTGGACGACGTGGTCGTGCGGGGCCCCGCCGGGCACGAGGTGACGTTCCCCCTGCCCCGGGGCCGGGGCACGTACGCGGCGGTGGCCCGCCGGATCGACCTCGACGCCGCCCTGCTCGACGAGGCGCGCACCGCCGGAGTCAAGGTCCTCGACGGGCACGCCTGTGTGGGGGCGCGCGAGGACGACGAGCAGGTGGCGATCCGCGTCGACGGCGTTGGTGAGCTGAGCGCGGCCTACGCCGTGGGCGCCGACGGCATGTGGTCGCCGACCCGCAAGCACCTCGGCCTGGCGGCGCCCGGCTACCGGGGCGAATGGCACGCGTTCCGCCAGTACTTCGGCGCCGTCGGTCCCCCCGCCGCCCGCGACCTCTTCGTGTGGTTCGAGCCCGACCTCCTGCCCGGCTACGCCTGGTCCTTCCCGCTGCCCGGGGGCCGCGCCAACGTCGGCTTCGGCATCGTCCGGGGCGAGCGCGTCGAACGGGTCCGGGACATGGCCGCCATCTGGCGCGACCTCCTCGACCGGCCGCACATCCGCCGGGTGCTGGGCGAGCGCGCCGAGCCCGAGGCGGCGCACCGGGCCTGGCCGATCCCGGCCCGCATCGACGAGGCCGTGCTCACGGGTCGCCGCACGCTGTTCGTCGGTGACGCCGCCGCCGCCAGCGACCGCCTCACCGGCGAGGGCATCGGCCAGGCGCTGTTGACCGGCATCCTGGCCGCCGAGGCCATTTCGGGTGCCGGCGGCAGCTGCGGCACCGGTGGCACTACCGGCGAGCCGCCCGGTGTGGTCACGGCGCGCTACCGCCGGGCCGTGCGGCGGGCCCTGGTCGCCGACCACCACATGTCGACGCTGCTCATCCGGGCGGTGCGGCACCGGCGCGGCGTGCGCGCGGGACTGCGGCTGGCGGGCGCGACCGGCTGGACCCGCCGCAACTTCGCGCGCTGGCTGTTCGAGGACTACCCGCGCGCCGTGCTGGTCACGCCGCGCCGCTGGCGACGCGGGGTACTCAGCGGACCGGGTGCGTTCGGCTGAGCTGGACCGCCGTGGTTCCCGCCGCCCTGCTGCCACACCTGCGCAACGCCAAGGACCTGGCCGACCGGAACTACGACGCGCCCCTCGACCTCGACACGCTCGCGGGTGCCGCGCACGTCTCGAAGTACCACTTCGCGCGGTGCTTCGCCCAGACCTATGGCGAGGCACCGATGCGCTATCTCACCCGGAGGCGGATCGAGCGGGCTCAGGACCTCCTGCGGTCGGCCAACCTGACCGTCACCGAGGTCTGCATGATGGTGGGCTTCGCCAGCCTCGGGTCGTTCTCGTCGCGCTTCCGCGAGCTGGTGGGTGAGTCGCCGACGCAGTACCGCGATCGCTGGGCGGCAGGGGGTGGGCCGCGCATACCGGGCTGCTTCCTGTTCATGCGCGGCATCGACGGGTGGCCGAGCGACCGGCCGGCGCAGGACAGCAACCTCGGAGAAGCACCGGCGCCGCATGACCCGTAGGTTCGCCCCATGATCACGAACGTCTCACTTGCGACCATATGGGTGACCGACCAGGACGAGGCCAAGGCCTTCTACATCGACAAGCTCGGCTTCCGGGAGCACACCGACATCACCATGGGTGACGGCTACCGCTGGCTCACCGTGTGCCACGCCGACCACCCCGAGCTCGAGCTCACGCTCATGAAGCCGGGGCCGCCCCTCGACGAGGAGGACGCGGCGACCTTCCGGAGGATGCTCGACAAGGGTTCCCTGGGCGCGGTGGGCCTCGCCACCGACGACTGCCGCAAGACCCACGAGGAGCTGTCCGCCAAGGGCGTCAGCTTCATCCAGGAACCCGCGGACCGGCCCTACGGCGTCGAGGCGATCCTCCGGGACAACTCGGGCAACTGGCTGGTGCTGGTGGAACGGAAGCCCTACTCGGGCGAGGAGTTCCCCCACTGATGCTGGGTCGGGGTCCGCGCGTGCCAGCCATCTGATCTTCCGGATCCCGACACCGAGTGTTCACCCACGGCTCACCGCGCCGCCCCCATGTCCTTCTAGCATGGCGCTGCAGCGCTCGGTGTCGGTGCTCCCCCTCCACCAGCACCCGCCCGAGCTTGCACGGTGGCTACCCGGCGGCGGTTGTAGCCACCGCCGTCCGGCGCACCCGTCACCCCCCTGGGTGCGCCGGACGCGCGTCCCGGCCCAACCGGGGGCCCGCTTGACCCGGCGGTCAAGGTTTGGCCAGCATCCTGGCATGCTCCGGACCCGCCTGACCGATGCCCTGCAGATCGAGCATCCCGTGATGCTCGCCGGCATGGGCGGCGTGTCCTACCACCGCTTGGCCGCCGCCGTGTCGGAGGCCGGCGGCTTCGGCTGCCTGGGTGCGTCCACCATGGGCGACGACGAGATGCGGGGCGAGATCGCCGCCGTGCGCGAGGCCACGTCGAGGCCCTTCGGGGTCGACCTCCTCACCGCCCTGCCCCAGGGGCTCGAGGACAAGGTCGACGACGTGATCCGCGGCGGCGCCACCGCGTTCGTCGCGGGCCTTGGCGTGCCCAGCGACGTCATCGAGCAGTGCCACAGGCACGGGCTGCTGGTCGTCAACATGTGCGGCAAGGTCCGCCACGCGGTGGCGGCCGTCGAGGCCGGCTGCGACATCGTCGTGGCCCAGGGGACGGAGGCCGGCGGCCACACCGGGCGGGTCGCCACCATGGCGCTGGTCCCCCAGGTCGTCGACGCCGTCGGCGAACGGGTCCCGGTGGTGGCCGCGGGCGGCATCGTGGACGGGCGGGGCCTCGCCGCGGCCCTGGCGCTCGGCGCCGACGGGGTGTGGATCGGCACCCGCTTCATCGCCACGCCCGAGGCCCGCGGCGTGCGCGGCTACAAGGAGACGCTGCTGCGGAGCCACGAGGACGACACGGTCGTCACCAGGGCGTACACCGGCAAGACGTGCCGCGTGATCGCCAACAGCTATACGCAGGAGTACGAGGACGGCGGCCGGGAGGCCCAGCGGTTCCCGGCCCAGGTGCTGGAGTCGATCCGCGACGGCGCCAACCACCTCGGCGGCGACGAGACCACGCCGGACGTCGATCCCGACCGCGAGTTCTTCCCTGCCGGGCAGGGTGTGGGCTCGATTGATGCCCTCGTGCCCGCCGGCGACCTGGTGCACCAGATCGTCGAGGAGGCCGAGGCGGTGCTCACCAAGATCCGGCCCTAGTGGGCGCGCGCTAGCACCGCAGCTTGGCGCGCAGGCCGCGGCGGTAGCGCAGCCGCACGATGCGGCGCAGCGAGGCGGTGACCCACCCGGGCAGCGGGAACCACTGGAGCTCGCGGCCCAGGTCGAACCGGCCCGCCAGCACCGACTTGGTGTTGCAGAACGCCCGGAGCCCCTCGACCCCGTGGATGCGGCCGATGCCCGACTGCTTCACGCCGCCGAACGGCAGTCCCGCCACCGCGTAGCTCACCATGCAGTCGTTGATGCAGACGTTGCCGGCCTCGATCGCCCCGGCGATCTGCTCGGCCCGCTCGTCGTCGGCCGACCACACGGAGCTGTTGAGCCCGTAGTGGGAATCGTTCGCGAGCCGCACCGCCTCCTCGTCGTCGCGCACCCGCATGATCGGCAGGACCGGACCGAACGTCTCGTCCCGCATGACGTCCATCGTGTGGTCGACGTCCACCAGGACCGTCGGCTCGTACCACAGTCCCGCCCGGCCCGGGACACGACGGCCGCCGGTCAGGACCTTGGCGCCCTTGGCCTCCGCGTCGGCGACGTGGCGCTCGACGATGTCGACCTGGGGGCCGAAGCTCATGGACCCGATGTCGTGGCCGGGCCCCCGGCCCTGGCGGACGGCCTTCGTGCGCTTCACCACGAGGTCGACGAAGCGGTCGTACACGGCGTCGTCGACGTACACCCGCTCGACCGACATGCAGGTCTGACCGGCGTTCATGTACGCGCCCCAGACCGCTCCCGACGCGGCGCGGTGGATGTCGGCGTCGTCGCACACGATCATCGGATCCTTGCCGCCGAGCTCGAGCAGCACCGGCGTCAGCGTCTCGGCGGCGGCCGCCATCACCAGCTTGCCGGTGCGCACCGAGCCCGTGAACGCCACCTTCTGCACGCCGGCGCGGACCAGCGCGTCGCCGGTGCGGCCACCCCCGGTCACGACCTGGACGATGTCCGGGTGGGCGCCCGCCTCGGCGAACAGCGTGCCGATCTCCAGGCCCACGAGGGGGGTCACCTCGGACGGCTTGAGCACCACGGTGTTGCCGGCGAGCAGCGCCGACACCACCGGCGTCATCGCCAGCGTCAGGGGATAGTTCCAGGGCGAGATCACGCCCACGACGCCCATCGGCTCGTAGCTGCGCCAGGCTCGCTTGTGCGGCAGCAGCGAGCCGACGGGCACCTTCTCCGAGCGAAGCGCCCGGGCGCCGTGCTTGCGGTAGTGCTGGATCAGCTCGCACGTGGCCAGGACCTCGGCGCTGAGGGCCTCGGGCTCGAGCTTGCCGGTCTCGCTGCAGATCACGTCGACGATCTGGTCGAGGCGGTCGATCAGCAGGTCCCGCACCGTGAGCACGTGGTCCATGCGCTGGTCGAAGGTCAGGGCCCTCCATGGCCCGAATGCGTCGCGGGCCCGCGCGACGGCGGCGGCCACGTCCTCGGCCCCGTGCTCCGGCAGGTGCGCCAACACCTCGCCCGTGCGGGGGTCGAGGGTGTCGAAGCCGGGCGCCAGGTCAGTACTCAATCCACTCCTTGAGCCGTCCGACCAGGGCCGGGACGTCCGGCCCGATCGGCGTCACGTTGAGGACGGTGACGCCCGTGTCCCGATATGCGGCGATGCGGTCGCGCACGTAGCCCTCGGGCCCGCAGATGGTGGCGGCCTCGAGCAGGCCGGGCGGGACGGCAGCTGCCGCCTCGTCCTTCCGGCCGTCGAGGTACAGGTCCTGGATCTTCTCGGCCTCGGCCTCGTAGCCGAATCGCCGAGCCAGGTCGTTGTAGAAGTTGCGGCCCTTCGCGCCCATGCCCCCGACGTAGAGCGCCAGCATCGGCCGGGCCAGGTCGCGCATCGCGGCGGCGTCGTCGCCGACCGCCAGCAGGCCCCCAGCCACGACCTCGAGCGGTGCCAACTCCGGTGGCCGCTTCGCCGCCCCCGCCGCCAGGTCGGGTCCCCACACATCGTCGACCTTCTCCGGCAGGTAGAAGATCGGCAACCACCCGTCGGCGATCTCGGCCGTCATCCGCACGTTGCGCGGACCGAGCGACGCCACGTAGATCGGCACGCGCTCCCGCACCGGCGTGGTGATCAGCTTGAGTGGCTTGCCCAGGCCGGTGCCCTGGTCGGGCGGCAGCGGCAGCGTGTACGAGCGGCCCTCGTACGTGAGCCGCTCCCGGGTCCAGACCTTGCGGCAGACCTCGATGATCTC
Organism: Actinomycetota bacterium; assembly: GCA_046723645.1. Lineage (GTDB taxonomy): Bacteria > Actinomycetota > Acidimicrobiia > Acidimicrobiales > VFJN01 > DASQUK01. The sequence continues at coordinate 2,221 of JBKOUY010000205.1, read as the reverse complement.
CCGTGTGCGGCCCACCGGCTCCGTGTACGGGACGCCGTGCCAGCCCTCGATGACCTGCGGGCCCGAGGCGCCCAGTCCCAGCACGCAGCGCCCGTCGGACAGGGCGTCGACCCCGGCCGCAGTCATGGCCAGCAGCGTCGGCGTGCGGGTGTAGATCGGCAGGATGGCGGCCCCGATCTCGACACGCTCGGTCGCGGCCGCCAGGTAGCCCATGAGGCTGACGGCGTCGAAGCCGTAGGCCTCGGCGACCCACACCATGTCGAGCCCGGCCGCCTCGAGGTCCACGGCCTGGGCGGCGGACTGCTTGAACCCGCCTGCGTAGCTGAGCGGCATGCTGAGTCGCACGGTCTGTCCCCCTACGCCGCGGCCAGGCGCTCCCGCGCCCGCTTCGAGCGAACGAGCAGGTGGGCCGGCACCGTCACGCCGTTCACGGTCTTGTCCTCGCCGCCGGGCGCCGCGCCCTCCTCGGCGGCCGCCTCGGCCTGTTCGGCGGCGGTCTCGGCTGCGGCCGCCGCCTGCTCGCGGCGCTCGAGGGCGGAGCCGAAGTCGCGCGGCCGGGCGAGGACCGCACCGTCGAGCGAGCCGATGTCCACGCCGTTGTCGAACAGCACCCGGTACCGGGTCCACGTGAAGCCCTCGACCAGATACACGCGCCCCCGGGTGCCCGCCGGCACGCCCGGCAGGTCGTCGAGGTTCCTCACCCACTCGTTCCGCCTGAACCCGTCGAACTTGGCCTTCGCCATACGCCATGATCCTGCCAAATCGGCGGCGGATCGCCCGAATTCGCGGTGCGGTTCGGACGCGGTTGGAATAGTTCGCCTGACTAATTAGCCTGGCAAAGTGATGGTTGGCGCAACGACGATCGACTTCGAGATAACCGAACTCGCTGGGCGTTTGAGGCTGGCGTCGGCCCGGCTCCACCGCCGGCTGCGGCAGGAGGCCGACACGGGCCTGTCCCCGTCGCAGCAGTCGGCGCTGGGCACGATCGAGATCCGGGGCCCGATCACCCTGGGCGACCTCGCCGCCGCCGAGCAGGTGACGCCGCCGACCATCACGAAGGTGGTCGCCAGGCTCGAGGAGGAGGGCCTGATCGACCGGACCGTCGACACATCCGACCGGCGCATCATCCGGGTGTCGACCACCCGCGAGGGCCGCCGGCGCCTCGAACACAGCCGGGCCCGGCGGAATGCGTTCCTCGCCGCCCGGCTCGAGGAGCTCGGGCCCGATGCAGTGCGCCGGCTCCACGACGCCATCGACGCCCTCGAGCGGCTCGCCGGGGTGGGGGCGGCACGCTCTTGACCGAGCGACTCCGCCTCGCCGGTCAGGCCACGTTCCGTTCCTTCGCCAGCCGGAACTTCCGGCTGTTCTTCGGGGGCCAGCTCATCAGCCAGGCCGGCACATGGATGCAGTCCGTTGCCATCATCTGGCTGGTCCTCGACCTGACGGGGAGCGGCATCGCCCTCGGGCTCGTGACCGCGGCCGAGTTCCTGCCCATCCTGGTGCTCGGCGCCTGGTCGGGCGTCATCGCCGACCGCCTCGATCGCCACCGGGTGATGATCTGCACCCAGACGGCGTTCCTGACACTGGCGACCACCCTGTCGGTGCTCACGCTGACCGACCGCGTCACCGTGGCCGCGCTGTTCGGCCTCTCGCTCGTGTTCGGCATCATCAACGCCTTCGACAACCCGTCCCGCCGGGCGCTGGTGGTCGAGCTGGTGCCCGAGAGCGACGTGCCCAACGCCGTGGGCCTCAACAGCGCACTGATGACCGGCTCGCGCGTCGTGGGCCCCGCACTGGCGGGTCTGCTCATTGCCGGGCCCGGCGCCGGCGTCTGCTTCGTCGTGAACGCCGTGACCTACGTGGCGGTGATCCTGGCCCTGCTGCGGATGGACCGGGCGCGGTTCCGGTCATCGCCCCGGGTCGCCAAGGCCAAGGGTCAGATGCGCGAGGGGCTGCGTTACCTGTGGCGGACCCCCGACCTCCGCCTGCCCATGATCCTCATGGCCGTGGTGGGCACGGTGGCGTTCAACTACCCGGTGACCCTGCCGTTGCTGGCGGAGCGGAGCTTCCACGGCAGCGCGTCGACGTACACAATGCTCTTCGCCACGCTCAGCCTCGGCTCGGTCGTAGGCGCGCTGGTGGTGGCCCGACGGGCCTCGGTCGGGCTGGGCTTCCTGGTGCGTTCGGGCGCGGGGCTCGCGGCGTGCACCCTGGCGCTGGC
>JBKOUY010000075.1:0-9762 GCA_046723645.1 Actinomycetota bacterium | reverse complement strand
CACCAACCAGCCGCCCCCGCTCGAGGACTACGACGTCATCGGCGCCGATGCCGTCCTGGTGGAGGCGATCGAGCGTGAGGGGGCCGCGTGGGCCATCGACGACCTGCACGCACTCGGCCGCCTGGCCGGGTCGCCCGAGGCCATCGGCTGGGGCTTCGACGCCAACCGGTTCCCGCCCGAGCTGCGGACCCACGACCGCTTCGGGCATCGCATCGACGCGGTCGCCTATCACCCCGCCTATCACGAGCTGATGCAGGTCGCGGTGACCCACGGCCTGCACGGCGCGCCCTGGGCCGTCGACCGGCCCGGCGCCCACGTGGCGCGCGCGGCCGGCTTCATGGCCTGGTCGCAGGTCGAGGCGGGCCATGGCTGCCCGATCTCCATGACCTATTCGATCGTGCCCGCCCTGCGGACCGAGCCCGGCCTCGCCGACGAGTGGGAGCCCCGCCTGGTTGCGCGGGCCTACGACCCGCGGAACGTGGCCGGCCGCGAGAAGCCGGGCGTCCTTGCCGGGATGGGCATGACGGAGAAGCAGGGCGGCTCCGATGTCCGGGCCAACACCACCCGCGCCGAGCGGGTCGCGGGCGGCGGCGACCGTGACGGCGGCTCGTGGGCGCTGACCGGCCACAAGTGGTTCTGCTCGGCGCCGATGTCGGACGTGTTCCTGATGCTGGCGCAGGCCCCGGGCGGGCTGACCTGCTTCCTCGTGCCGCGCTGGCTCCCGGACGGGGAGCGCAGCGCCGGGTTCCGGATCGTGCGCCTCAAGGACAAGTTGGGCAACCGCTCCAACGCGTCCAGCGAGATCGAGCTCGACGGCGCGCTCGCGTGGATGGTCGGCGAGGAGGGCCGGGGCGTCCGCACGATCATCGACATGGTCGCCCACACCCGGCTGGATTGCGTGCTGGGGACGAGCGCCACCATGCGGCAGGCCACGGCGCAGGCACTGCACCACGCCGCCCACCGCTCGGCCTTCGGCTCCACGCTGGTCGACCAGCCCCTCATGCGCGTGGTGCTCGCGGACCTGGCGGTGGAGTCCGAGGCGGCGACGGTCACGGCGATGCGGCTGGCGCGTGCCTTCGATGAGGCCGCGCGGGGTGACGAGGGCGCGGACGCCCTCCGGCGCATCGCCACGGCCGTCGCCAAGTACTGGACGTGCAAGCGCCAGCCCACGCACGTCGGCGAGGCCCTGGAATGCCTGGGCGGGAACGGCTACGTCGAGGAATCGATCATGCCCCGACTGTTCCGCGAGAGCCCGCTCAACGGCATCTGGGAGGGCTCCGGCAACGTGATCTGCCTCGACGTGCTGCGGGCGATGGCGCGTGAGCCAGCGGCGCTGGAGGCGTTCCTGGCGGAGATCGACGCCGGCCGCGGCGCCGACCGGCGGCTCGACGATGCGGTGGCCCGCGTGCGCCGCGAGCTCGAGGACCCGGCGGACATCGAGTCACGCGCCCGCCGAGTGGTCGAGGCCATGGCCCTGGCACTCCAGGGCAGCCTTCTGGTGCGGTTCGGCCACCCGGCCGTGGCCGACGCCTTCTGTGCCTCGCGGCTGACCGGCGAGGAGGGCCTGGCGCTGGGCACGTTGCCGCCCGGGCTCGATCTCGGCACGATCATCGACCGCGCGCAGCCCAAGGTCGGCTAGCGCCAGACGGCCTGCCGGCGGGTCGTCCGGCCTCGGCCCTGATCCCTACGGGGATGCGCGGATAGGAACGTCGTCCCGGCCAACGGTGGCCAGTGTTGCCGGGAGGCCGAGCCGTGTGCCTGGGCTGGCGCTGCAAATCCCGTACTGTTCGGTGCCCACTTGCGTGCTTATCCGCTCGGCCTCTTACAGCCGCTCGATGATGGTCACGTTGGCCTGGCCGCCACCCTCGCACATCGTCTGCAGGCCCCAGCGACCGCCGCGACGCTCCAGCTCGTGGAGCAGCGTGGTCATCAGGCGGGCACCGGTGGCGCCGAGTGGGTGGCCGAGGGCGATGGCGCCGCCGTTGACGTTGACCCGGTCCATGTCGGCGCCGGCCTCCCTCGCCCAGGCGATGACCACCGAGGCGAAGGCCTCGTTGATCTCGACCAGGTCGATGTCGTCGAGGCGCATGCCCGTCCTGGCCAGCGCGTGGGCGGTGGCGGGGATCGGGGCGGTGAGCATCCACACCGGGTCGTCGGCGCGCACCGAGATGTGGTGGATCCGGGCACGCGGCGCGAGCCCGTGGTCGGCCAGCCCGCGTTCGTTGACGACGAGCATGGCCGCCGAGGCGTCGGAGATCTGCGACGAGCAGGCCGCCGTCACCCGCCCGCCCTCCGTGAGCACCGGCAGTGAGCGGATCTTGTCCCAGTCGGGCTGGCGGGGGCCCTCGTCGGCCGTGCACCCGCCGAGCGGCACGACCTCGGCGTCGAACCGGCCCTCGTCGCGCGCCCGGATCGCCCGGGTGTGCGACTCGACGGCGAACGCCTCCATCTCGGCCCGGCTGATGTCCCACTTCTCGGCGATCAGCTCCGCCGACCGGAACTGGCTCACCTCCTGCGTGCCGTAGCGGGCGACCCATCCCGCCGACCCGGTGAACGGGTCGTCGAACCCCAGCGCCTGGCCGGCGGTCATCGCCGTCGAGATGGGGATCTGCGACATCTGCTGCACGCCGCCGGCCACGACCACGTCCATCGTCCCCGACAGCACCGCCTGGGCGGCGAAGTGGATTGCCTGCTGCGACGATCCGCACTGCCGATCGACGGTCGTTCCCGGCACGTGCTCGGGAAGCCCGGCCGCCAGCCAGCAGGTGCGGGCGATGTCGCCGGCCTGCCCCCCGACCGTGTCGACGCAGCCGAACACGACGTCCTCCACCGCCCCGGGATCGATGCCCGTGCGGTCGACCAGTGACCTCAGTGCGTGCGCACCCAGGTCGGCGGGGTGGACCCGGGCCAACCCGCCCCCGCGCCGGCCCACCGGCGTCCGAACCGCGTCGACGATGTAGGCCTCCGTCATCCTGGCTCCTGCGGCGTCAGCGCCCCGGCGGTGCGGGACCCGAGGCGTTCGAGCGTGGCGGTCGCCTCGGCGGCGATGCGGTCGAGCAGCTCGGCCACCGTGGGCAGCTCGTCGATCACACCGGTGACCTGGCCGGTTGGCAACACGCCCACCTCGGGTCTGCCGTCGACCAGGGCCGCCTTGATGAGCATCGGCGCGTTGGCGGCCATGACCACCTGTGACCAGGGCAGGCCCTGGTTCTTGCGCATCGCCACCCCCTCGCGGACCAGGGCGGGGATCGGCGTGCCGGTCACCCTGCGGAAGGCGAGCGCCGCCCGCAGCGCCTGCGGCAGCCGGCTCAGGGGAGAGCCGCGCTCCAGCCGGTCGACCGTCCGGGTGCGGATGACCCGTTGCGGGGCGCCGTCGAGCGCGGTGGTCACGACGGTGTCGGTCACCGCCGCCTCCAGGTAGCGCCGCTTGATCTCGTCGGGCACCCGGCTCTCCCGCGTGAGCAGGAACCGGGTGCCCATGGCCACGCCGTCGGCTCCCCAGGCCAGCGCAGCCACCAGGCCGCGGCCGTCGTGGAAGCCGCCGGCCCCCAGCACCGGGATCTCGGCGCCGACGGCGTCGACCACCTGTGGCAACAGGAGCGACGTCGGCACGGCGCCGGTGTGTCCGCCCCCCTCGCCGCCCTGCGCGATGACGGCGTCGACGCCCCACTCCAGCATCTTCTCGGCGTGGCGCCGGGCGCCGACCGTGGGCATGACGAGGACGCCCGCAGCGTGGAGCTCGGCGATCGCATCCTTGGTGGGCGCGCCGGCGAAGCTGACCAGCCGGACTCCCTCCCGCACGCACAGCTCGATGCGATCCCCGAGATCGGGCTGGTCGGCACGCAGGTTGACCCCGAACGGGTGGTCCGTCCGCGCCCTGACCGCGGCGATCGAGTCGGCGAGCTGGTCCCGCGTCATCGTGACCGCGGCAAGGATCCCGAATCCGCCGGCGCAGCTGGTGGCCGCGGTCAGCGACGCGCCGGACACCCAGCCCATCCCGGTCTGCACGACCGGATAGCGGCAGCCGACCAGGTCGCAGAACCGGGTGTGGAGCGCCGGGTGCAGTGAGGAACCTGACGCCGCGTCAGACATCCGATCCAGAGTAGGAGCAGTTCCAAGGGCGCCGCCACCGGCCCGACCGCCCCCTTGTGTGGGCCCCCGGTCCGCGGGAGGCTGGCCGTGAGCCGACAAGGAGGTCGATCCCATGAGGGGCGCGAACCTCGTCAAGGTGATCATTGCCGGCGCCGTCGGCGCTGCGCTCGCCTACGTCTTCGATCCGGCCCGCGGGCGCAGGCGCCGGGCCGAGCTGAAGGATCGGGGTCGGGCGACGGTGCGCCGGGAGGTGCGGGCGGTCGAACGCCAGGCCAGCTACGGCAAGGGCAGGGCGGAGGGCGTGATCCACAAGCTCCGTCATCCCCGGCCCCACGTCCCCGCGGACGACATGACCCTCGTCGACAAGATCCGGAGCGAGGTGCTCGGCCACGTCGACGGTCCGCACCTGACGATCGACGTCAACGACCGCGTGGTCACGCTGCGCGGCGAGGTGCCGGACGAGCGCAAGGCCCAGCAGATCGAACACGACGTGCGGTCGACGCCCGGCGTCATCGACGTGGTGAACCTGCTCCACCAGCCGGGGACGCCGGCGCCGAACAAGGCGGACGCCCTCGGCGCCGAGGGCTAGTACGGGCGCGGCCGAGACGGCGGAGCGTCAGCCGGGGTCCGGCAGCTCGCTTTCGCGCGCGCCCTCGGGATCGATGACCTCCCGGATCAGCTCGAGCTCCTCGGGCGTCGGTAGGCGCGACCGGGGGACGTCGGCCGGCACCGCCAGCTCGAAGCCCGTGGCCGCCACGACGTCCTCGACGCGCACCCCAGGATGGACCGAGCGAAGCCGCATTCGCCGATCGGGGGTCTCGAAGTCGAACACGCCCAGGTTGGACACCACCCGCCGGACGTCGACGTAGCGCGCCGCCGGTCCCAGGGCCGCGGCCCGGTCCCAGCCGATGCCGGTGACGGTGTCGACCTTCTCGACGAAGACCTTGGGGCTGTGGTTGGGCACCCAGTAGCTGGTGGGGTCGTTGATGGTGTTGCCGGGGGCGCCCCGGTAGCCGAGCAGCTGCACCTTGGGCCGCGCGTGGTCGCCGATGGCGGCCAGGTTCTGGTTCCCATACCGGTCGACCTGCGAGGCGCCCATCATCACGTGGCGGCGACCGGACCACACCCAGTCGAACATCGACCGGTAGGGGTTCCAGTACTCGATCACGCGCTCGTCGGGCGGGACGACGGCCCGGTCGTTGGCGATGAGCGTGGCTTCGCCGTCGGTCATGGCCAGGTCGGGTTCGAAGGTCGCCCGCGCCAGGCGGCCGCCGATCATGGGGATGGTGCCGATCGGGTTGGCGAGCAGCTCACCGTCGCCGCGGAAGCACTCGGCGACCGCCACCACGCACACCTCGGCTCGGGTGACGTGCGGGCTCATGCGCGGTCCCCGACCTTGCGCTGGTACTCCGGCTCGGGGATGTCGATCCACTCGGCCCGAAATGCTTCCCACGCCTCTGGCGAGCGGGCCGATGCCGCGTAGGCACCCTGCACCGCCTCGTCCCTCGGGTAGTCGGGCTCGCACTGCGTGAAGTGCGCACCGCCGGGGGCCGACACGACGCCGTCGACCATCATCCGGCTGATCCGCATCTGGTGGATGCAGCCCTCGTCGCGCAGGCCGTCGGTCTCGACGATGCGCTCGGCCGAGATGAACCGGCCGCCGCTGGGCGCGGCCTGCAGCATGAGATCGTCCCAGTACAGGTCGGGCCCGAGGAACATCGCGTTGCCGCGGCGGTCGGCCCGGTTGAGGTGGCAGATGCTGGCGTCGAGCCGGAAGGCGGGCATGGCCACGAGCTCCTCGCCCTCGCCGTCGGGTCCGGGGACGGGCGACGTGAACGTTCGCAGGCGGCCGTTGTCGCGCAGCAGGTCCGATCCGAGGCCGGCCCGGCTGGGGAGGAACGGCAACCGCCACGCCGCCGCCTGCAGCCCGAGGTGGAACAGCCCCTCGTCGAGCGGCTCGTCCTCGATGGCGCCCGCCTGGCGCGCGGCGCGGAAGTGGGGCTCGAGGGGGATCGTGTCCAGCGACACGAATGCGTAGATCGCCTTGCGCACCTTGCCGGCCGCGCACAGCAGGCCGAGGTCCGGGCCGCCGTGCGTGACGATCACGAGGTCGGTGAGGTCGCTCCGCACCATGGCGCGGACGATCGACATCGGCTTGCGCCGGCTGGCCCATCCCCCGATGGCAATGGTCATGCCCGAGCGGAGCCGGCCGACCACCTCCTCCTCGGTCATCAACTTGTCAGTCATGACCCCGGCCCTCGTTCTCTTCGCGGGACTGGTCGTCGGGACGGCCGATCCCGCGAAGAAAACGCGAGCGGTGCTTGTCGCCCTCCCCGATGAGGTTCAGCTCGAACGTGAACCCCTGCTCGAAGCGGTAGCTGCGCCGGACATCCCACGGGTCGATGCCGTTGAGCGACTCCTTGGCCGCGCGGATCACGGCCGGCGACTTGGCGGCGATTGCCTCGGCCACCTCGAGCGCCGCCGCCCGCAGCTCGTCACGGGGCACGACCCGCAGGACCGATCCGTACGCCGCGAGGTCGTCGGCGGTGGCGGTGGCCGCCGTGTAGACCATGGCGCGCATCTTGTGCTGCGGGACCAGCCGCGCCAGGTGGGTCGCGGCGCCGAGGGCGCCGCGGTCGACCTCGGGCAGGCCGAAGGTGGCGTCGTCCGACGCCACCACGATGTCGGCGTTGCCGACCAGGCCGATGCCGCCGCCGAGGCAGTAGCCGTGCACCGCCGCCAGCACCGGCACCTTGCACTCGTAGACGGCGGCGAACGCCTCGAAGCAGCCGCGGTTGGCGCCCACCAGGACGTCGAAGCCCTGACTCGCCTGCATCTCCTTGATGTCGACGCCCGCGTTGAAGCCGCGGCCCTCCGCGCGCAGGACGACGGCCCGTACGGCCGGGTCCTCGCCGAGGCCCCGGACCGTCGAGGCGAGCTCGAACCATCCGGCCACCGGCAGGGCGTTGACCGGCGGGTTCTCCATCACGACCTCGGCGACCCCGGAGTCGTGGCGCTCGGTGGTGATCGGCATCCGGCGGCGGCCCTCGGCGCTCGATGCGTCTGACGGTGCGTCAGACGGCCGACGCAACGTAGGTCGCCGCCGTCGCCGCCAACAACCCGCCGATTCCCTGACGGTGTAAGGCGCCGTCTACCCTCCCGGCCGATGAAGCGTGCCACCGCGTCGCTCGTGGGCCTCGTCCTCGTCGCCGGTTCGCTCGCCGCCTGTGGCGGCGACGACGACAGCACCGGCGGCGACGGGGGGCTCTCCACCTCGGGCGGCTCGTCCGACGACTCGGTGCCCGAGAACGTCGTCGTCATCGACACCGATCCGGCCGAGATCACTGCGCTCGACAACTCGTTCCGCCCCGAGAACGTCGAGATCGCGCCCGGCACCGAGGTCGTCTGGACCAACAAGGGCCGCAACGAGCACAACGTCCTCCACGTGGACGGCGACGACTGGGGTGTCGATGTGGACAACTTTCGGCCCGGCGCCACGTATTCGCATACCTTCGACGAACCCGGCGTGTACCGCTATTACTGCTCGATCCACGGCACCACCGACGCTGGGATGATCGGGACGATCGTCGTCAGCGGCTGAGTCCAGGAGAACCGCATGCCCACCACACGACGCCTGTTCGCGCTATCGCTCGCCGGCGCCCTGGCCCTCGCCGCCTGCGGCGGCGACGACGATGACGGTGCATCCGCGGAGGGCGAGGGGGACGGCGGCGGCAGCAGCACGATCAACGTCCCCGACGACCACGACACGATCCAGGCCGCGGTCGATGCGGCCGAGCCCGGCGACCTCGTCCTCGTTCAGCCGGGCACGTACGAGGAATCGGTCAGCGTCACCACCGACGAGCTGACGATCCGTGGCGTCGACCGCAACGAGGTGATCCTCGACGGCGGCTTCGAGCTCGACAACGGCATCCGGGTCACGGGCGCCGCCGGTGTCGCGATCGAGAACATGACCGCACGCAACTACACGAAGAACGGCTTCTTCTGGACCGGTGCCGAGGGCTACCGCGCCTCCTACCTCACGACGTACCGCATCGGCGACTACGGCATCTACGCCTTCGACTCCGTCAAGGGCCTGATCGAGCACAGCTACACGTCGGGCAGCCCCGACGCCGGCGTCTACATCGGCCAGTGCTACCCGTGCGACGCCGTCATCGACGACGTCGTCTCCGAGCACAACGGGCTCGGCTACTCGGGCACCAACTCCGGTGGCAACCTGCTGATCGTCAACTCCACGTTCCGCTTCAACCGGGCGGGGATCGTGCCCAACTCCGGTAGCTACGAGCTGTGCTATCCCGAGCGCGACACCACGATCGTGGGCAACCTCGTGTACTCCAACAACCAGGCGGACACCCCGGCCATCGACGTGGCCCTCCTGGCCATGGGCAACGGCATCCTGCCGGCCGGCGGTGTCGGCAACATCATCGAGCGCAACCGCATCTACGACCACGACCTCACCGGGATCGGCCTGTTGCCCTTCCCCGAGGAGGATGCCAACGACGTCGTGCCGCCAGCGTCCGACGACGACCAGCCCTGCAGCGAGGCCAAGGGCGAGCCCACCGCCGATCCCGCCACCATCCCCGACACGGTGCTGTGGAACCCGCGGGACAACCGTGTGGTCGGCAACGTGATCGAGGACTCGCGCCTGGCCGACATCGGGCTCGGGTCGCTCGAGGACGTGTCCCGCCTCGGCAACTGCTTCGCCGACAACGAGATCAGCAGCACGGCGCCCGCCGACCTCGAGGCCCTGGCGCCGTGCGAGGGCGAGGGCAGCGGCGGTGACTGGACGGCCGGACCCCTCGACCTGAACAGGTTCCTCGCGGAGAAGCCACCGTCCGGTGACTACAAGACCTCGCCGGTTCCCGATGACCAGGAGAACATGCCCGACGCCGAGACCGCCCCCGCCCGTCCCGCCACCGACGTGCCGCGCGACGTCGACGTCGATGCCATCGAGGTGCCGGACAAGCCGGCATGAGCCGGGTCACGAACGTGCGGTGGCAAGTGGACCCTCGCGGAAGTCATCGTGGCGTCTCGCCGGCCAGATCCGCCGCTGGACATCGTCCTCGTCGTCGCCGCAGCCGCTGGCTGCGCCTTCCTCCTGCGTCCTCGCCAGCGACGAATCTGACACGGCCATACATCCACGGAACTTCCGCGAGCGCCCACTAGGGCCGCCATGACGGCCCTGACCACCGCACGTTGGCTCGTGTTGGCCGCCGTGGTCCTCGCAGGGTGCTCCGACCACGACGACGTCGCCCTCCGCGAGTCACCGACGGAGGCAGGACCGCAAGGGCGGGTGCCCCAGTTCGTCGTGGAGTGCCGCTTCAGCCATGCGGCACCGGACGACCCGATCGTGCACTTCGGCCACCACGGCCGATCACACCTGCACACGTTCTTCGGCAGCACCGTCGCCGGCGCCTCGACCACCGCCGCCGATCTGGCCGCCGGCGACACGACCTGCGAGCAGAAACTCGATCGGGCGGCGTACTGGGCGCCGGCGCTGTTGGAACGCGGTCGGATGGTGCCGCCCACCGGGGCCGCCGCGTACTACCGCCCGGGTGTGCGCGTCGATCCGAGCACGGTCGAGCCCTACCCGTTCGGACTCAAGATGATCGCTGGCGACCAGGGGGCGTCGCGGCCCCAGCCCCTCGACAC
>JBKOUY010000036.1:0-17964 GCA_046723645.1 Actinomycetota bacterium | reverse complement strand
CCTGGAGTACAAGGTCGATCTGCGGAACCACTACCCGACGGGCCTCGGCAACGCCGCCATAGCGACGCTCTGAGGCACTCGGCAAGCCCGAACGTCAGGGACGGATGATCGGTGCCTCGGCGGCATGGCGAGCGCGCAGCTGCGCGTCCCAGTCACCGCTGCAGTAGACGGTCAGCTCGGAGATCTGGCGACCGCGGACCTCGCACAAGAGGATCTTGCGATCGGTCATCTCCTCGCCATCCTCGTCGTGGCGCCCGACGAATTCGGTGACGAAGCCGGTTGCGGTCGGAATCGTGCGAACGACCGTCGTCTCGGTGCCTCCGGGCGCATAGCCGGCGAGCCAGGCGGCGAAGGCATCGCGCCCCTGCAGCTGGAACCGCCACAGCGGAGGGTGCCCGTCGAGGAACAGGTCCTCAGTGAGCACGTCGCTGGCGTTGCCGGTGCGGAACACGTCCGCAAGCCGTTCGCTCAGCTCCTGGGCGGTGGCGTCGTCCGTCGGGGTCGTCGCCGTCGTGGTCATGTCGTCCTCCTGGTCGCGAGGGTGGTCGATGGCGACGGTACGAAGGCCGTGCGGGGTCGGCGTCGGTCGAACCAACGATTTCGGAGCGCGCCGGTCGTCAGCAGAACCACCTAGAACACCGTTTGCGAGGCGATCCCCGGTGGGTCCCGGCCGGCCAGTGCGCCACATCGGCGATACTGGCGCGGTGCGGCGAGCGACCGACGAGGCTCGAGCGGGCTCCGAGGGTCGCGACTGGGGCGAGGCCTATCGGCTCCTGTCCACGGTGCCGTACGCCGACCTCTCGATCGAGGACGTCGACCGGCTCGCCACCGCCGCCTACATGACGGGCCGGGACGAGACCGCCTTCGAGGTCTGGGCCCTGGCGCACGGCGACTGCGCGCAGGCCGACGAGATCGAGCTGGCGGCCCGCTTCGGCCTCCGCGTGGCGCAGACCATGGGGTTCAAGGGCGACATCGCCCGGAGCACCGGGTGGGTCGAGCGGGTGCGCCGGCTGCTGGACGACGCCGCCATCGACTGCGTCGAGCGCGGCTACCTGGCGCACGCGTCGGCCATGTGCCGGATCTTCGGCGAGGGCGACTACTCCGCTGCCCACGACCTGTTCGTGGAGGCGGGCGCCATCGGCGCGTCCTATCGCGACCGTGAGCTCGTCACCATGGCCCGCATCGGCGAGGGCCGGATGCTCGTCTACCTCGGGGGCCTCGCCGAGGGGCTGGCGCTGCTCGACGAGGCGATGATCGCCGTCGAGGCGCGGGAAATCTCTCCGATCGCGGTCGGCGACGCCTACTGCACCGTGATCGATGCCTGCACCGAGCTCTTCGACGTCTCGCGCTGCCGGGTCTGGACGGAGTCGTTCTCGCGCTGGTGCGATCAACAGGCCGACCTCGTGCTCTACCGGGGCAACTGCCTGCTCCACCGCGCCCAGGTCCTACAGCTGCAGGGAGACTGGTCGGACGCCGTCGAGGCCGCCCGCGGCGCGTGCGACCGGCTGGCCGAGCCGATCAACCGCCTCACGCTCGGCGGGGCCCACTACGTCGAGGGCGAGCTCCATCGGCTCCGCGGCAAGTTCGATGCCGCCGAGGCCTCCTACCGCAGCGCCAACGAGCACGGCTGCGAGCCCCAGCCCGGCCTGGCGCTCCTGAGGCTCGCCCAGGGGCGGACCGCCACGGCGGACGCCAGCATCCGGCGGGTGCTCGGCGAGGCGACCGACCCGATCTCTCGGGCGCGAGCGCTCGGTGCGTACACCGAGATCGTCCTGGCAACCGGCGACGTCCCGGCGGCGCGGGCAGCCGCCGAGGAGCTCACGGCGGTCGCGACCGACCTCGCATCGCCGTTCCTCCAGGCGCTCGGTGCGCACGCCACCGGCGCCGCCCTGCTCGCGGAGGGCCGCGCCCGGGACGCCCTCCTTGCCGCCCGCCGTGCGCTGCAGCAGTGGGACGAGCTCGGGGCCCGCCACGAGGCAGCACTGACCCGCGTGCTCGTCGCCGAGGCCTGCGCGGCACTCGGCGACACGGAAGGCGCCGACCTGGCGAGGAGCGCGGCCCGGTCGACCTTCGAGGCCCTCGGCGCCGCTCCCGACCTGGGCCGGCTCGACGGCGGCGACCCGTCCTACCTCCCGGACGGCCTCACCTCGCGGGAACTCGAGGTGCTGCGGATCCTCGCCGAGGGGAAGACGAACCGGGTCATCGCCGAGCGGCTGTTCATCAGCGAGAAGACCGTGGCGAGCCACGTCAGCCACATCTTCACCAAGCTCGGCGTGTCGTCGCGCGCCGCCGCGACCGCCTACGCGTACGACCACGACCTCACCTGACCGGCAGCGAGCGCCCGCTCCAACCCATCCGCGGCTCAGGCCGGCGGCGAGAGCCCCTCGATGGCGCCCTGGAGGCGGGTCTGGAGGACGGTCGTGGTCACGTCGCCGCGGCTGCGCTCGAGGACCGCCCGCAACGCGTCGAGCGTCCGCCGGAGGCCGTTCGTCAGCGCGTCCGGGTAGTCGACGACGACCAGCGCGTCGTAGACCTCGTCCATGGCGGCGAGCAACGACTCGCCACGCTCCACGTCGCCTTCCCGCAGGCGGTCGAGCAGGTGGCGCCGGAGCTCGCTGGCCGCCTCGGCCACACCGCGCATCCACGCCGACGCGGCCACGCCCAGCTCGGCCGGTGTCGGCATCGGGCCACCGGCCACCAGGGCCGCAACGGCTCGAGCCTCCGTGTACTCCTTCTCGGCGTCGTGCAGGAAGCCGGCGTGCCCGACCGCCGGGAAGGGGGACAGCACGCGCTGGGCCTCGCGGAGCGCCACCTCCGCGCCGTCGGCCAGCTCGCGGGCGGCGTCGGCATCCAGTCGGTGGATGGCGCGGATGCTCGACCCGGCGGCCCGGATCACCCGGCGGCACGACGCCAGTGCGGTCTCGCGCGCCCGGTTGGCCTCGGCCAGCTCGGCGTCGATGGCGGCGATCGCCTGCGCCAGGCTGTCGCGGCGGGCTTGACGCGCGGCGTCGAATGCTGACATCGCCGTGGCGAGCTAACGGGCGGTGCCGGTGCCCAGCACCACCACTGCGGGGCGCGGAGCACGAATGGGGGCCAGGTAGCGCACCTTCCAGAGCCGCTCCGTGATCCGACGCCGACGCCGAACCAGCAGCGCCAGGTACGTCAGGAGCAGTCCGCCGACGACCGCCGGCGCGACCCACCAAACACCCTCGAGCAGGACGGCCGGCGCCACACTGCCGGCGGCGAGCCCGGCGAGCCCGGCAAGGATGTGACGCCGGCGGCGATAGGAGCCCGCCACGCCGGCGGTGCGGCGCGGGGCCGGGTCCTGGTTCGACATCGAGGGCACCAGCGAGCGTCGGCGCGCCAACTCGTCCCCCGCGGCGTGCGGCTCCGGGCCGAGTGCCGGCCCACCGGCCGGACCGTCGTCGTCCACCCCGCCGACGTCGTCGGCCAGATGGTCGGGATCGTCGTGCCCGTAGCCGCCGAACGCGTCGGTGTACACCGGGCCATACCCGGGCGAGGTGCGTGCCAGCGACCACAGCTGGCGCCGGAAGGTGACCATCGAGGCCGTGGGCCGTGCTTCGCGACGGCTCTGCAACCACGGCGGCAGCAGGACCGCCGCCCAGATCACTCCTAGAAGCAAGAAAGCAGGCACGGCATCCACTCCGAGGTCTCGCCGGCGACCGTACTGGTCGCCGTCGCGGACGCGGTGGATGCCGACTGACCTGGGTTTACAGGCCGAGCTCGGCGTCGATGCCGTCGCTGCGCCTGTAGGTGCCGCTGCGCCCGCCGGTCTTCTCCCAGAGCGCGATGTCGCCGATCGTCATGCCCCGGTCGACCGACTTGCACATGTCGTAGATCGTGAGGCAGGCCACGGCGCAGGCCGTCATCGCCTCCATCTCGACGCCCGTGCGATCGATGGTCTCGACCTGGGCCTCGACCTCGATGTAATCGTCCTCGATGCGGAAGTTGACGAGCACGCTGCCGACCAGCAGCGGGTGGCACAGCGGGATCAGCTCGGGTGTGCGCTTGGCCGCCTGGATGCCGGCCACCCTGGCGACGGCGAGCACGTCGCCCTTGCTGATCGCCCCTCGGGCCACCAGCGATGTGGTCTCGGGCCGCATGTGGACCCGCCCCCGCACGACGGCGCGGCGGTGGGTCGGCTCCTTCGGCGTGACGTCGACCATCCGGGCTCTGCCCAGCGGGTCGAGGTGAGTGAGCCCCCGGTCGGACATGGCCCCACACTAGTGGCCCCAGCAGGGACGACGTTCATCCCCGCCGGCGCCCTCCGCCCTAGCCGCCGATCTGGCTCATCGAGCGGCGCGGCCGTACGAACGTCACCTGTCCGATCATGTGCCCGGCCCACTTGGCGGCGACGCAGCGCTGGACCGCGGCCCCGACCTCGTCGTCGGACGCGCCGCCCCGGAGCAGGGCACGCAGGTCGATCTCGTCGACGGCGAACAGGCACGACCGCAGCTGTCCGTCGGCGGTGAGCCGGATCCGGTCGCACGAGCCGCAGAAGGGGCGGGTGACCGACGGGATCACGCCGACCTCACCGATCCCATCGCGGTACGCGAAGCGCTCGGCCGGCTCGTGGCCACGCCGGATGGCCTCGACCGGGTAGACGGCATCGATCGTGCGGAGGATCTCGTCCTGGCTGACCACGGCGTCCGACTGCCACCGCTGGTCGGCGTCGAGCGGCATCCACTCGATGAACCGCACGACGACCCCGCGGTCGCGACCGAACGTCGCCAGGTCGAGGACCTCGTCATCGTTCGCGCCCCGCATGACGACCGTGTTGACCTTCACCGGATCGAGGCCCGCCTCCTTTGCGGCCTCGATGCCGTCGAGCACGTTGCCGAGCTGGTCGCGCCGGGTGAGGTCGACGAACCGGTCGCGTCGCAGCGTGTCGAGCGAGATGTTGACCCGCCGCAGCCCGGCGGCCACCAGGTCGCCGACCAAGGTCCGCAGCGTGGCGCCGTTGGTGGTGAGTGCCACGTCGGTGCCCAGCCCCGCCAGCTTGCCGACCAGGACGGGGAGGTGGGCCCGGACGGTCGGTTCCCCGCCCGTGAGGCGGATGCTGTCGATGCCGAACCGCTCGACGCAGACCCGGGCGATGCGCTCGATCTCCTCGAAGCTGAGCACCTGGTCACGGGGGAGCCACCGCATGCCCTCCTCCGGCATGCAGTAGGTGCACCGGAAGTTGCAGCGGTC
The DNA here is from genome assembly GCA_046723645.1 of Actinomycetota bacterium. Lineage (GTDB taxonomy): Bacteria > Actinomycetota > Acidimicrobiia > Acidimicrobiales > VFJN01 > DASQUK01. The sequence goes on along the minus strand of JBKOUY010000036.1, from coordinate 12,750 downwards.
GGTGACCGAGATTCGCAGGTCACGGTGCACGCGGCCGTAGCCGTCGACGAGCGGTCCCCTGACCATTCCTCCACGCTAGTGGACGCTCGCAGGAATCCCGTCGGGGCGCCGTGTCAGATTCGTCCCCCGGACGCCCTCCCTCAGGCCCACTCCTGCGTCGGGGGCTCCTCCAGCAGGATGACCTCCACCTGCCCGCCGAGCCGCACGCCATCGCCGTCCGGCACCACGGCCAAGGCGTTGGCCCGGGCCATCGCCGCCAGCTGATGCGATCCCTGGCCGCCCGACGAGCGCACGTGCAGGACACCACGTTCACCGGCCGTCGCCACCACGCGCACCAGGTGGATCTTGCCGTCGGGCCGGCGGGCGAGTGCCTCGTCCGCCGTCGCCGCCAGCCGCGGCCGGTGGAGGCGGGGATGCGGCTGCCCCGCGAGCCGTCGCAGCCCGGGTCGGGCGAACAGCTCGAAGCTCACGAGCGACGACACCGGGTTGCCCGGCAAGCCGAAGACCGGCACGCGCCGTCGGCCGTCCCCGGCCCTGATGACGCCGAACGCCAGCGGCTTCGCGGGCCGGATCGCCACCTGCATCCACCGCATGGTGCCCATGCGATCCAGCACGACCCTGACCAGGTCGATGTCGCCCATGGACACGCCGCCACTGGTCAGGACCGCGTCGCATGTCGTGGCGCCCCGCTCCAGGCCGGCGGCGATGGCCGCCTCGTCGTCGGGGACGCGGCCCAGGTCGACGGCGTCGAATCCGCCCTGGGCGACCAACGCGCGCAGCGCCGGGCGGTTGCTGTCCCGGATCTGTCCCGGCTGCAGGGGGTCGGAACCGACCACCAGCTCGTCGCCGGTCGACATCACGCCCACCCGTGGCCGGGGGTGGGCCTCGACCTCGTCGATGCCCAAGGACGCGAGCACCCCGAGGCGGGCGGGCGTCAGCTCGTCGCCCGCGCCGAACACCCGCTGGCCCGCGTGCAGGTCCTCACCCACCGCCCGCACGTGGTTGCCGGGATCGACCGACAGCTGGATCTCGACGGCCTTCCCGCGGTCGCGCCGCTCGGTCCGCTCGACCATCACCACGGCATCGGCGCCCTCGGGCATCGGCGCCCCGGTGAAGATACGCATGGCCTCGCCCGGCTGGAGGGGGCGGGGGGCGGGGTGACCGGCCGCCACCTCGGCCACCACCGGCAGGGTCACCGGCACGGTGGCCACGTCGGCGGCCCGGATCGCGTAGCCGTCCATGGCGGTGTTCGCGAACGGCGGCACGGGCTCGCGCGCCACCACATCGGCCGCCAGCACGCAGCCGACGGCCTCTGCGGTGTGTATCCGCACCGGCGGCAGTGGCCGGCAGCCGGCGAGGACGTGGGCGACGGCGTCGTCGAGCGGGATCATCGCTCGCCTACACGAGGCCCCGGCGGCGGACAGCCTCCGTGAGGTAGGACGCGAACTCCGGCCCGAGGTCATCGCGGTCGAGCGCCAGCTCCACGGTCGCCCGCAGGTAGTCGAGCTTCTTGCCGATGTCGAAGCGCCCGTGCTCGAACACGAACCCGTGCACCGGCTGGTCCTCCAGCAGGATGGCGATGGCGTCGGTCAGCTGGATCTCGCCGCCCACGCCCGGCTTGGTGCGGTCGAGGGCGTCGAAGATCTCGGGCGTGAACACGTAGCGACCGACCACGGCCAGGTCGGAGGGAGCGTCCGCAGGCTTGGGCTTCTCGACGATCCCCCGCAACCGGACCAGCCCGCCGTCCGCCGGCTCGGCGTCGACGCAGCCATACGAGGAGATCTCGTCGATCGGGAACCGCTTGACCGCGATGACCGAGGTCCCGGTCTCTTCGTGGGCCGCGATCATCTGCTCGAGCACCCGGAAGCGCTCGTCCATGATGTCGTCGCCGAGCATCACGGCGAACGGATGGTCGCCGACGTGCTTGCGGGCCACCGACACCGCGTGCCCCAGCCCGAGGGCCTCGCCCTGCCGGACGTAGTGGATGTCGGCGAGATCGGCGAGGCGCCGGATCTCGTCGAGCTCCTCCAGCTTGCCCGCCGCATCCAGCGAGGCCTCGAGCTCGATGGAGCGATCGAAGTGGTCCTCCAGGCTGCGCTTCCCCCGGCCCGTGATGATCAGGATGTCGTCGATGCCCGCCCGCACCGCCTCCTCGACCACGTACTGGATCGCGGGCCGGTCGACGACCGGCAGCATCTCCTTCGGCTGGGCCTTGGTGGCGGGCAGGAAGCGGGTGCCCAGCCCCGCCGCCGGGACGACCGCCTTCCGCACGCTTGTCATCGCTCGAACGGTAGTGGACCCTCGCGGAAGTCATCGTGGCGTCTCGCCGGACAGATCCATCCACGGAACTCCCGCGAGCGCCCACTCGTGGGCACTCGCCCGCTCGTCGCTCACGCCGCAGTGCCCAGATGTGGCTCCTCGCCACGCCACAGGCGCCCGATGTTGGCTCGGTGGCGGGCGATGACCAGCACCGCGCAGACGACCAGAGCCGCCACCTCCCGCCCGGGCGCCCCGAGGGCGCCGGCGGCCACCGGCAGGACCACCGCGGCGGCGATCGAGCCCAGCGACACGGTGCGGGTGAGCGCCGTGACCACCGCGAACGCCGCCGCCGACACCAACGCCGCCAGCGGGAACAGCACCAGCGCCATCCCGGCGACGGTGGCCACACCCTTGCCGCCGCGGGAGGGGCGCGTGACCGGGGCGACGTGGCCCACGACCGCGGCGAGGCCGCAGGCCACCCCGAGGCCGTGGCCCCCCACCACCCAGCCCAGCCCGGCCGCCGCCGCCCCCTTCACCACGTCACCCACCAGGGTCAGCACCCCGGCTCGGCGGCCCGCCGTGCGATACACGTTGGTGGCTCCCGGATTGCGCGACCCGGCGGCGGTAGGATCGACGCCCCGGCGCCGGCTCGCCAACTTGGCGGTCGGGAAGGTCCCCAGCAGGTAGGCACCGGCGACGCACGCCGCGGCCACCACCGGGGACGCGCTGGCGACGACTACAGGGAGCACGCTCACGACGCGGCGATCGTACCGGTCGGGGCGCTAGCCTTGGCACTCTCAAGTCGCGAGTGCTAATCCCACAACCCACCGCACCGGGTCGAGCACCTGAATCACTCGGGAGTCCACATGCCCACGTACGAGTACCGCTGCCGCGACTGCGGCGAGCCGCTCGAGGTCGTCCAGTCGTTCACCGACGACCCTCTGACCGTGTGCCCCGTGTGCGGCGGCGAGTTGCGCAAGGTGTTCCAGGCCGTCGGCATCGCGTTCAAGGGCTCGGGCTTCTACAAGACCGACAGCCGGAAGCCGGCCACGGCCTCATCGTCATCGGGTTCGGCGTCGGAATCATCGGGTTCGTCCGACGCGAAATCCACGTCGTCGGCGAACGGCGACGGGGGGTCGGGCGGCGACCGGGCCAAGTCCTCGGCCGGGTCCTCGTCTTCGTCGTCGTCGTCATCGTCGAGCGGGCGCGCCAAGGACGCATGAGCGACGCCGCCGCGCCGGCGCGGCACGCCGACGTCGGCGTCTACGGGGGATCCGGGCTCTACTCGCTGCTCGAGGACGTCGACGAGGTCGCCGTCGACACGCCGTTCGGCCCCACGTCGGCGCCCCTGACCGTCGGCTCCGTGGGCCCGAGGCGGGTGGCGTTCCTCCCCCGGCACGGCCGCGACCACTCGCTGCCACCCCATCGCGTCCCCTACCGGGCCAACGCCTGGGCGCTGTGGCAGCTGGGCGCGCGTGCGGTCTTCGCGCCGTGCGCCTCCGGGTCGCTGCAGCCCGAGATCCGCCCGGGCGACTTCGTGGTCCTCGACCAGATCGTCGACCGCACTTACGGCCGCGACGCCACGTTCCACGACGGCCCCGGCACGCCCACCGGGCTGGCGCCCGTCGATCACGTGAGCTTCGCCGCCCCCTACGACGCCCGCCTGCGAGCCGCGGCGGTCGAGGCGTGCAGGGCCGAGGCGGTCGGCGTCCACGACGGCGGCACGGTCGTCGTGATCAACGGGCCGCGGTTCTCGACCAAGGCCGAGTCGCGTTGGTATGCGGCCCAGGGCTGGCAGGTCGTCAACATGACGCAGATGCCCGAGGCCGTGCTCGCGGCCGAGGCGCACATCCCCTATGCCGCGATCGCCCTCATCACCGACTACGACGTGGGGCTCGAGGGAGTTCCGGGCATCGAGCCGGTGACGATGGACGAGGTGTTCGCGATGCTCGAACGCAACGCCGAGGTGGTCCGCAAGGTGCTGTTCCGGGCGATCGAGCTGCTTCCGGACGACCTGTTCGGGCCGTAGCCCTCGGGACATCCGGGCCCACTCGGGCTCACAGGGCAGGTCGCCGGTGGCCGTACGCGTCGAGCCGGGCCCAGCGGGGGCGGATCGGGCCCCGACCCGTTGCGCTAGCGTGCACCCGGCTTCCCCCTGGCATCAGCCCACCCGCCAGCTCCGGAGGAAGCCGTGTCCGCTCACCCCGTCCTGCTCGGCGTCCACGTCCGCCGAGCCCTCGCCCGGACCGCCGTCCGCCGGGCGGCGGTGCTCGGCCTCGCCGTCGCCACGGGACTGGTCGTCGTCTCGCTGGTCTCCTCCGCCGACGCGGCCCGCCAGCGCTGGGGTCGCGCGCGCCCCGTCGCTGTCGCCACGCGCGACCTGGCCCCGGGCGACGTCGTGGACGCCTCCGTGGTCGAGGTCCGCCGCCTGCCCGAGGCGGCGGTGGCGACGGCCGCCCTTGCCGAGTCCCCGTCCGGCTCGGTGGTGCGGCAGCCGGTGGCGGCCGGCGAGCCACTCGTCGCCGAGCGCCTCGCCCCGGAGGGCCTGACCGGCGTGGCGGCGCTGGTCCCGGCCGGGCATCGCGCGGTTGCCATTCCGATCGGCCCGCTGGCGGCCCCGCCGCTCGCGATCGGCGACCTCGTCGACGTGCTGGCGGTCGTGCCCGTGCCCGCGGACGGGCGGCCCCCTCAGTCGGCGGACCCGCCGTCCTTCCCGCTGATCGAGGCGGCCCCGGTGGTCGACGTCGGCGAGCAGTCGATCGCCGTCGCCGTGCCCGAGGCCGACGCGCCCCGGGTGGCATGGGTGCTCACGAACGGGTCCGTGGTCCTCGCGCTCGGCGGCGCGTGATCAGCGGAGCGTCGTGGCGAGGGCCAGCAGGATCAGGACGCCGACGACGATGCGGTAGACGACGAACGGCAGGAACGAGTGCGTGCGGATCAGCTTCAGCGTGCCCCAGACCGCGATGTAGCCGGTGATGGCGGAGGCCACGATCCCCCAGACGAACGGCGCCCGGAAGTCGGCGGGGATGCCGCCCTGGTTCGACACGTCGTACCACTTGAAGACGAGGGCCCCGGACGTGATCGGCAGGCTCATGAGGAAGGCGAACCGGGCGGCGCCGTCGCGGCTGAGGCCCGAGAACCGGCCGACGGTGATGGTGACGCCCGAACGCGACAGCCCTGGCTGCAGGGCCAACGACTGGGCGGCGCCCATCACCAGCGCATCGCGCAGCCCCACCTCGTCGATCGTGCGCTTGCCTCGCACGCCGTCGGCCCACGCCAGCGCCAGCGCCCCGAGGATCATCATCACGGCGATGAGCCAGATCTGGTCGGTGTTCTCCTCGATGGTGTCGGCCAGGAGCGCGCCGGTGATCGCCGCCGGCACTGCCGACACCGCGATCAGCCAGGCGAGCCGTCCGTCCTTCGAGCGCGGGGTTGTCACGGCGGCCCGGGACAGGCGCACGATGTCGTGGCGGAAGTACGCGACGGCCCCGACGAGCGTGCCCAGGTGGAGTGCCACGTCGAACGTCTTCTGCAGCGACTCGTTGCCGGCGAAGTCGTCCCAACCGAACGCCCACGGGACCACGATGAGATGGCCCGACGACGAGATCGGCAGGTACTCGGTGAGTCCCTGGGTGATGCCAAGGACGATGGCGTGGAGGATCGACACGTTGCTCGGTGATCAGGGCCCGCACCCAGGTTGAACGAATCGTCGGAAGCGCACGATGCTCACCGACCGGGGACCCTCCCCGCAACCCGGCTACCCGGACGGCGCCTCAGCGGCCGCTGAGCGTGACGCCCGGGATGACGAGTGCGGCGGCGCCGGTGCCGCCCGGCGTCCACTCCCGTTCGCCGCCGACGGCGGTCACGTCGAGGAGCAGCCGCTGGAGCGTCGAGGCGATCGTGGCCTCCCGGACCGGCTCCGCCCGCTGCCCGCCGCGCACCATGAGGCCCTCGACCCCGACGGAGAAGTCGCCCGACACCGGGTTCACGCCCGAGTGCAGCCCGCTCATGGACTGCACCAGGAGGCCGTGGTCTACGGCGCGGACGAGGTCGTCGAGGCCCCCGGCGCCGGTGGCGAGCGCCAGCGCCTGCGCTCCGACGCCGGGCGTGGACCGGTAGCCCCGCACGGCCGACGCCGTGGACGGAACGCCCGCCCGCCGGCCGGTCATGGTGTTGTGGAGGAACCCCTGGAGCACCCCGTCGACGATCAGCGGCACCCGCCGCGTCGCTAGGCCCTCGCCGTCGTGGGAGTCGGCGCCCAGGGACATGGGGTCGGTCGGGTCGTCGACAAGCGTGATCACCGGCGACGCGATCGGTTGGCCGAGGCGGTCGGCAAACGGCGAGCGCTGCTTGAGCACGGCCTCACCGTTGAGGGTGCCGGCGACCACGCCGAGGAGCGTCGCCGCCATCCGCGGCTCCAGCACGAGCGTGACGGTGCCGCTTGCCGGCTGGACGGCGCCGAGCAGCCGGGTGGCACGGTCGACCGCGTCATCCGCCGCCTCGTCGAGATCCAGGTCGTTGGGCTCGCGGCCGACGGACACGCCGTAGCCGGACTTGGTCTCGTCGTCGGCGCCACGTGCGAGCGCCAGCACCGAGAGGTGACAGAACGTGGACCGTCCCGCCACGGCGATGCCGGTCGACGTCGCCACCGCACCCTCGCCGGCCCCGTCGGCCCACTGGGCGGTGCGCACGCCGCTGATGCGCGGGTCGCGACCCCGGACCGCTCGCTCGAGCTCCAGTGCCAGGTCGACCTTGCGCTCGGTCGGCTGCGCCGCCAGGCCCTCGCGCCACAGGTCGATGGGCGGGGGCTCGACGCCATCAGGCTCGGCGAGCCCCACCCAGGGCTCGGGCTGGGCGTAGCGGACGTTGTCGCGGGCCTCGGCCAGGACCTCGGCGATCACCTCGTCGTCGAGCGATCCGGCCCAGGCGAATCCCTGGCGCCCGTCGACGACCATGCGGACACCGATGCCCGCGGAGGTCGCCTGGGTCAGGGATTCGACGGCACCGCCGTGGACCCTCACCGACGTCGAGGTCGACCGCCCCACGAACGCCTCGAGCTGCTCCCCTGCGCTGGCGGCGCCGGCGACCTTGGCGGCGAGGTCGAGCAGCGGGCTCATGTCCATGTGGTCCGCGTCGCGCGTCAGGCACCCGAGACGGCGACATCGCCGACGACCAGTGTCATGCCGGCGGCGCTCATCGGCAGCCACGTGAGGTCCGAGCCAACCGCCACCATGTCGTGGAGCAGGCGCTGGATCGTGGATGCGATCGTGAACTCACGCAGCGGCTCGGCCAGCGCGCCGTCCCTGATGCGCAGGCCCTGCGCTCCGGACGAGAAGTCGCCGGAGATCGGGTTGACGCCCGAGTGGAGGCCCGAGACCTCCTGCACCAAGACGCCGTCGCCGACATCGGCGAGCAGGGCAGGGGCGTCGCGCTCGCCGGGTGTGAGCGTCACCGCCCTGCAGCCGGCGGTCGGCGTCGACTTGAACCCGGCACGCACGGCCGACCCCGTCGAGCGCGTCCCCAGGCGGCGGGCGGTCCACATGGAGTGGACGAAGCCTTGCAGCACGCCCCCCTCGATGAGCCGAACCGGGCGGGTGGCCAGCCCCTCGGCGTCGACGGGCGAGGCGCCCCACGACCGGGCGTCGGTGGGATCCTCGGTCAGCGTGACGAACGGCGCCGCCACCTGCTCACCCTCGCGACCGGCGAACAGCGAGCGGGCCTTGATGACCTCCTCCGCCCCGAGCGTTCCGGCGATGATGCCGACGAGCTGGGCGGTCACCCACGGATCGAGCACGACGGCGAACCGCCCCGAGGGCGGCTTGGTGGCACCCAGCATGCGGAGCGCCCGATCGGCCGCATCGCGCGCGGCGGCCTCGACGTCGAGGTCCTCGAACGCGCGACCCAGCGAGAACCCGAAGCCCGTCTGCGTCTCGTCGTCGCCCGCCAGGGAGAACGCCACCAGCTCGCACCCGGTGGCCCGCGAGCTGCGGCGGATACCGGTGGTGGTGACGACCGCCGTCTCGCCCAGGGAGTCGCCGTAGTCGCAGGACTCGACGCCGACGATGCGGGGGTCGGCGGCCAGCAGCGCCCGCTCCAGCTCGACGGCGAGTGCGACCTTGCGGTCGGTGGGCACGGCCGCCAGCCCCGGTCGCCACAGGTCGAGGTCGGCCGGCTCGACGCCGTCGGGCTCGGCCAGGCCCGCGGCGTCGTCGGGCTCGCCGAATGCGGCGTTGTCGCGTGCCTCGTTCACGGCCTCCGCGAGCGCCTCGGGATCGAACGTGCCGCAGTAGGCGAAACCCTGGCGTCCCTCGTCGACGATGCGCACCCCGACCCCGAGTGAGTCGGCCACCGCGAGCTGCTCGACCTCGCCGCGGTACACGCGCACCTGGGTGTCGGTGGACCGGCCCACGTAGGCCTCGAGCTGCTCGCCGCCACGGGTCTGCGCGACGACGGCGTCGGCGACGTCGAGGAGGTCGGTCACGCCCCCACCCCACCGTTCTGTTCGCCGGAATGGTCGCCCCAGCGCGACCCCGCGGGGAACGCCTCGGGGGTCACGCTGCGGTTCCGCCGACCGTCAGGGCCTTGACCCGGAGGGTCGGGACGCCGTCGCCCACGGGGACCCCCTGGCCGTCCTTGCCGCAGGTGCCGGGATGACCCATGGCGAAGTCGTTGCCGACGGCGTCGATGTCGACCAGCACCTTGGGGCCGTTGCCGATGAGGTTGCCCTCCCTGATCGGCTCGGTGATCTCGCCGTCCTCGATGAGGTACGCCTCGGTCATGCCGAAGACGAAGTCGCCGGTGGCCGTGTTGACCTGTCCCCCACCGAGCGACGACACGTAGACGCCGTGGTCGGTCGACGACACGATGCCCTGGGGGTCGCCCTCGCCCCCCATGAGGTAGGTGTTGGTCATCCGCACCATGGGCAGGTGCTGGTAGCTCTGGCGGCGGCCGTTGCCGGAGCGCGTGCGCCCCTCCTTGCGTGACCGCAGTTGGTCCCACATGTAGTCGGTGAGAACGCCGTCCTGGATGAGGACGTTGCGCTGCGCAGGTGTGCCCTCGTCGTCGATGGCGTAGCAGCCCCACTCCTCGGCCATGGTCCCGTCGTCGACGAGCGTGACCAGCGGCGAGGCCACCTGCTGGCCCAGGCGGCCCTTGAACACCGAGGCGCCCTTGTCGACCAGGTCCTTCTCCAGCCCGTGGCCGCATGCCTCGTGGAACAGCACCCCGCCCCCGCCGGGCCCGATCACCACCGGCAGCGTGCCCGAGGGTGCCGGTCGGGCGGCCAGCTTGGTAATGGCGCGGCGAGCGGCCGTGCGGGCGATGTCCTCGACCTGGTAGCGGTCGAACAGCTCGAAGCCGACCGTGCGCCCGAGCGACTCGTAGCCCGTCTGCATGCCGGTGTCGCCGAAGGCCACGGTCGACACCACGAACAGGGTGCGGACCTGGTCGTCCTCGCCCAGCAGCCCGTCGCTGTTGGCCACCAGGATCCGGCGGCGTGAATCGCCGTAGCGCGCCCGCACCTGGCGGATCGAGCCGCCCTCGGCGCGGGCGGCCTCGTCGGCCCGGCGGAGCAGCTCGACCTTGGTGCCCTTAGCAACCGTCTCGGGGAGCACGGCGACCTCGTTGGGACGGGGTGCGGCCTGGCGCGTGAGCGCCACCTCGCGCGCGCCCCCGCGCCCGGACCGGGCGGCGGCGGCCGCGGCCTCGGCCGCAATGCGCAGGCCGTCGTCGGTGAGGTCGGCGGTGTGGGCGAAGCCGGTGGTGTCCCCCACCACGACCCGGATGCCCGCGCCCCGGTCGCGACCCGACGACAGCTCCTCCACCCGGCCGTCGTCGAGCATCGCCGCCGACGACCGCTTGTCCTCCACGAACACCTCTGCGAAGTCGCCGCCGGTGCGGAGGGCGGTGGCGAGCGTGCGCTGGATGGCCGATTCGTCGAGCACGGGGCGACCTCGATTCGCGTGGACGGAGGGCGGGTCCAGGGGCGATCCGCATTTGATCGACGCCGGCTGACCTGGGCCAGGGCGGTTTCGCCCGCCGGCGACGTGGATGCGTACTGTACCCGGGTGCCCCTGGAACCCGGCCTGTCTGCGGCCGTCACCCTCGACGTCGGCGAGGACGACACCGCGCTGGCGTTCCGGTCGGGCCAGGTGGCGGTGCTGGCCACGCCCCGCCTGATCGCGCTGTGCGAGGAGGCGTCGCTCCAGGCGGTCGACGGTCGGGTGCCGGAGGGACACACGACGGTCGGCATGCGCGTGCAGCTCGACCACCTGGTGCCGACCGCTGTCGGCAACAAGGTGCAGGCGGAGGCCACGCTCGAGAAGGTGGAGGGACGGCGCCTCACGTTCACCGTCTCCGCCAGCGACGAGCGGGGCCTGGTGGCCGCCGGCAAGGTCACCCGGGTGGTGGTCGACGTCGACCGCTTCCTGGAGAAGTGCACGTCGTAGGGGTCATCCGGGCCGCGTGGCCTCCCGGCGCCGCAGATCCGCGCGATCGTTCCCGCGCGTGACGGCGACCGCACAGGGCGACGCGTCGGCGATCCGTCACGAGGGGCGAGCGTTCGCCGAGCTGCTGGCGGCCTGGGGCTTCGCGATCGCCCAGCCACTGCTGGACGTCTTCGGCCGGGCTCCGGAGCAGTTCGCGTTCCGGGGCGCCGAGCGGGCCACGATCGTCGCCTTCGCGCTGGTCGTGGCCCTCGCCGGGCCGATCGCGCTCTGGCTGGCGGAGGTGGTCCTCGGGCTCGTGCACCGCCAGGCTCGCCAGGTGCTCCACCTCCTGTTTCTCGGTGGGCTCGTCGCCGCCTTTGTGGTGCAGGCCGCCCGGCCGCTCGCCGACGGGCTCGTGCTCTACGCTCTCGGCTTCGCCTCCGGAGCCGTGGCGGTGGTCGCCTACCGGCGCGTTGCGGCCGTGCGCACGTGGCTGGCCTTCGCGGCGTTTGCGCCGGTGGTGTTCGTCGGGCTGTTCCTGCTCACGTCCCCGACATCGCGGCTGCTGGATGATGTCGCGTCGGCCGGCGCCGGCGACGTCGGCAATCCGGTCCCGGTGGTCATGCTCGTGTTCGACGAGCTCCCGCTGGCGTCGGTCGTCGACCAGGACGGCACGATCGACGCCGAGCTGTTCCCCAACCTGGCCGGGCTCGCCGCCGAGAGCACCTGGTTCCGGAACGCCACCACGGTCTCGAGCTCGACGTGGCACGCCGCGCCGGCACTCGTCACCGGCCGGCTCCCGGATCCGGACGCCGGCCCCGTCGCCGCAGATCATCCCGACTCCCTGTTCACGCTGCTCGCCGGCGACTACGAGCTCAACGTGGTCGAGTCGGTCACCCGGGTGTGCCCCAACGACGTGTGCGACGACGTTGCAACCGGGGGCGTGCCGGGCGGCCTGCGCGAGCTGCTGCGCGACTCCGGCCGGGTCATGCGAGGCCGGCTGTCGCCGTCGGGGAACACCGGCGACGCCGTCGCCGGAATGGTGGAGGAGGGGACGTCCCCCGAGCCTTCGGGGACGTCCCCCGAGCCTTCGGGGCCGTCGGCCGAGCCTTCGGGGCCGTCGGCCGTGGAGCCATCGGACGAAGGCTTCGCCGACTTCCAGCGGGACCAACCGGCCCGCTTCCGCGCATTCACCGACGGGATCATCGACGATCGCCCGGCCCTGCACTACCTCCACGTGCTCCTGCCCCACGTGCCGTACCGGTACCTGCCGTCCGGGGCCCGCTATCCCGGACCGGACCCGGACCTGGGCCGCAGCGGTGACCAGTGGACCACCGAACCATGGCCGGTGGACCTCGGCCGCCAGCGCCACCTGCTCCAGGTCGGCTACGTCGACGCCCTCCTCGGCGAGGTCCTCGACGCCCTGCGCGAGCGAGGCGCGTACGACGATGCCCTGATCGTCGTGACCTCCGACCACGGCATCTCGTTCCGACCCGGCCAACCCATCCGTGGGCTCGAGGGCCACGCCCTCGCCGACGACGTGCTCGCCGACCTGGCGTGGGTGCCGCTGCTGGTCAAGTGGCCGGGCATCACCACGAGCACCGTCGACGACGCCAACGTCCTGAACATCGACGTCGTGCCGACCATTGCCGAGGTGCTCGACGTCGACATCCCCTGGGAGGTCGACGGGCAGTCGCCGCTGTCAGACCCGCGCGGCGACCGGCACAAGCCGTTCTACCCGAGCGACGTGAACGACTTCGGCGTCGCCCTCGGCAGCGAGGTGGCCCTCGATCACCGGACCCAGCTGGCCGACGTGCTGGCGAACGGCGTCGATCGGTTCCTCGGCCGGATCGGCGACCCCATGCGGTGGTTTCGGACCGGGCCCCGACCCGACCTCGTCGGCACCGAAATTGACCCCGGCAGCGAATTGGCCGCCTCGTTGGTGGACGTCGACCCCGTCGTGGACCGCAGCACTGGCACGGTGCCGGCGCTGCTCCGGGGCGCGGTGGCCGCAGGGGAGGGGGTCGAGCCCGGCGACGTCCTGGCCGTCGCCGTCAACGGGGTG
>JBKOUY010000039.1:0-42219 GCA_046723645.1 Actinomycetota bacterium | reverse complement strand
CTCGAGATTCCGCGGGTCATCCACATCGGGACCGACGAAGTCTACGGATCGGTGGAGGTGGGATCGTCGCTGGAGTCCGACCCGCTCGAACCCCGGTCGCCCTACTCGGCATCGAAGGCGGGATCGGACCTGATCGCGCTGGCCTACCACCACACCTACGGCCTCCCGGTGACCGTGACCCGGTGCACCAACAACTTCGGGCCCTACCAGTTCCCGGAGAAGGCCATCCCCCTGTTCGTGACCAACCTGATGGACGGCAGGCCCCTGCCCCTGTACGGCGACGGCCTCAACCAGCGCGACTGGATCTACGTCGACGACCACTGCGCCGGCGTGGCGCTGGTGCTGGAGCACGGGGCGGTGGGCGAGGTCTACAACATCGGGGCCGGCAACGAGACACCCAACCGGGCGCTGGTCGACAGGCTGCTGGCGCTGTTCGGGGTCGGTGAGGAGATGGTCGACTACGTCGAGGACCGCCTCGGTCACGACCGCCGCTACTCGGTCAACATCGACAAGGTGACGGCGCTGGGATGGCGCAAGGCCCGCACCCTCGACGAGGCGCTGGCCGAGACCGTCGAGTGGTACCGGGCCAACGAGTGGTGGTGGCGCCCGCTGAAGGAGCGGGCAGGCCTGCTGTGAAGGTCCTCGTCACCGGGGCCGGCGGTCAGCTCGGCCACGAGCTGGGAAGCCACTGCGAGGCGATGGGGGACGAGGTCGTGGCAGCGACGCACGCGTCGCTCGACCTGGCCGACCGGGACGCCGTCTACCAGACGGTCCTCTCTGTCCGGCCCGACGTCGTGATGCATGCGGGCGCCTGGACGGCGGTCGACGCCTGCGAGGGGGACCCCGAGCGGGCCTTCGGGGTGAACGCCCTCGGGACGCGCTGGGTGGCGGACGCCAGCCGCCGGGCCGGGGCCCACCTCTGCTATGTGTCGACCGACTACGTGTTCGACGGCACCAAGCAGGGCGCGTACGTCGAATGGGATCCCACCGGGCCCCGGTCGGTCTACGGCGCGTCCAAGCTGGGCGGCGAGCACGAGGTCGTTGAGCACGCGCCGGGCGCCTGCACGGTGCGCACGTCGTGGGTGTGCGGCGAGCACGGCAAGAACATGGTCAGGACCGTCCTCGGCCTGGCCGACCGTCCCGAGCTCGCGTTCGTCGACGATCAGCGCGGCTCGCCGAGCTTCGCGGCCGACCTGGCCGTCGCCATCCGCGCCCTAGCGGCGTCGCGGGTCCCGGGGCTGTTCCACGTGACCAACCAGGGCGTGGCGACCTGGTACGAGTTCGTGCGGGACATCCTGGCGGCCGCGGGCCACGATCCCGGGAAGGTGCGGCCGATCGCGACTGCCGACCTGGATCCACCACGCCCGGCGCCGCGTCCGGCGAACTCGGTGCTCGACAACGTTGCGCTCCGGGCGGCCGGGTTCCCTCTGCTCCCGCACTACCGCGAGAGCCTGGGACACCTGGTGAAGAGGCTGACCGCCTGACGCCCCATTCCTGCCGCGGGATTGGTGGCCAGGGCCACCAGATCCGCGTCAGGTTTCGCCGGGTGCGCCGTGGCGCCGCCTCAGCCGAGCAGGTCGAGCCTGCGGGCGAGGTCGCTGTTGAGGCGGCGGTCGGGGTCCAAACGGTCGCGCACCGCCCGCCACTCGTCGAGGCGGGGGTACATCACCGGCACCAGCTCGGGGCGGAGCCGGCTGTCCTTGGCGAGGTACAGGCGGCCGCCGGCCTCGGCCACCCGGTCGTCCAGCCGGTCGAGCAGCGATCCCAGCGTCGGGTCGGTGGTTGGGACGTCGATGGCCAGCGTCCACCCGGGGCCGGCGAAGGTCAGCGGCGCGGGGTCCGCGGCGCCGAAGTACTTGAGCACCGCCAGGAAGCTCGGTGCGCGGTGATCGGCCAGCGACTCCACGATGTGGCGCAGGACATCGTCCGCCCCGAACGGCAGCTGGCATTGCCACTGCAGAAAGCCGCGGGACCCGTACATGCGGTTCCACCCGTCGACGAGGTCGAGCGGGTAGAAGAACCGCGAGATCGACTGGAGCTCGTCGCGGCGCCGGCGGGGGTGCACCCGGTACCACAGCTCGTTGAAGGCCAGGATGGTGCCCTTGTTGAGCACGCCGCCCGGGACGACGCGGGGCGCGGGCACCGGCGGCGGCGTGCGGTACGCCAGGGGCTCGAGCTCCCGACGCCGGGTCCCGCGGCGGCCGGAGCGGGGGAGCTCGTCGCGCCGGGCGAAGTCTCCCTGGGTGAGCACTGACCGGCCCAGCGAGCGCCCCCGGGCCAGGAAGTCGACCCAAGCGACCGAGTAGCGGTGCCGCCGGCCGCCCTCCGACAACAGCGTGAGCAGCGTGTCGAGGTCGGGGACCCGGTCGGTGTCGACCCGCAGCAGGCTGGTCTCGATGGGGTGCAGGCGAATCGTCGCCTCGACGACGGTGCCCGTGAGCCCCATGCCGCCGCAGGTGGCCCAGAACTCTCCGGGGTTGTCGCCGCATGTGAGCGTGCGCCGGGTCCCGTCGGGCAGGGCGAGCACCATCGAGTCCATGTGGAGGCCGAAGCTCCCGGACGCGTGGTGGTCCTTGCCGTGGATGTCGGCGGCGATGGCCCCGCCGACGGTGATGTAGCGGGTGCCGGGTGTCACCGGTACGAACCAACCCTGCGGCACGATCTCACGCAGGAGGCTGTCGAGCGAGGTGCCGGCCAGGACCCGCGCCGTGCCACGCGTGTGGTCGAGCTCTAGCAGGCCGGACACGCCCGTCGAGCTGACCACCAGGCCCCCGGCGTTCATCGCCGAGTCGCCGTAGGCCCGCCCCAGCCCGCGCGTGACGGCACCCCGCGGTCCGGCCGCCTTGGTGGCCACGGCCAGCTCGTCGGCGTCGCCGGGTCGCACGACACGGGCTGCCGACGAGGGATTGCGCCCCCACCCGCTGATGATCTCCACGCCATCGGTGGGATCTGGGCCCGCGGCGTGTCCGGTCATGCGGTGTACACGCCGATAGCGAAGACGACGGCCCAGGCCACCGCAATGCACTGGAGGGTCCGGTCACCGAGGATGATGTCCTCCGGCGCCGATCCGCGATCACCCCTGTCGAGCACCAGCGCGTACCGCAGGATCGCCATCACGAACGGCAGGATCGAGAGCTGGTACCAGGGGATGGTCGGCGTGTTCAGTGCGTTGTTCGCCTTCTCGAACGCCCACAGGCAATAGGCGACGAGCACGGCACCCGACGTCACCGACCGCAGGTAGGACATGTAGCTCTCGCTATAGGCGCCGAGGACGGCCCGGAACTGCCGAGCGTCGGCATCGCCCGACCCCGCCATCTCGCTGGCCTCTGCGCCGCGCTTGCCCGACACGATGAAGAGGGCGCCGAAGCTGGTCACGATGAAGAACCAGTCCGAGATCGGCACGTCGGTGGCGGCGGCGCCCGCCACCGCTCGCAGCACGAACCCGGCGGCCACCGCGACCAGGTCGACGACAGCCACGTTCTTGAGCCCCAGCGAGTATGCGGTGGTCAGGAACACGTAGCCGATGATGGTGGCGGCCAGCTCGGGGCGCGCCACGAAGGCCAACGCCACCGAACCCGCCAGCAGCGCCACCCCGCCCGCGTAGGCGGTCGCCGCCGGCACGACACCCGAGGCCACCGGCCGCGTGCGCTTGGTCGGGTGGAGCCGGTCGGCGTCGGCGTCGCGGGCATCGTTGATGTAGTAGGTGCCCGAGGCCGCCAGGCAGAAGGCGACGAACGCGATGAGGGCGTCGACCGCCGGCCCACGGTTGTCCAGCACCCCGGCGGCGGCCGGGGCGGCGAACACCAGCAGGTTCTTGGTCCATTGCCGTGGCCGCGCCAGTCGCACCAGGCCCCCGAGCAGCGAGCGGGCGCTGCGGGCGCCCGGTCCGGGCGGCGCACCCGGGGCGCGCCCGCGCTGCCGGTCGCCCGCGGCGACGCCGGTACTCGACGTTGAGGCGGTGGTCAGGGGCTCGGCCACGGCACTCACATGTTGGCCGACACCCGACGCCACACGGGGCGGGGCAGGTGTCGTAGCACCGGCATGAGGTAGCGGAGGGTGCCCGGAACCCAGACGGTCTCCCTTCCGGAAGCGATCGCCCCGGCGACCGCCTCGGCGACGGCCGCCGGCGTGGTGGCCAGCGGCGCAGGATCGCGGCCCTCGGTCATGGACGAACGGACGAAGCCTGGCCGCACCACCACGACCCGGACGCCGGCGGCGACGAGGGAGTCGGCGAGGCCCTGGGCGAACGCGTCGAGCCCGGCCTTCGACGAGCCGTAGACGAAGTTCGAGCGGCGGGCGCGCTCGGCGGCCACCGAGCTGAGCACGACAATGGTCCCGTGGCCCTGCTCCTCGAGACGCCGGGCGACATGCAGCAACGTCGACACCGGTCCGGCGTAGTTGGTCACGGCCAGCTCGGCGGCGGCGGTGGGATCGTCCTCGAGGTGTGACTGGTCGCCCAGCACACCGGACGCGACCACCACGCAGTCGATGTCGGCCGCCGCCGCGCCCCAAGCAGCCTTCATGGCGTCGGCGTGGCCGCCGATGTCGACGGCGTCCCAGGCGGTCGTGGTCACGGCGGCGCCGGCGGCGCGCAGCCGCGCGGCGACGGGCGCCATGGCCTCGGGACGCCGCCCGGCCAGGACGACGGAGCGGCAGCCGTCGGGCACCAGGCGCTCGGCGATCGCCGCGCCGATGTCGGACGACCCGCCGAGCACCAGCAGCGACTGGACGGCACCCAGCGCATTCTGCACGTCGGCAGAGGGTAGTTGCTCCGTCCGGCGGGCTGATCGCCCCGGCGCTGCCGGGGGCGCTACCTTTGTCCCCTCGTATACCGCTAGCTGGGGCGCTTGCAGTCGGAGGTCCATTTTCATGGCGGAGATCGCCGTCATCGGGGCGGGTTACGTCGGGCTGACGACAGCGGCGTGCTTCTCCCACCTGGGACACGACGTCACGTGTGCCGACATCGACGAGGCCAGGATCGCCCAACTGGCGCGGGGCGAGGTGCCGATCGTGGAGGCCGGGCTCGAGGCCCTCGTCCGGGAGGGGCTGGAGGAGGGGCGGTTGCACTTCGTGGTCGGGGCGGCCAACGCGGTTCCGTCGGCCGAGTTCGCCTATCTCTGTGTGCCGACGCCACAGGACGACGACGGCTCGGCCGACCTCTCGTACATCGAGGCGGCAGCGCGCGAGATCGGCCCTCGGCTCCCATCCGAGGCGGTCGTCGTCAACAAGTCGACCGTGCCGGTGGGATCGACGCGAGTGGTCGAGCGGGTACTCGGCCGCGACGATGTGGTGGTGGTGTCCAACCCCGAGTTCCTCCGTGAGGGCTCGGCCGTGCACGACTTCCTCAACCCCGACCGCATCGTCATCGGCAGCGACGACCAGTCCGCCGCCGTGCGGGTGGCGTCCCTCTACATCGGCGTGACCGCCCCGATCATCGTCACCGACCCACCGTCGGCTGAGACGATCAAGTACGCCTCCAACGCCTTCCTCGCCGCCAAGATCAGCTTCGTCAACGCCATCGCCGCCGTGTGCGACGCGGTGGGCGCCGACGTCAAGGACGTCGTCCTCGGCATGGGCTACGACACGCGCATCGGCCACGAGTTCCTCAAGCCCGGGCCCGGGTTCGGGGGCAGCTGCCTGCCGAAGGACACGCGTGCGCTCGTGCACATCGCCGACAGCGCCGGGTACTCGTTCGACTTGATGCGCGGCGTCATCACCGTCAACGAGGACCAGTTCCACCGCGTGGCGGCCAAGGTGCGGCAGATGGCGGGCGGGTCCCTCGACGGTGTCAAGGTCGCGGTGTGGGGCCTCACCTTCAAGGCCCGCACCGACGACACCCGGGAGTCGCCGGCGCTGCGCATCGTGTCGCTCCTGGCCGACCAGGGGGCCGAGGTCCAGGCGTACGATCCCGCGGTCAAGGGGCCGGTGGGCGGCGTCGTGCCCGCCAACGATCCCTACTCGGCGTGCGACGGCGCCCGGGTCCTGGCGGTGCTCACGGAGTGGGACGACTTCCGCTGGCTCGACTTCGAGAAGGTCGCGGGCCTCATGGAGACGCCCCGGATCGTCGACGCCCGCAACCTCCTCGACCGGCCCGCGCTCGAGCGGCGAGGGTTCAGCTACGTCGGCATCGGCCGCTGAGGCCGGTCGACTCGACGCCCAGCAGGCCTGACCTCGGCTCATAACCTGTCCTGACCATGGCGAGGGCCGTCGTGACCGGGGGAGCGGGCTTCCTGGGCTCGCATCTCTGCGAGGCGCTGCTCGACCGCGGTGACGAGGTGGTCGCGATCGACAACCTCATCACCGGAGGGGTGGACAACATCGAGCACCTGTTCGCCAGGCCCGGGTTCACGTTCGTCGTCCACGACGTGAGCACCTACGTCTGGGTGCCGGGACCGGTCGACGCCGTGCTGCACTTCGCCAGCCCTGCCTCGCCGGTCGACTACCTCCTGATCCCCATCCAGACGCTCAAGGTCGGGAGCCTCGGGACGCACAACTGCCTGGGGCTGGCGAAGTCGAAGGGTGCCAGCTTCCTGCTGGCGTCGACCAGCGAGGTGTACGGCGACCCGCAGGTGCACCCGCAGCCCGAGACCTATTGGGGCCACGTCAACCCCGTCGGCCCGCGCGGCGTCTACGACGAGGCCAAGCGCTTCGCCGAGGCCATGACGATGGCGTACCACCGCTCCCACGGCCTCGAAGTGAGAATCGCTCGCATTTTTAACTCGTTTGGCCCCCACATGAGAGCCAACGACGGGCGGGTGGTGTCGAACCTCCTCGTCCAGGCGCTCCAGGGCAAGCCCCTGACCGTGTACGGCGACGGCTCGCAGACCCGCAGCTTCTGCTACGTCGACGACCAGGTGAGGGGCATCCTGGCGCTGTTGGACGCCGACCTCACGGGTCCCGTCAACATCGGCAATCCCGCGGAGTTCACCGTGGCCGAGCTGGCCCAGCTGGTGCGGGAGGTCACGGGGACGGAGTCCGACATCGTCTACGAGCCGCTGCCGGTCGACGATCCGAGGCAGCGGCAGCCGGACATCGCGCTGGCCCGCGAGCGGCTCGGGTGGGAGCCGATCGTGCCCCTCCGTGAGGGCCTGGAGCGCACCGCCGACTGGTTCCGGCACAGCCTGGGGCTGCAGCGCCCGCCCGACTGAGGCGCCCGGACTTCGATGAAGGTGACCTACGACCAGGTGCTGGCATGGCGGCTGCGACAGCAGGGCCTGGCGCCCCGCACCGACGCCACGACGGAGCAGGTCGTGGAACGGCTGGCCGGCGTGCAGGCCCAGGTTGCGTCGTCGGCGGAGCTCGCGGTCGCCACGCGCCGGCGGCGGCCCGCGCCGGGCGCGGTCGCCAACGCGCTCGACGCCCGCACGGTCGTCAAGACGTGGACCGTGCGGGGCACCCTCCACGTCCACGGCGTGTCCCAGGTGGGCGCCTACCTCTCGCTCGTGGCCGCGCCCCGGACGTGGGAGAAGCCGGTGTGGCAGCGGACCTTCGGGGTGACGCCGCCGCGGATGGAGGCCCTGGGCGAGGCCGTCGACGAGGTGCTCGACGGCAGGGTTCTCACCCGTCAGGAGCTCACCGCCGCGCTGGTCGGGCGGGAGGGGTTCGCCGACCTGGAGTCGCAGCTAACGTCCGGCTGGAGCGCCGTGCTCAAGCCGCTCGCGTGGATGGGCAGGATCTGCCATGGCCCCGCCCAAGGCACCCGCGTCACGTTCACGTCGCCCCGCTCCTGGATCCGCGACTGGTCGGGCGTGCCCGAGCCCGAGGAGGCCGCCCACACCGTGGTCCCCGCCTACCTGCACGCCCACGGGCCGGCCACGCCGGCCACGTTCGACGCCTGGCTCACGCGCGGCGTGTCCCGCAAGGCGGCGCTCCGCTCGTGGTTCGCCGTCGTGGGGGACCAGCTGGCGGCCGTGGACGTGGACGGCGTCGAGTGCTCGATGTTGGCGGCCGACGTCGACGCGCTGGCCCGCACGCGCCCGTCACGCGTGGTGCGGCTCCTGGCGGGCTTCGATCAGTACGTGCTGGGCCCGGGCACGGGTGACGTCCGGATCGTGGCCGCCAACCGCCGGAAGGCGGTGAGCCGGACGGCGGGCTGGATCTCGCCCGTGGTGATACACGAGGGACGGGTGGCGGGCGTGTGGGAGCTGACGGACGGGACGGTGGACGTGCGGCCGTTCCCCGAGGCCGACGTCCCGGTCGGGGCCCTGGAGGCCGAGGTGAAGCACCTAGCGGCCGGCACTGGCCGGCCCCTGTCGCTGGCAGTGCGGGCGCCCTGAGACGCCGAGCGGTTAGGCCCGCAAGTGGGCTCAGAACAGTACGGGATTAGCAACGTGAGCCCATGCCACACAGCCCGGCCTCCCGGCAGCACAGACCACCGTAAGCCCAGACGACGTACCTATCCGCTCTGCTCCTGGTGCGCGCGGGCCTGCCGGGAGGTGCCGGCCCTCATTGCTCGCGGGCTTCGGCCTCGGCCCGGTGGGCGACGTACCAGTCCACGGTCAGCCGCAGGCCCTCGGCGAAGTCGGTGCGGGCCTCGAACCCGAAGGTGGCGGCCGCCCGGCCGGGATCCACCCGGCGGCGGGGCTGGCCGTCGGGCTTGGACGAGTCCCAGCGGATCTCGCCCTCGAATCCGGTGGCGTCAGCCACCAGCTTCACCAGGTCGCGGATCGGCAGCTCCTCGTCGGTGCCCAGGTTGACCGGCTCGGGCCCGTCGTACCGCTCGGCGGCCAGCACGATGCCCTCGGCGGCGTCGTCCACGAACAGGAACTCACGCGACGCCGACCCGGTGCCCCAGACCTCGATGTGATCGGCGCCCGCCTCCTTGGCGTCGACACACTTCTTGATCAGCGCCGGGATGACGTGGCTCACGTCCGGGTGGAACTTGTCCCCGGGCCCGTAGAGGTTCGTGGGCATCAGATACGCGACGTTCTGGCCGTACTGCTCCCGGTTGGCCTGCGCCTGGACCAGGTGGGCCAGCTTGGCGATCCCGTAGGGCGCGTTGGTCTCCTCCGGATACCCCTGCCACAGCGAGTCCTCGCTGAACGGGACCGGCGTGTGCTTCGGGTAGGAGCAGATCGTCCCGGTGACCACGGTCTTCGGGGTTCCCGCGAGGCGGGCCTGCTCGATCACATATGTGCCCATGAGCAGGTTGTCCAGGTAGAGGTCCGCCGGGCGGGCCATGTTGGCGCCGATCCCGCCCACTCGGGCGGCAAGGTGGATGACCAGGTCGGGCCGCACGTCATCGAACAGCCGGGCCACGTCGTCGATGCGCCGCAGGTCGTAGTCGGCCGACGTCGGTGTCTCCAGCCGCACCACGCCGCGGGCGCGGAGCCGGGCACAGACGGCGCTCCCGAGGAAGCCGCGCCCCCCGGTGACCAGCACGGTAACGGCGGACCAGTCCTCGATCATGGCGAGCCACTCTAACGGTCGCCCCTGTGGGGCGTCCGGGTACCGCTGTCGCACTCGACGTGCGAGGATCACCGGCCGTGCGCGTCGCCGTGGTCGTCGAACAGTGTTGGCACCGGGTACCGGGCGGCACCGCCGGCGCGGTCGTCGAGCAGGTTGCGGCGGTGACGGCGACGGGGCGGGTCGAGCAGGTGGGGGTGGCGGCGCGCCATCGCCATCCGCCGCCGGAGCCCTGGCGGCCGGCCATCCCGGTCACCCACCTGCCGCTGCCTCGCGCCGCCCTGTACCGGACCTGGCACCGCTGGCGCCGCCCCGCCGTCGAGCGGGCCACCGGACCGGTCGATGTCGTCCACGCCACCGGCTACGCGATCCCGCCCCGCACGCGGCCGCTGGTGGTCACGATGCACGACCTGGCGTGGCGGCGTGATCCGTCGATGTTCACGGCCAACGGCGTCCGGTTCTTCGAGGCCGGCTTGCGGTGCGTCGTGGCGGACGCCGACCTGGTCCTCTGCCCCTCACAGGCGACGCTCGAGGACTGCGCTGCCGCCGGCATCGGGTACGACCGGCTGCGCCACGTGCCCTGGGGCATGGACGGGGGCAGCGTCGCCAGCGCTGTCAGCGATGTCGAGGTGGAGCGCGTGCGCCGGGCCCACGGCCTGACGGGGCGCTACGTGCTTTCGGTGGGAACGCTCGAGCCCCGCAAGAACCTGCGCCGCCTGTTGGACGCGTTCGCCCGGATGACCGCGGGCGGCGACGGCCGCCACGCCGACGTCACGCTCGCAGTCGTTGGCCCGGACGGCTGGGGCGAGTCGCTCGCGGAGCCGGTGGCCCGCCTCGGGGACCGGGTGCGGCTGGTGGGATTCGTTCCCCGGGCCGACCTGGCCCCGCTGTACCGGGGTGCGGCCGTGGTCTGCTACCCGAGCCTCTGGGAAGGCTACGGGTTGCCGGTGGCGGAGGCGCTGGCTGCGGGTGCGCCGGTGGTCACGTCAGCCGGCACCGCCACCGAGGAGCTGGTGGAGGGGGGCGTCGGCCTGCTGGTCGATCCCCGGGATCCGGACGCAATCGCCGGCGCCCTCGCCGCCGTCCTCGACGACGACGACTTGGCGGACCGGTTGCGCCGGGCGGCGCGCAAGCGGGCGGCCGAGACCACGTGGGCGACCACGGCGGAGCTCACCATCGCCGCCTACGAGGAGGTGGCCGGGGGATGATTGTCGGATGAGCGAGCGTGCCCCGAGCAGCCCGCCGCAAGGCACGGGAGGCCGCGGCCCGATGAGGGTCGGGTGCAACCTGCTGTGGCTGGTGCCCGGGACCGTCGGCGGCAGCGAGACGGCCGTCGTGTCGCTGCTGCGCGAGATCGGCGACCAGGCGCCCGAGGACCTCGAGCTCTCGCTCTACGTGCTCGACGCCTTCGCCGCCACGTATCCCGACCTGGTCGAGCGCTTCCCGACGCGGGCGGTTCCCCTCACCGGCCGGCTCAAGCCGCTGCGGGTGGCGGCCGAGAACACCTGGCTGGCGAGCCAGGCCCGCCATGACGGGCTCGACCTCGTCCACCACATGAACGCCGTCCTGCCTGCGGTCCGCCGCACCGCGGGGATCGTCACCGTGCACGACCTGCAGCCGTTCGACATGCCCGACAACTTCCACCCGGTGAAGCGGGCGTACGTGCACCGCACCGTGCCGCGCTCGGTGCGCAAGTCCCGCCTGGTGCTGGCGCCGAGCCAGTTCGTCCGCGGCGCCATCGTCGACCGGTTCGGCATCGCGCCCGAACGTGTGCGCACGACCCTGTGGGGTGTCGACGCACCCAGCACCCAGGTGACTGTCGGGCAGGTGCAGGCCCGCTACGGCCTGCCGCGGCGCTGGTTCGTCTACCCGGCGGTCACGTGGCCCCACAAGAATCACGAGCTGCTCATCCGGGCGTTCGCGACCGTGGCGGCCCAGGAGCACGACGTGGTCCTGGTGCTGACGGGCGGTGAGGCGCAGTCCGAGGACAGCGTCCGGGCGCAGATCGCGGGCACGGGCCTGCGGGGGCGCGTGCGGCGCACCGGTCTGATCCCACGCAACGACATGCTGGCGATCGTGCGGGGTGCGGTGGCCCTCGCCTTCCCGTCCCGCTACGAGGGCTTCGGCCTGCCGGTCCTCGAGGCGATGAGCCTGGGCACGGCCGTCCTGGCCGGCGACGCGGCGGCGCTGCCGGAGGTGGTGGGGGACGCCGGACGCCTGATCGATCCCGACGACGAGGACGCGTGGGGTGAGGCCTTGCTGGTGCTGCTGCACGACGGCGACGAGCGGGAGCGCCTGGTCGCCGCCGGCCACGAACGGGTCGGGGCGTTCTCGTGGGCGAACACCGCTCGCGACACCGTGGTGGCCTACCGCGACGCCATCGCCGTCGACGACACCGGCGAGGCCGGCGACGTCGAGGAGGTCGCATCGTGAGGGTGCTGGTCATCTGTCCCCACTTCGCGCCGGACACGGCGCCCACGGGGGAGGTCATGACCCGCATCGCCGGCGAGCTGGTCCAGCGCGGCCACGAGCTGCACGTCGTGACGTCGCTGCCCTGGTACCTCCATCACCGGGTCGAGCCGGGCTGGTCCGGGAGGCCGGTCCGCCGCGAGGATCGCGGTGCAGAGCGGATCACGCGGGTCCACCCGTTCCCGACCGACAAGCGCAACATCCCCGCACGGGCCCTCGGGTTCGCCGGGTTCACCGGCTTGGCGGGCGCGATGGCGCTCGGCGGCCGGCGGCAGGATGCGCCCGACGTCGTCCTGGCCATGTCGCCGCCGCTCACGCTTGGTGGCGCCGGCTGGCTGGCCGCCCGGCGCTGGCGGGTGCCCTTCGTCTTCAACATCCAGGACGTCTTCCCCGACGTGGCCGTCGAGCTGGGCGCCATCACCAACCCGTCCGTGATCCGGTTCGCGTCGTGGCTCGAGCGCTGGACGTACCGCCACGCCGACGCCGTGACCGTGCTGTCCGACGACCTGCGCGACAACCTCGTCGCCAAGATCCAGGGATCGGTGCCCGACCCGTACGACCGCATCCGGGTCATCCCCAACTTCGTGGACACGGCACGGCTCGCGCCCCGCGACCGGACGGGCACCCCGGGCGGCGGCGCATATCGTCGGGAGCACGGGCTCGGCGACCGGCCGGTCGTCATGTACGCCGGCAACGTCGGCTTCTCCCAGTCGCTCGAGCTGCTGGTCGACGCCGCGCGCTCGCTCGCCGCGTCGCACCCCGAGGTCGTGTTCGTGATCAACGGCGGCGGATCGGCGCGACCGGACCTCGAGCGTCAGGCAGCCGGGCTCGACAACGTGCGCTTCGTGGACTTCCAGCCCCGCGAGCGCCTGGCCGAGGTGCTCGCCGCCGGCGACATCCACGTGGTGCCCTTGCGGAGGGGCCTGGCGCGCTCCAGCGTGCCGTCGAAGGTCTATTCGATCCTGGCGGCGGGTCGCCCGGTGGTGGCGAGCGTCGACGAGGGCACGGAGGTGGCCCGGGTGGTGGAGAAGGCCGGCGCCGGCCTGGCCGTCCCACCGGACGATCCGGAGGCGTTCGCGGCGGCGCTGACGGCCCTGCTCGACGACCCGGCGCGGGCACGGGCGATCGGGGCCGCCGGGCGGGCGTTCGTCGAGCGCTGGGCGTCCCCGGCGACGGTCGCCGGTCGCTACGAGGCGCTGTTCGACGAGCTGGTCGCCCGGCGGCGGCCGGGGGGCGGTTCCACCAACGGGGGTGGCGCAGGGTAGCGTTGGGCGCTTATGGGTAAGGCATCCTCCGCCAAGAAGGTCGCCCGGGCGGCCCGCGCCGGAGGCCGCTCCTCCGCCGGCCGCCAGCGCAATCTTCTGTTCCCGGGGGTGATCGGCGCCATCGTGCTGCTCGGATCGGCACTGGTCTGGTACGCGGCCGACGATCGCAAGGACGACACGAGCATCCCGCCGGTCCTCGGCGACCACTGGCACGCCGCCTTCGGCATCTACGTCTGCGGCGAGTGGCAGCCCGACATCCCCGAGTTCGAGGCCACGACCGGCATCCACACCCACGGCGACGGCGTGATCCACATCCACCCGTTCTCGCAGAGCGGTGCCGGCGAGAACGCCACGCTCGGCACCTTCCTCGAGGACACCGACGTCAAGCTCTCCGATGACGAGCTGACGATCGGGAAGGACGAGCTGCCCGACGGCGCGAAGACCTGGAAGGAGGGTGACGACGAGTGCGACGGCAAGGCCGCCGAGCTGGTCGTCGCCCAGTGGGAGGACGTCTCCGACGAGAGCGCCAAGCCCGCACTGCTCACGAGCGGGCTGCGCGACATCCGCTTCCGCGGCGACGGCGAGGGCTACACGATCGCGTTCGTGCCCGAGGGCGAAACCGACATCCCCAGGCCTCCGACCGCCGCCAACCTGGCCGAGCTGGGCTCCGTCGACGCCGGGGCCGAGTCGGGCTCGAGCACGACGACCGCACCGGCAGGCTCGAGCACGACGACGGCCGGCGAGGGCGCGACCACCACAACCGCGGGCGAGGCCACCACAACCACGGCCGGGGGCTGAGTTGCGGGCGGTCGTGCTCGTCGGTGGCTTCGGCACGCGCCTGCGCCCCCTGACGCACCACCGGCCCAAGCAGATGCTGCCGATCGTCAACCGCCCGATGATCGAGCACGTGGTGGGCCACCTGGTCGACCACGGGGTCGACGACGTTGTGCTGTCGCTCGGCTACCAACCCGACGGGTTCCGAGATGCCTACCCCCGCGGGCGCTGCGCCGGCGCCACGCTGCACTACGCGGTCGAGCCCGAGCCGCTCGATACCGCCGGCGCCATCGGCTTCGCGGCACGGGACGCCGGGATCGACGAGCGCTTCCTCGTGGTCAACGGCGACGTGCTCACCGACCTCGACGTCACAGCGTTCGTTGCGTTCCACGAGGCCCGGGGTGCCGAGGCAACCATCTCGCTGCACCGGGTCGACGACCCTTCCCGCTACGGCGTCGTGCTCACCGACACGACCGGCCGGGTGTCGGCGTTCGTCGAGAAGCCGCCCCGCGGCGAGGCGGCGAGCGACCTCATCAACGCCGGCACGTACGTCCTTGAGCCGTCGGTGCTCGACCGCATCCCGCAGAGGCGGAGGGTCTCGGTCGAGCGGGAGACCTTCCCGGCAATGGCGTCCGACGGCAGCCTCTACGCCCGCCCCGACGGCTGCTACTGGATCGACACCGGCACGCCCTGCGAGTACATCCAAGCCCAGCTCGACCTCGTCGACGGGGTGCGGGGTGCCCCGGTCGACGGCATCCACCGCGACGCCCAGGTCGCGACCGATGCCGCCGTCAAGCGCTCGGTCGTCGGGCCCGGCACGGTGGTGTCCGACGGCGCCCGGGTCGAGAACGCGGTACTGCTGCCCGGCGTTCGGGTGTGCCCGACCGCGGTCGTCGACGGGTCGGTGGTGGGCGAGGGTGCCGTGGTGGCGGAGGGCGCACAGGTCCTGCGCGGCAGCGTTGTCGGCGACGGCGAGGTGGTGGCGCGCGGCATCCAGCTCGACGGCGAACGTGTTCCCGATGCGGATTGCTGAGGAGTGACGGCATGAAGACCCTCGTCACGGGCGGGGCCGGGTTCATCGGCTCAACGCTGGTCGACCGCTTGCTCGCCGAGGGTCACGAGGTGGACGTCCTCGACGACCTCTCGTCGGGGTCGCTGGCCAACCTGGCCGACGCCCGTGCGGAACGGGGCGACCGCACGAACCGGCTGACGTTCCACCAGATTGACGTGTGCGACCCGCAGATCGTCGACCTCATCGCCCGGCGCGAGCCCGAGGTGGTGTTCCACCTGGCCGCCCAGGCCGACGTCCGGGTGTCGGTGGCCCGCCCGGCGCACGACGCCGAGGTCAATGTCATCGGCACCATCAACGCGCTCGAGGGCGCGCGGGTGGCCCGCGCCCGCAAGGTCGTGTTCGCATCCAGCGGCGGCACGATCTACGGCGAGGCGGCGCCGGCGGACCTGCCGTGCAAGGAGTCGCACCCCCAGAACCCGGGGTCGCCCTACGGCGTCTCGAAGCGGGTCGCCTTCGACTACCTCAACGTCTACCGCCAGCTCCACGGGCTCGAGTTCACGGCCCTGGCGCTCGCGAACGTGTACGGCCCGCGGCAGGACCCCCACGGCGAGGCTGGGGTCGTGGCCATCTTCGCCGGGCGCCTGCTGGCCGACGAGGTGTGCACCATCTACGGCGACGGGGAGCAGACGCGCGACTACGTCTACGTCGACGACGTGGTGGACGCGTTCGTGCGGGCTGCGACGAGGGGTGGCGGCCTTCTCCTCAACATCGGCACCGGGGTCGAGACGTCGGTCAACCAGCTCTACGCGGCGATGGCCACCAGCGCCGGTGTCGACCGACCCGCGGCGTACGCCCCGATGCGGGCGGGCGAGATGCTGCGCTCGGCGCTGGACCACGGCCGGGCGGCGATCCACCTCGGCTGGAAGCCCTGGACCGAGCTCGGCGAGGGCGTCGGGCGCACGCTGGAGTGGTTCAAGCAGCGCTAGTGGGCGCGAGGGTCCACAAGTTGGGGGCCGCCACTCACGGCCTCACCGGAACAGGTCCTCGGTCGGAGCGCGGACCACCTCGCCCCTGACCTCGCCGCGCCCCAGCCACGCCGGGTCGACCCCGCGTACGATCGCGGCGCAGATCCCCGACGCCTTTCCCATCACCAGCTCGGCGGCGGCCGCCAGCTCGTCGACCACGCACACCTCCGTGACCTGGAGCTCGCGGCCCCGGGCGTCGGTCGTACCCCGCAGGTCGATGACCGCACGGATGCCTGCGCAGCCGATCGCCACGTCGGTCAGGCCCCGGCGCCACGTGCGGCCGAAGGTGTCGCTGATGATCACCGCCACATCGGCGCCGACGCGGCCCCGCAGCCCGTCGCGGAGCCGGCGTGCCGAGCGGTCGGGATCCTCGGGCAGCAGCGCCGCCCAACCGTCCTCGACGTTGGACAGGTCGACGCCGGCATTGGCGCACACGAAGCCGTGACGGGTCTCGGAGATCACCAGCTCGCCGCGGCGGCGCAGCACCCGCACGGACTCGCCCTCGACGATCCGCGCCTTGCTGCCGGGGTCGTTGGGGTCGATTGGCACGAGCTGGGCCTCGGCCTTGGACACGACCTTCTGCGTCACCACGACGACGTCGCCGTCGCGGAGGTCGTCGGCCGCCTGCGCCAGCAGGCGCGCCAGGTCGTCCCCGGGGCGCACCTCACCGACGCCCTGCACGGGCAGGATCTCGAGCACGCCGCCCATCGCTATGAGCCCCTCACCTTCGCATCTCAGGGATCAGCGGCCGAGAACGA
Source organism: Actinomycetota bacterium (assembly GCA_046723645.1). Taxonomy (GTDB): domain Bacteria; phylum Actinomycetota; class Acidimicrobiia; order Acidimicrobiales; family VFJN01; genus DASQUK01. The sequence goes on along the minus strand of JBKOUY010000039.1, from coordinate 25,511 downwards.
CCTCGCACAGCGCCGCCGCGGCAGCCGGGTCCCGCATGATCGTGTCGGTGACGACGCAGCGCAAACCCGCCGCTCGAACGCCGTTGGCGAGCTCGGCGTCGGCGTTGTCGATGACCAGCGTGCCCACGAAGGGGGCGTACAGGCGGGCGACTCCGACGACCGAGTCCATATACCCCAGCTCGCGGAGGAGCCGGTCCGCGGGCCCCTTGAGTGCCCGGCCGCCGACCAGTGGTGACACGGCGACGACGTCGTCCCGGCGCGCCGCGACCGCGTCGCGGACGCCCGGAACCGCCATCACGGGGCCGATGGAGACGATGGGGTTGGACGGTGCCACCACCACGACCCCCGCGTCGGCGATGGCGGCGAGGACACCGGGGGTCGGGCGCGCCGCCTCGGCCCCGGCGAAACGCACGCCCGAGACGGCCACGGCGTGCTGCAGCCGCACGAAGTAGTCCTGGAACGAGATCTCCTCGCCCGCCGCCACCCCGACGCCGATCACCGCCGCGCCACCCTCGTCGTCGGCCAGGGTGATCATCGTCCGCAGGGGCTGCTCGGTGGCCGGCACGATCCGGAGCCTCAGGCTCCACGCCGCGGCGATCTCCGCCGTCACCGCCGCCAGGCCCGCTCCCTCCGCCAGGCGCTGCGTGCGATACAGGTGGGTCGCCAGGTCGCGGTCGCCGAGCCGGAACCAGGTTGCGCCGCCGTAGCGGGACAGCGCCTCCATGGCGTGCCACGACTCGTCTCGCAACCCCCAGCCTCGCTCCGGATCGATGGCGTCGGCGAGCGTGTACGTGACCGTGTCGATGTCGGGGCTGATGGCCAGCCCGTGGAGCACCGTGTCGTCGCCGGTGTTGACGATCGCCGTGACATCCTCCGGCGGCACCACGTCCACCAGCCCCCGGAGCAGGCGGGCGGCGCCCACGCCCCCCGCCAGCACGGCCACCCCAGCCATTAGGGCGTGCCCGGATAGGAACGTCGTCCCGGCCAACGGTGCTCGGTGTTGCCGGGAGGCCGAGCAGTGTGGCCCGGGCTTGCGCTGCAAATTCCGTACTGCTCGGTGCCCACTTGCCTACCTATCCGCTCGGCCTCTTAGGCCATGCCCTTGAGCTTCCCCTCGAGCAGCGCGAGGTCGGCGTCGACCATGAGGTTCACGAGTTCCTCGAACGTGGTCCTTGGCTCCCATCCCAGCGCGCGGCGCGCCTTGGAGGCATCACCCACCAGCAGGTCGACCTCGGCGGGGCGGAAGAAGCGCTCGTCAACCACCACGTGCTTCTCCCAGTCGAGCCCCACGCGGTCGAATGCCAGCTCACAGAACTCCCGCACCGAGTGCGTCTCGCCCGTCGCGATGACGTAGTCGTCCGGCGTGTCCTGCTGGAGCATGAGCCACATGGCCTCGACGTAGTCGCCGGCGTACCCCCAGTCGCGCTTGGACTCGAGGTTGCCCATGCGGAGCTCGTCGGACAGGCCGAGCTTGATGTGCGCGGCGCCGTGCGAGATCTTGCGGGTCGAGAACTCCAGTCCGCGGCGCGGGCCCTCGTGGTTGAACAGGATCCCGCTGGTGGCGTGGAGGTCGTACGACTCGCGGTAGTTCACCGTGATCCAGTGGCCGTACACCTTGGCGACCCCGTAGGGCGAACGGGGGTAGAACGGCGTCGACTCCCGCTGGGGCGTCTCCACCACCTTGCCGAACATCTCGCTCGACGACGCCTGGTAGTAGCGGATCTCGGGATCGATCGTGCGGATGGCGTCGAGCATGCGGGTGACGCCGATGGCGGTGAACTCGCCGGTCAGGACCGGCTGTTGCCACGAGGTGGGCACGAAGGACTGGGCCGCCAGGTTGTAGACCTCGTCGGGCTGGTGCTCCTGGAGGATCGTCAGGATCGATACCTGGTCGAGGAGGTCGCCGTGGACGAAGGTGATCTGGTCCTGGAGGTGGCCGATCCGCTCCCAGTTGACCGTGCTGGTGCGGCGGACCATGCCCAGCACCTCGTAGCCCTTGTCCAGCAGCAGCTCGGCCAGGTGCGACCCGTCCTGACCGGTGATGCCGGTAACGAGCGCTCGCTTGGTCACTATGTGGTCTCCTCGGTCGGGGCGGCCGGTCAGGTTGTCAGCCCTCGAGGCGCGATCGCCAGTCGGCGAGCACGTCGGCCAGGGTCTGTTCGAGGGGGATGGTCGGCGACCAGCCGGTGGTGCGGGCCAGGCGGGTGTTGTCGCCCACCAACACCGGGATGTCGACCGGGCGCTGCAGGGCGGGGTCGCTGACGAGCCGCATGGGCCGGGCGGCCATGCCGAGGAGGAGGTCGGCGATCTCCCGGACGGAGACGGCCCTGCCCCGGCACACGTTGTAGACCTCACCCGGCTCGCCGTGCTCGACCAGGAGGCGGTAGGCGCGCACGACGTCGCGCACGTCGGTCACGTCCCGCCGCGGCGCCGTGTTCCCGACGGGGATCTCGTCACCGCCGTCGCGCTCGTTGCGGGCGATGCGCGCCGCCAGCGACGGCGCCACGAAGCGGTCGGTCTGGCCGGGGCCGAGGTGGTTGAAGGCACGCACCCGTATCACGGGCAGGCGGTGCCCGAGCCAGGCCTGCTGGGCCAGGGCGTCGGCGGCCACCTTGGACGCGGCGTAGGGCGACACCGGCCTCAGCGGCTGCGACTCGTCGAGAGGCAGCTCGTCCTCGGTGACGCGCCCGTAGACGTCGGCACTGCTCACGGCCAGGACCCGCTCCGCGCCCGCGGCGCGGCTGGCCTCGAGCACGTTGAGCGTGCCCACGGCGTTGGCCAAAAACGTCTCCTCCGGCGTGTCCCAGCTACCGCCGACGTCGGCGGCACCGGCCAGGTGGTACACGGCGGACGGCTTGGCCGAGAGCACTGCGTCGGCGATCTCGGGCGCATCGGTGATGTCGATGCCGTCGACGGTGCGCTCCAGCTGGATGACCTCGTCGCCGCTCTCCTCGAGGTGGCGCACCAGGTGGACACCGACGAAGCCCCCGGCTCCCGTAACGAGCACTCTCACGGCCGGTCATCGTAGGTCGTCGTCATGTCGTGCCCGCGACCCGGTGGAGCAGGGCGGCGAAGCGCTCGGCGGTCGTGTCCCAGCTGTGCCTGGCGGCTACCTCGTGGCCGCGGGCCACCAGGTCCCGGCGGTGTGCGTCGTCCGACAGCACCCGTGCCAGGCCCGCGGCCAGCGCGTCGGCGTCGCCCACCGGCACGAGGTCGGCTCCGGACCCCGCCACCTCCGGCAGCGACCCGGTCGCCGTGGTCACCACGGCCACGCCGGCGCTCATCGCCTCCAGGGGTGGGAAGCCGAAGCCCTCGTAGATCGAGGGGTAGGCGTAGACCGACGCACCGCGCAGCAATGCGTCGCGGTCGTGGTCGGAGACCCATCCCAGCCGCACGATCCGCTCCCGGTGCCGCGCGTCCCCCAGGGCCATGTCGAACGCATCGGCGCCCCAGCCGTTCTGGCCGGCCACGACCAGGCGCAGATCGGGGTCGCCGTCGCCGACGAGGTCGAACGCCCGCACCAGCGTGGGTAGGTCCTTGCGGGGCTCGATCGTGCCGACGGCGAGGATGTAGCGGTCGCCGCCGGCCAGCCGCCGCCCGGTGCCGGCCTCGCCCGGTGCGACCGGGCGGACCCCGAGGGGGATGGTGACCACGCGGTCGGGGTCGACCCGGAAGTGGTCGACCACCTCGTTCCGCACGAACGCCGACGGCGTCTGCACCCAGGCGCCCCGGTCGAGCGCCCGCTGGATGAGCCGCGGGTAGGCGAGGGTGTCGGCGGTGGCGAGCTCCGGGAAGTGCACGGGGGTGAGGTCGTAGACGCTGACGACCGAGGCCGCCCGGGTCGGCGGCACCACGTAGTTGGGCCCCCAGACGACGTCGTGGCGGCCGATCCACAGGTCGACACGTGGCTGGTCGACGCGCTTCCACAGCTCCCGCAGGGGCCGGGCGGCCATCGGCCGGTCCACCACGGCGACGGTCGGCGGCACTGCCGAGGAGAGGCGCCCCCGGCCCCGCCAGCTCACGGCGAAGGCCGTGACGGCCAGGTCGTCCCGCGCCGCCAACCGCCGGGTCGTCTCGAGGGCGACCACGCCAACGCCGGTCTTGGGCGTGAGCAGCGACGTCAGGTCGACGGCGACGCGCAGCACGTCAGCGCTTCGGCTTCTTCAAGGCGTTCTCGATGGCCCGCTTGAGCTGCTGCCGCTGCACCTGCAGGTGCTGGAAGCCGAGGATCCCCAACCCGACCGCGGTGTACACGGTGTTCTCGATTCGCTTCGAGATCTCGTCCGTCGACGGCCGGGGCACGCCGCGGAGGCTAGTGGACCCTCGCGGAAGTCATCGTGGCGTCTCGCCGGCCAGATCCGCCGCTGGACATCGTCCTCGTCGTCGCCGCAGCCGCTGGCTGCGCCTTCCTGCTGCGTCCTTGCCAGCGACGAATCCGACACGGGGATCATCCACGGAACTTCCGCGAGCGTCCGCTACTGCCTCGTCAGGTGACTCCCCGGGAGGGTCCGCGGCTGCGACCGGGCCCTTCGGTACCCTCCGCGTCGTCGTGGGACCGGAGGAGCAACAGCTCGCCTCTCCACCGGTTCTGGCGGTCGTGGTCACGCACGGACGGCACGCCGACCGGTTCGAAGACCTGCTGGGGGCGCTCGCCGAGCAGGACTACTCCGAGCTGTCCGTGCTGGTGGTCGACGCGACGGGCACCGACGGGATCGCCGACCGGGTCGGTGCAATCGTGTCCGGCGCGCGGGTGCTGCGGGTCCCCGCGTCCGAGGGATTCGGCGCCGCCGCCAACCACGTCCTCGATCCCGACCGGCCGCGGGCCCGCCAGGCCGAGTTCTTCGTGTTCTGCCACGACGACGTCCTGCCCGATCGGCGGGCGGTCGCGAACCTCGTCGAGGCCGCCACCGAGTGGGACGCCGACGTCGTCGGGCCCAAGCTCGTGGCCCGGGACGACCCACGACGCCTGCTGCACGTCGGTCTCGGCGTCGACCGGCTGGGCACGACCATGCCGCTCGTCGAGCCCCGCGAGCTCGACCAGGGCCAACACGACGGCGTGCGCGAGGTGTTCGCGTTCCCCGCCGGGTTCACGCTGGTGCGGGCGGACCGGTTCGCGGCCGTGGCCGGGTTCGACCCGGCGGTCGATTCCCCGGACGACGAGCTCGGCCTCTGCTGGCGTGCCCGGGCAGCGGGCTCCCGCGTGCTCGTCGCCACCGACGCCCGGGTCCGGCGTGACGGTGAACCGAGGGTCGGCCCGAGGGATGAGGCCCGGTATCGGGTGCGGGCACTGCTCAGCTGTTCGAGCCGGCTGGACCTGCTGCGCATCGCGCCCCAGGCCTTCGCCGTCAGCCTCGTGCAGGCCCTCGGCGGTCTGGTGACCGGCCGGCCCGGGCGCGCCCGCGTCGCAGTCGGCGCCTGGCTGTGGAACCTGCGTCACCCCCTGTCCCTGTGGCGCGCCCGTCGGCACGTCAACGCCGCGCGGCAGGCGTCCGACGGTGAGATCCACCGCCTGCAGGTGCACGGGCTCATCGGCCCCCGCCTGTGGCTCCGCCGCGTGGGCCGCAACGGATGGGCCGCCGACACGGATCCCGCGGCCGGATCGGCCGGGCCCGGGCCCCCGCTTGCCGCCGGGCCCGCGCCGCCGGCCGACACCGTTGCCGCCTGGACGCCCGCCACCGCGTTGATCGCCACCGCGGTGGCGGGCGTGGTCCTGTTCGGGAGCCGGCACCTCGTCACCCGGTTCGTGCCGGCGGTGGGTGAGTTCGTCGCGTTCCCGGGGTCGGCCGGCGACCTCGTGCGCGAGTGGGTCGGCGCGTACCGACCGGTTGGCCTGGGTTCGGATGCCTCGCCACCGACTCTCGTCGGCGTGGCCGGTGGGCTGGGCACGGTGCTCGCCGGCCACCTGGCGCTGGCGCGAACCCTGCTGATCGTCGGCCTCGTTCCCGTGGGCGTCGTCGGCGCCTACCGGCTGCTTCGCCCCACGGGCTCGAAGCCGGCACAGGTGGCCGCCGCCGTCGCTTACGCCGCAGTGCCGCTGCCCTACGACGGCCTCGCCACCGGGCGGTGGTCCGTGGCGGCGGCGTACGCCGCCTCCCCGTGGCTGCTGGGCCGGCTCGCCCGGTCGTCGCTGGTGACGCCGTTCTCGCCTGACGGTCCGGTGCCCGCCGCGCCCCGGCCGCTGTGGCAGGACGCGGTTGCGGCGGGTGCCGTCACCGGTATCACCGGGCTCTTCGTCCCGCAGGCGCCGGCCCTGTTGTTGGTGATGGCACTCGGGCTGGTGGCGGGCACGCTGCTCGCGTTCCGCTGGCGGGGCGTCGGGCGCATGTTGGCGGTGTCGCTGGGAGCGACGCTGGTGGCGGTCCTCCTGCACGTGCCGGCGCTCGTGGACCTCGTCCGGTCGCGGGCGGCGGCCGAGGCCTGGATGGGCCTCGATCGCCCCGCCGGGGCGCTGACGGCGCTCGACCTACTGCGCCTCGACACCGGGCCCCTTGGCATCGCCCCGCTCGGCTTCTGCCTGGCGGGGGCCGCGGCCCTGCCCCTCCTGGTCGGGCGGGAGTGGAGGCTGGGCTGGGCGGTGCGTGCGTGGGCGGTGGCCCTGGCGTGCTGGGCGCTGCTGTGGGCACAACAGCACGGACATCTCGATGTGCGGCTGCCGGACCCGGGCGTCGTGCTGGCACCGGCGGCCGCGGCGCTGGCGTTCGCAGTGGCGCTCGGTGTGGCCGCGATCGAGCTGGACGTCCGCGCTCGTCCCTGGCCCGACCGCCGATGGGAGCGCATGGTCCGGCGCTTCGGCTTCCGGCGCATGGTGTCGGGGCTGGCGATTCTCGCGTTGGCGGCGGCGACGGTACCGGTCGTGGCGGCGGCCATGGACGGCTGGTGGGACATGCCGCCCGGCCAGTTCGCCGACGTCATGGGCTCCGTCGATGCCGCGGTCGGCGCCGAGCCGTCGCGGGTCGTGTGGGTGGGCGATCCCAGCGTGCTGCCGGGCGGCCAGGCCTGGGAGCTCGGAGATGGCCTCTCGTACACGGCCAGGGACGAAGCAGTGCCCGGCGTGGCCGACCTGTGGCCGGCCACGGGGCTGGGGTCGAGCGGGCGCCTGGGCGAGGCGCTTGCGCTCGCCATCGACGGCCAGACCAGCAGGCTGGGTCGGGTGCTGTCGCCGATGGGTGTGCAGTACGTGGCCGTCCCCCGCGCGCTGGCGCCGGCGACCGCCGTGGAGCGTACCGACGATGCCGCGGACGGCCCGGGGTCCGCCGCGGTGGCGCCGGAGAGTGCGGTCGATGCATTGATCGGGGTGCTCGACGGGCAGCTCGACCTCGAGCAGATCGCGGTCGACGACGCACTGGCGCTCTATCGCAACATCGCGTTCGCGCCATTGCGGGCGACGGACATCGACCCGGCGGCCCTGAAGGAGACATCGGTGTCCGCGATGCAGCACGTCGACCTCTCGGCGGCGTCGCCCACACTCGTCGAGCCGGGCGGCGACGGCCGCACCGCACGGGGGCCGGTGACGCCGGGGGAGACCGTGGTGCAGGCATCGTCGGCGTCGGATCGCTGGGTCCTGGAGGTCGATGGCCGTCAGGCGGAGCGGACCGACGCCTACGGCTGGGCCGACGCCTTCGCCGTCCCGGAGGGCTCGGGCCCCGCCGAGGCGGTCCTCGGCTACCGCACCCCGGCCTCCCGGTACGCGCTGGTGGCGGTGCAGGTCGCCGTGTGGTTGGCGGTCCTGCTGGTGGCGGTGCGGATGCGCTTCGGGTCCGAGGCGGCCACGCCGCCCGCGCGGCCCGATGACGCCGATGCCACCGCGGCCGACGATCGTAGGGATGGCGACCCGGCGCGTGCGGGGACGCCGGCCGAAGACGACGCCGCCCGGGAGGGTGAGCCGGTCCCGGCGGGGGCCGGGGCCCCGGCGTGAAGCGTCCCCGCCTCCGGCGCCGGTCGCCGCGGCTTCCGGTCATCGTGCTGTTGGCGGCGGCGATCGGCGTGTCCGCGTGGCAGGCCAGGACCGAGGAGGAGCGCGGTGCGGCCGTGGCGAGCACGACCGATTCCGCCGCAGTGGCGCCCCGCGCGCCGGAGATGCCGTCAGTGGCGGGCGGCGATGCCCTGGCATCGACCTGGTACTGCGCGGCGGGCACGGGTGACCAGGGCGGGATGGCCGACCATTCGGTGACCGTCCTCAATCCCGCCGATCGGGCCGTGGGTGTGACCATCACCGTCTACGGCGGCCTGCTGGCGTCGTCGTCACCCACGACCGCCGAGGCCCCGGGCGCGGTCGCGGAGCCGGGGACGGCGCCGGCACCCGGCGCCAGGCGCTTCCAGCTCGCGGCCCACGACCGCGTCGAGCTGCGCCTGGGACAGATCGTGTCGGCGCCGCTGGTGGCGGCGCTGGTCGAGGCGGCGGGGGGGTCGGTGGCGGTCGAGCACCGGGTGGTCGGGCCCCACGGTGTGGACGTGGGGCCCTGCGCCTCGGCCACCGCGCCGGTCTGGCACCTGGCGTCGGGGGCGACGACCAGGGATGCCCGCGAGATCGTCGTCCTGTTCAACCCGTTCCCCACCGACGCCATCGTGGACATCGCGTTCGCGACAAATGCCGGATCACGCGAGCCGGTGCGCTTCCAGGGGTTCCCGGTGGCGGCGGGAACCGTCGTGGGCGTCGACATCGGCGACGACGTGGCGCGGGAGCCTCAGGTGTCGGCCACGCTACGGACGCGCATCGGGCGGGTGGTGGTCGAGCGCCTGCAGGAGTTCGACGGCAGCCTGGGCACCGAGGGCCTCGCCGTGGCGCTGGGTGTCCCGGAGGCGAACACGACCTGGGCGTTCGCGGACGGCGGCGTCGCCGACGGCCGCACCGAGCGGATCGTTGTCTACAACCCCGGCGACGAACCGGCCGAGGTCGAGGTGCAGGTGTTGCCGACCACCGACGAGCCCGCCCCTGCGCCCCAGCCGTTCCGGTTGAGCGTCCGGTCCGGGAAGTTCACCGTCGTCGACTACGGCGCCGAGGAACGGGTTGCGCCCGGCGTCGAGCACGCCAGCCTTGTCCGCGCCACCAACGGCGTGCCGGTCGTTGCCGAGCGACTCCTGGCACACGCGGGGGAGGGCGCCAGAGGCGAGGACGAGGGAGACGGAGGCAGCGATGGGGGCGCGGATGACGGCACGGACGGGGGCGGAGACGAGGGCGCTGGTGCGACTGCTGGAGACGTGGCCGAAGGTCCCGGTGCGGTCGTGGCGGCCACCCGCTGGTCTTTCCCGTCGTCGGTGCGCGGCCCCGAAGCGGGTGTGCGGTTCGTGGTGTTGAACCCCGATCCGGAGCGCTCGGTTCCGGTGACGCTACGAGCCGTCGTGAACGGGCGGGAAACCGGGGTTGATGGTGGCGCCGACGCGGTCGTGGCGCCCGGCGGTCGCCTTGTGCTCGCCGACGACGCCGCCGGGTCGTCGTGGATCGTCGAGGCCCGGGCGCCGGTGGTGGTCGAGCGTGTGCTGGTGCGGGACGACGGCGTTCGGTCGGCGGTCGGTCCCGGGATCCCCAGCATCGACGGCTCGGTGCCGCTGGGGCGCCTGGCAGGGAGCTGACGCGAACGGGCCGAGGGTCGAAAATCCTGGCAGGCCGCGTGCGCGCCGGGTTTACTGGCTTGGGCGGAGGTGCACCGATGGCTGCATTGCCCTCCGGGACGGTGACCTTCCTGTTCACCGACCTCGAGGGGTCGACGGGCAAGTGGGAAAGACATCCCGACGAGATGCGCGTCGCGTCCGCACGGCACGACGCGCTCTTGCGCGCGGCCGTCGAGGCGCGTGGCGGTCACGTCGTCAAGTCGACCGGCGACGGCATTCACGCCGTGTTCTCCGCCGCGCCCCACGCGGCCCTGGCGGCGATGGATGCCGTGAGGGCGTTCTCCGCCGAGACCTGGAACGTCACTGGACCGCTACGCATCCGCATCGGGATCCACACCGGCGAGGCCGACGAGCGGGACGGTGACTATTTCGGCCTCGCCCTCAACCGTGCGAGTCGGCTCATGGCGGCTGCTCACGGTGGGCAGGTCGTACTGTCGCAGGTCACCGCAGAGCTCGTGCGGGATGCACTCCCCGAAGGGCTGGGGCTGTTGGATCTCGGCGAGCATCGACTACGCAGCCTCGAGCGTCCCGAGCACGTCTACGAACTGACGGTCGCGGGGGTCACCGCACAATTTCCACCGCTCCAGTCGCTGCACGCGTTTCCGGGCGACGTGCCCCTCCCCGCACCCTCCTGGGCGCGAGGCGACGACGGGCTTGCGGGTCGGCGCGACGAGCTCGAGCGGCTCGGCGTTGCGTGGCGGCGGGCGCGTGACGGGGTCCGACAGCTGGTCTTCGTGGCGGGTGAGCCCGGCATCGGCAAGACGCGCCTTGCAGGCGCTCTGGCACACCAGGCGCACGACGAGGGCGGTGTCGTGCTCTACGGCCGGTGCGACGAGGAGGCGATCGTCCCGTACCAGCCCTTCGTCGAGGCGCTGCGTCCGTGCGTCGCGGCATACGCGCCGTCGACGCTTCGCGAAACCCTGCGTGGCCTGGAACACGATCTCGTGCGCGTGCTCCCCGAGCTGTCGGGCCGGTTCCCGGTCCCGCCGGCTCCTCCAACCTCGGGCGACCCGGTGGCTGAGCGCTACCGCTTGTTCGAGGCGATCACGACACTGCTGACCGGAATCGCGGCAACCAGGGGCACGGTGTTCGTCCTCGACGACCTGCACTGGGCCGACAAGCCGACCTTGCTCCTCCTGCGGCACCTCGTGCGCTCCGGGCCCCGCACCGCGCTTCTGATCGTCCTGTGCTACCGCAGCGTCGAGCTGCACCGCGACGAGCAGCTCGTGGACATGCTCGCCGACCTCCGGAAGGAGTCATCCGGGACGCGCGTGAAGCTCGGGGGGCTATCAGTCGAGGACAGCGCACAGCTTGTCCGGAGGCTCGCCGACCGCGAGCTCGCCGGGCCGGTGATCGCAGCGCTGCACCGCGAAACGGATGGCAATCCGTTCTTCGTCGAGGAGCTCGTGCGCCACCTCATGGAGACAGATGCGCTTCCCGGCGAACGTGAGAGCACGCCTTGGTCCGGCCTCGGTCCTCTGGACCTCCCGGACAGCGTGCGCGAGGTGATCGCACAGCGGCTCCGCCGGCTGCCGACACCGGTCAACGACCTGTTGACCCTCGCGGCTGTCGTGGGCCGAGAGTTCGACACGGCCCTGATCGCGCGGGCATCGGGGACGACCACCCAGAACGTCTTGGAGACCCTCGACCAGGCCACGCACGCCGGGCTCGTGCGCGAGGACCCAGCTCACTTCGGGCGCTACGCGTTTTCACACGCGCTCGTCCGACAGACCTTGAATGCTGCGCTGGGGCCCTCGGCGCGCGCCCAACTCCATGGGCTCGTCGGCGATGCGTTGGAGCGGGCTGGAGGACCTGGACTCATGGCGGCGGAGCTCGCCCTGCACTTCACGCGTGCCCTGCCCCTGGTCGGTGCCGACAAGGCGATCGCCTACACCACGCAGGCCGGCCGCGACGCAATTGCCGACCTCGCCTTCGAGGACGCCGCGGGCCATTTCGAAGCCGCCCTCAAGTTGCTCGAGCAGTACGAGCCGGACGAGACGGGCCGGCGCATCGAGGTGCTCACCGACCTGGCGAGCGCTCTCGTCTACGTCGACGAAAGGATCGGCGTGCAGACCGCGTTGCGAGCTGTCGAAGCAGCCCGAGCGGACGGCACGCCCAGCCAGTTCGGGCGAGCCGTCGCGGTGGCCGTCGAACCGGTCTACGGCGTCCTGGCGTTTCCCACCGAGGTCACGAGGCTCTTCGACGAGGCACGCGCCGTGCTCGACGGCCGGGACGTGGCGCTTCGGGCCCGCCTATTGGCGTTCGAGTCCTTCAAGTACGCAACCCATGCCCTCCACGGCCGGGCAGGACAGGGGCTCGCCGAGGAGGCAGTAGCCCTTGCCCGTCTGAGCGACGACCCCGTGACCCTGGCGGACGCCCTCTACGCGCTCGCCGTCAGCCTGGAAGGGGCGGCCGACCTCGCGGAACGGCTGGCGCTCGGCGAGGAGTTGGTCGCCCTGGGCCCGAGCGCCGGGGCACGGGCGTCGGCGTTCGGGTTGCGGGTCATCGCCGGTGCGCATCTCGAACGTGCGGATGCCCCTGCGCTCGCGTCGGCCATCGCCGAGCTCGGACGGGTCGGCGTCGAGATGCGGTGGTTGCCGGCGCAGGTGTACACGGCGCAGTTCCGGGCCACGCGGGCGCTGCTCGAGGGCCGCTTCCAGGACGTGGACCGCCACGGCGAGGAGTTGCGCCGGTTCGCGCGCGCATACCACGGTGCTGGCGGGATGCGGTACCTGCAGGCCACCTTCCTGGCGCGCGAGCGAGGTCAGGTCGACAGGTGGGGCCTGGCGGCGCAGATGAGCGACGAGCCGGACTCCGACCTCTACACGAGGGCGACGCGGGCGCTCGCCCAGCTCGATGCCGGGGACGAGATCGGAGCGCGGTCGGTCGTGGATCGTCTCGTCGCCGACGACATCGGTCACCGTGGCGGGGAGACGGGCTTCGGGTCCGCACTGGGCATGCTCGCCGAGGTCGTGGCGAGCGTCGGCAGTCGGGCGCAGGCGGCGAGGATCTACGACCTGCTCACACCGTTCGCCGGGCGCCTCCTCGCGATCATGCTCGGCGTGGCCTGCCTCGGTGCCGCCGACCGCTATCTCGGAATGCTGAGCACGGCGATCGGGCGCTGGGACGAGGCTGAAGCGCACTTCGAGCGCGCGTTGGCGATCGAGGAGCGTGCCCGCGGTCACGCTCTGCTGCCGCGCACTCGCTACTGGCAGGTGCGCCTCCTCCGCGAGCGGGGCCGGCCGGGGGACGCCCGCATGGCCAACGCGATCCTCGCAACCGTCATCGGCGACAGCTCCCGCCTGGGCATGCAAGGTCTGCGTGCCCAGGCCGAGGCTCTGAGCGCGGGATGACCAGGGGCCTCAGCTGAGATCCTCGTTCGCCCCGCTCACCTGGATCTGCACGATGGGTTCATCGAGGGTGATCCGGGGCGCGTCCGAACGCACGTCGCTTCGGTCGCCGGCACGAACAACCCAACTCCTCGACTGCGCTCGTAGAGATCCGTAGTCACGTCCTTCCTCGCCCGGAATGAAGAAGAACACAAGGATCGATTGCCGTCCCTCGCAGATGTGGAGCTCGAAGTCGTCACCCGGCGCGGTGACCCAGAAGGTCTCGACCGGTTGGCTCTTGTCGCTCGCCAGTTCAAAGGCCGCCCTGTAGCCAGAACGCAGGACCTGTTCGACCGTGCCAGGCCCCTTGCTGTCAATGAGCGCGCTGAACATGTCCGCCGAATCTTCCGGTAGATCGCCCGCATCCTCGAGCTGCTGCGCGACGTCGACGAGCGACCCGCCATCCAGCCGGCCCATCGCGATGGGAATGGCCGCAGGGTCGCTGTATGCGCGGTCCAGGTATTCGGCGCTTGTTGTCTTGTACACAGCTCGTTGAGACATGTGATGCCCCCGATCCGCCAATGGCCGTGTTGGCGGCCACCCTAGGGCGGCGTGCCATCGTCAGCCAGGGTCGGAGCGTTACAGCATCGGGAATAGCAGGCGCCGCGCCCGAGGTGCGACCATCGCGACGTGGAACGCGTGCTGCTGGTCGTCGTCCTGGCGGCGGCGGCCGTGGTGGTCGCGCTGCTGATCGAGCGCCGGCGCCGCCCGCCGGCCCCCACGAACGTTCGCCATCGGCTGCCCGAGCAGCTGGACCGCCGGGACTTCGAGCGGCCCGAGGCCCCCTGGCTGGTGGCGGTGTTCACGTCGCCGACGTGCCACACGTGCGGGGAGGTGTGGGACAAGGCCAGGCACCTCGCGAGCGACGAGGTCGTCGTCCAGAACCTGGAGGTCACCGCTGCCCGCGCGGTCCATCGCAAGTACGCCATCGACGCCGTGCCTGCGGTCGTGATGGCCGACGCAGCCGGTGTCGTCCGGGCCGGCTTCCTGGGCCCGGTCACCGCCACCGACCTGTGGGCCACCGTCGCGGAGCTGCGCGCCCCCGGCACCCTGCCCGCCGAGGGCTGCGACCACGGCACGTCGCCGCCGGCGCAGGCCGACCCCGCGGCCTGACCCGCAGTGCTCAGCCGGCTCAGGTGGGGGGTGCGGGCGGCGGGGGATAGGGCGGTCGCGAGCCGCCGATCATGGCATCGCCCCCGCCAGGCGACGGGGCTGCGGGGGCCGGAGCGTCGGGACCCCGGTCCGGGCCGATCTCGATGCCCGTGTCGCCCCGGGAGGCCGGCGGTGCCGGGGGCACGTCGCCGCCGTCGCCGTTGGCCGCCACCTTGATGAGCCGGGTCACCTCGACGCCGTCGATCGTCTCGTGCTCGAGCAACGCCCGTGCGACCAGGTCGAGGCCCTTGCGGTGCTGGCGCAGTGTCTCGCGGCAGCGCTCCTCCTGCACGCGCAGGATGCGCTCCGTCTCCTCGTCGATCACCCGTGCGGTCTCGTCGGAGTAGTCCCGGGTGTGGATCAGGTCCTCGCCCAGGAACACCTGGCCCGACGAGCCCCATGCCATCGGCCCGACGCGGGTTGACATCCCCCACTCGCTGACCATCTTCCGGGCCAGCTCCGTCGAGCCGACGAGGTCGTTGTTGGCGCCGGTGGAGATGACCCCGAACACCAGCCCCTCAGCGACGCGGCCACCCATACGCACGACCAGGCTGTCCTCGATGTAGTCCTGCCGGTAGAGGTGCCGCTCGTCGACCGGAAGCTGCTGGGTCACCCCCAGCGCCATGCCGATGGGCAGGATCGTCACCTTGTGCACCGGGTCGGCATTGGGCAACACGGCGGCGCACACGGCATGGCCGGCCTCGTGGTAGGCGATGACCTCCTTCTCGGCGTCTGACAGGGCCATCGAGTCCCGGCGCTGGCCCATGAGGACCCGGTCGCGTGCCTGCTCGAAGTCGGAGTTCCTGATCTCGTCGGACCCGTCGCGCACGGCGAACAGCGCGGCCTCGTTGACGAGGTTGGCCAGGTCGGCCCCGCTCATCCCGGGCGTGCCCCGCGCCACGACGTCGAGGTCGATGTCGCTGGCGAGGCGCTTCGACTTGCAGTGGACGTCGAGGATCGCCCGCCGCTCGTCTATCTCCGGCAGGGGCACGACCACCTGGCGGTCGAAGCGGCCGGGGCGGAGCAGAGCGGGATCGAGGATGTCGGGACGGTTGGTGGCCGCCATCATCACGATGCCCTCGGTGGCCTCGAAGCCGTCCATCTCCGACAGCATCTGGTTGAGGGTCTGCTCGCGCTCGTCGTGCCCGCCCCCGAGCCCGGCTCCCCGCTTGCGGCCGATCGAGTCGATCTCGTCGACGAAGATGATGGCCCGGCCCAGCTTGCGGGCGTTCTGGAACAGGTCCCGCACCCGGCTGGCCCCCACCCCGACGAACATCTCCATGAAGTCGGAGCCCGTGACCGACAGGAACGGCACCCCGGCCTCGCCGGCGACTGCGCGGGCGATCAGGGTCTTGCCGGTGCCCGGCGGGCCCACGAGCAGGACGCCCTTGGGGATGCGGGCACCGATCTCGGCGAAGCGCTCGGGGTGGCGCAGGAAGTCGACCACCTCGCGGATCTCCTGCTTGACGCCCTCGTAGCCGGCGACGTCGGCGAACGTCGTGCCGGGCCGCTCGGTGGTGTAGGTCTTGGCGCGGCTGCGGCCGATGGACATGATCCCGCCCATCTGGCTCGCGGCGCGCCGTTGCATGAGCCAGAAGATGCCGACGAACAGGGCCACCGGGATGAGCAGCGGCAGCAGCGCGGTGAACCACGATCCGCCGGGGGTGTCGAACTTCACCTGAACGTCGTGCTCGCGGAACAGCGCCCGGTCGTCCTCGCTCGGCTCCAGGGGCCCATTGCTCTCGAACTCCGTGCCGTCCTTGAGCTTCCCGGTGATCGAACCGTCGTTGTTGTCCCAGGTGATCTCCTGGACCTTGTCCTGCTGCACCTGGGTGAGGAGGTCGGAGTAGTCGATCTCCTGGCGATTGGTGCGGTTCATGAAGGTCGGCAGCACCAGCACGGCGAGGACCACACCTGCCAGCACCCAGATCGACCAGCGTGGCAGCGATTCGCGGCCTCCCGAACCAGGGCCGCGGCCAGACCGGCCC
This sequence comes from Actinomycetota bacterium, assembly GCA_046723645.1. Taxonomy (GTDB): domain Bacteria; phylum Actinomycetota; class Acidimicrobiia; order Acidimicrobiales; family VFJN01; genus DASQUK01. The sequence continues at coordinate 9,373 of JBKOUY010000039.1, read as the reverse complement.
GGCGACGGGGGCGGCGGCGGAGGGGGAGGCGGCTGCTGACTCATGGCTGCCAGGATACGGGTGGGCGGTGTCGGTGGTGCCATCAGCACGATCGGGAGGCCGACTTCCTGGGAATCACGGGTGGATACGGGTGCGCCCACTAGTGGGCGCTCGCGGAAGTTCCGTGGATGTATCGCCGTGTCAGATTCGTCGCTGGGGAGGACGCAGGAGGAAGGCACAGCCAGCGGCTGCGGCGACGACGAGGACGATGTCCAGCGGCGGATCTGGCTGGCGAGACGTCACGATGACTTCCGCGAGGGTCCACTAGCTTGTGCCGCCGTGAGCGAGCGACCTGGAGGGCGAGTGGGCGAGCTCGGCCCGAGCGGCCGGGGGAGCGGGCAGGCAAGAGGTCGCGGCCCGAGCGGCCCGCTGCGCAGCAGCAGGAGCGGGAGAGAATGAATCGTGCCTGCGCTCGGCCCGGTTGTGGCGACAACGCCGCCGCCACGTTCACGTACGACTACCGGGCGCGGACCACCTGGCTGGACCACTTGGCGACCGAGGCGCACCCCATGTCGTACGACCTGTGCAAGGTCCACGCTGACGCCCTGTCGGTCCCGCGGGGCTGGCGCCTCGAGGATCGTCGCGACACGACCCCTTATGGCGCGGCACTCGCGTACTGACGCCGCGCTGGCGGCCTCCCGGCGGGGCCGTAGCCTGTTCCGGTGCCCGAGCCCGTCCCGACGATGACTGCGCCTGAAGAGCGCGCCGAGGTCCGCTGGGGCCTGGGCGACGCTGCGCTGGGCTGGGTGCTCGCTCAGATCGGGGGGGCGATCGCGGCGGCGATCGTGCTGGCCCTGAACAGCGACGCCACCGACCTGGAGGACCTTTCGCTCGCGTGGGTTGCGGTCGCCCAGCTCGGGCTGTGGGTCGGGATGCTGGGCGTGCCCCTGGCGGCGTCGAAGCTCAAGGGCAACGGCCCGGTGCGCGACTTCGGCCTCCGGTCGGAGGGATGGGATGCGCCCCTCGGTTTCGCAGCCGGCCTGCTGACGCAGCTGATCCTGATCCCGCTGCTGTACGGGCCCATCTTCTGGCTGACCGACCTCGATTCGAGCGATCTCGAGGATCCCGCCCGTGGACTGACGGACCGGGCCACCAGTTCGCTCGGGGTTGCCATGCTCATCCTGATCGTGGGCATCGGTGCACCAATCGTGGAGGAGATCTTCTACCGGGGCCTGCTGCAGCGGTCGCTCGAGCGGCGTTTCGGGGTCTGGACCGGCATCCTCGGCTCGGCGGTGCTGTTCGGCGTCTCCCACTTCCAGCTCCTGCAGCTTCCGGCCTTGGTGATGTTCGGCGTGGTGCTCGGGGTGCTCGCGCACCGTACGGGCCACCTGGCGGCTCCGATCGCTGCGCACATCGTCTTCAACATGACCACCGTGCTGTTCCTGGTCGGGAGGTGACGTGCGCGCCGAACCGGATGCCGAGGGCGTCGAAGCCACCATCGTGATCGAAACCAACGTCGTTGACGACGGCATCGGCGACGGCGACCACACGGTGGGCCTCGCCGACCTCGACGAGGCCCTCGATTCCGCGGACCGCGACGGCTACGACGAAGAGGTCGAGCTCCGGCGGCGGCGGATGATCCGCTGGGGCGTCGACCTGGCCGTGCTGGCGACCTGCGTGATCTTCATCGTCCTCCAGCTGCAGCCAGGCCTGCTGATGCGGAACACGACGCCGGCGGGCGGCGACATGGGCGCCCACGTCTGGGCCCCCGCCTACCTACGCGACCACCTGCTCCCCAGCCTGCAGCTCGCGGGGTGGACGCCCGATTGGTACGCGGGCTTCCCGGCATTTCAGTTCTACATGGTCGTGCCGTCGCTGTTCATCGTGGTGCTCAACGCCGGCATCCACGGATGGGCGGCGCTGCTGCCGGCCTTTGTGGGGTTCGGCCTCGTCGGGGTGGCCGTGTGGCAACGCCATCTTCCCCGGCTTCGCAATCTCTCCATCGCCGGCGCGGTGGTCGCCTTCGCGCTGGTCGGGTTCTCCTACGGGGTCGCCTTCAAACTGGTGACCATCAGCGGCGTGGTGGCGCTGCCGCTGGCCGCGTACGCCTTCGGCCGCCTCGCCGGCGCCCGCTTCCCGACGCCCGCGGTGATGGCGGTGGCGACGCTCCCGTTCCTCTTCTACCGGGGCTTCACCATCTACGGCGGCAACGTGGCGTCGACGCTGGCCGGTGAGTTCGCCTTTTCCATGTCGCTGAGCTTCGGGATCCTGTACCTGGGCGTGATGCTCCGGGGCCTGCGCACCGGGGAGCACCGGGCGCTTGCGGCCGTGCTGCTGGCCCTGACGGGGCTTTGTCACCTGATCCCTGCGTTCTGGGTGCTGGCGGCCACCGCAGTGGCGGTGCTCGTGCGGTTCCGCCGCACGACGGCCCCGCTCGCCCCCGGCCTCTGGCTCATCGGCGGCGGAACGGTCCTGGCGATCGCCGGCCTGGCGCTCGGGGCGCCCGCCGCGGCCGGGGCGTTGCTCCTGGCCGGTCTCGGGGCGGTCGTGGCGCTCGCCGGCTTCTGGCTGCTCTCCGAGAGCGTCCGCTGGTTGGTGCCGACCCTGGTGGTGGGCGGGCTGCTGTCGGCCTTCTGGGTGGGGCCCTTCTATCTCCGGCGCGCGTTCCTGAACGACATGGGCTGGGAGAAGCTGCCCTACGCCGACGACGAGCTGTCCCGGTTCCGCGAGTGGCTCCAGCACCTGTTCCCCTACCGCACGCCCGACGTCGACCTCCGCTGGGTGTTCGCCCTGGCGCTCGTGGGCGCGGTGCTGAGCCTGGCCCTGCGCCTGCGGGTCGGCATCTTCCTGCTGATCCTCACCGTGGGCGTGGGAATCGCGTTCGTCGTGATCCCCGAGGGCCGGCTGTGGAACGGGCGCCTGCTGCCCTTCTACTACCTGACCGCCATGCTGCTGGCGGCGGTCGCCGTCGGAGAGACGATCCGCACGGTCATGCAGCTGGCGAGGGCCGACCGGCGTGAGCCCGCCGGGGCGGGGGCGCTCACCGCCCTCGGGTCGCTGGCGGTTGTCCTGGTCGTCGTGGGTCTGCCGATGGGCGCCCTGCCGTTCAGCCAGCGCGTCGTGGGCACCGACGGCGTGAGCACCGCCGGCTACCGGTGGCCCAGCTTCAGCCCGTGGAGGACGACCGCCACACCCGAGAGCTTCGTGAAGTCATGGGCGAAGTGGAACTACACGGGCTACGAGCTGAAGGACTCGTACCGCGAGTACCACGACGTGGTCCGCACCATGCAGCAGGTGGGGAAGGACGAGGGCTGCGGCCGGGCCTTCTGGGAGTACGAGCGGGAGCTCGATCGCTACGGCACACCCATGGCGCTCATGCTCCTGCCGCACTGGACCGATGGGTGCATCGGCTCCATGGAGGGCCTGTACTTCGAGGCCTCGGCGACGACGCCGTACCACTTCCTGGTGCAGACGGAGCTGTCCACGGCACCGAGCGCCGCCCAGCGCGACCTGCCGTACGGCGGCTTCGACATCACCAAGGGCGTCGACCACCTACAGATGATGGGCGTCCGTTACTACATGGCCACCTCCGAGAACGCCATCAGCCAGGCCCGCTCGAATCCCGAGCTCACCGAGATCGCCGCGTCCGGGCCCTGGGTCATCTTCGAAGTCGCCGACAGCGACGTGATCCAGCCGCTCGCGAACGAGCCGGCGGTGGTGACGGGTGTCGACAACACCCAGCGGGAGTGGATGGAGGAACCGCGTGACGAGTCGGGCCGCTTCTACGGCCCGGCCATCCAGTGGTTCACCGACCCCACCTGGTGGGACGTGCCACTGGCGAGGAGCGGACCGGACGACTGGCAGCGGGTCGAGGTGGGCGAGCACCCGACGGCCCGGCCGATCGACCCCGTGGAGGTGTCGAACCCGGTCATCGACAACGAGAGCATCTCGTTCGACGTCGATCGGGTGGGCGAGCCGGTCCTGGTGAAGATGTCGTACTTCCCCAACTGGAAGGCGTCGGGCGCCGAGGGCCCGTACCGGGTCGCGCCCAACTTCATGGTCGTCATCCCGACCGATACCCACGTCGAGCTGACGTACGGGCGCACGGGCGTGGAGTGGCTGTCGTACTCGCTGACCGCGCTGGGCCTCGTGGGCCTCGTGCTGCTGGTGCGGGCGGGCGTCTACCGGTTCCGCGGCCGGGACGGCGCCGCGCCGGCCGCGCCGGCCACGCCGGCAGAATCGGGGCCGTGACCGGCAGGATCCGCCGCTTCACCGCGGTGGCGCTCGTGCCGACGGTGGTGGACGTCGGGCTCCTGGTGCTGTTCCGGGATGTGTTCGGCTGGATCCTGGTCGTGGCCGACCTCGCGGCCATCGCCGTTGCCAGCGCGCTGTCGTACGTCCTGCACCGCGTCGTCACGTTCCGGAGCGACCCGTACGTGCGCTGGGTCGAGGTCCCCGCAGCGTTCGTGGGCGTGGCCGCCCTGGCCGCGATCGTGGACGTGGCGGTGCTGCGCGCCCTGTTCGCCGGCACCGGCTTCTCGTCGACCGCGGCGCTCGTCGAGGCGAAGGTGGTGGCGCTGGTGGTGGCCGGGGCGGTCCGGCTCGTCGGCTACCGCTGGGTCCTCGTTTCCGAGCTGACCTCCGCACGCGGCGTCCGGTGGTCGCGCCCCGAGCCACCGGGCGCCCTTCGCCTCAGCGTGGTGGTGCCGGCCTACGGCGAGGCCGACCGCATCGGCGAGACCGTCCGCCGGCTGGGGGAGGCACTGGCGGACGTCCGGGAGGCCGGGGGCTACGAGGTGGTCGTGGTCGACGACGGGTCAATGGACGGCACGGCCGACGCCGCCCTGGCCGGCGGGGCCGACCAGGTGGTGGTCCAGCCCCGCAACCGGGGCAAGGGTGCGGCGGTGCGCGCCGGCGTGATGGCGGCCCGCGGTCGCACCGTCGCATTCACCGACGCCGACCTTGCCTACGCGCCCGATCAGGTCCGCCGGGTGCTCGCGGCGATCGAGGACGGCTGGGACGTGGCGATCGGCGACCGACGCCATCCCGACAGCCGCACTCTGGCGCCGGCTCCGCCGCTGCGTGCGCTCGGCAGCCGGATCATCAACTGGCTCGGCTATGTGGTCCTGCTCGGCAGCTATCGCGACACGCAGGGCGGGCTCAAGGCGTTCCGATCCGACGTGGCCCGGTTCGTGTTCGCGCGCACACGGGTCGACCGGTTCGCCTTCGACATCGAGGTGTTGCACCTCGTCGAGCGCCACCAGCTGTCCCTGGTGGAGGTCCCGGTCGAGGTCGCGAACACCCGGCGGTCGACGGTCCGCGAGGGACGGGACGCGGGCCGCCTCCTGCTCGACCTGGCGCGGATCCGCCGGTGGTCGGCCGAGGGGGAATACGAGGCCAATGGCGACGCTCCGCCGACGTTGGACGGCTCCCTGGCGGCCCCCAGCCCGGCCGTCCCGTCGGACTAGCTTGGGGCGCCGCATGGCGGATCTGGACACCATCTTCAAGGCCTATGACATCCGGGGCGTCGTGCCCGATCAGATCGACGCGGCCCTGTGCGAGCAGATCGGCGCCGCGTTCGGCCGCTTCGTGCGCGACCGCGCCGGCGGCCACCCTCCCCGCCGCGTGCTCGTGGCCCGCGACATGCGCACGAGCGGGGTCGAGTTGGCCAGCGCCTTCGCCGAGGGCGTGCAGCATCAGGGGCTCGACGTCGTCGACCTCGGGCTGGCGTCGACCGATCTCGTGTACTTCGCCGCAGGGTCGCAGGACGCGCCGGCTGCGATGTTCACGGCGTCGCACAACCCCGCCAAGTACAACGGCATCAAGCTCTGCCTTGCCGGCGCCCGACCGATCGGGCAGGACACCGGGCTGGGCGACATCAAGCGGCTGGTCGCATCCGGGGTGGCGGCTGCGCCCACCGAGGCCGGGCGCATCGAGTCCCTCGACCTGCTCGACGACTTCGCCCGTCACGTGCGGTCGTTCGTCGACGTGAGCGCCCTGCGCCCGCTGAAGGTCGTGGCAGACACCGCCAACGGGATGGGCGGGCTCGTCGTTCCCCGGGTGTTCGACGGCCTGCCGTTCGCGCTCGACCTCCTCTACCCGGAGCTCGACGGCACGTTCCCCCACCACCCCGCGGATCCCATCCAGCCCGAGAACCTGCGTGACCTCCAGGCCCGCGTCAGGTCCACCGGAGCGGACGTCGGCCTCGCTTTCGACGGCGACGCAGACCGGGTGTTCCTGGTGGACGACCGGGCGGAGCCGCTGTCGGGATCGACCACGACCTCGATCGTCGCCACCGGCATCCTCGAGCGCGAGCCGGGGGCGACGATCCTGTACAACCTCATCTCCTCGAAGGCCGTCCCCGAGGTAATACGCGAGCACGGTGGCATCCCGGTGCGGACGCGCGTCGGCCACTCGTTCATCAAGCAGGTCATGGCAGAGACCGGCGCCGCTTTCGGCGGTGAGCACTCGGCGCACTACTACTTCCGTGACAACTTCCGCGCCGATTCCGGGAGCATCGCCGCCCTGGTCGTGCTCGAGCGCATCTGCAAGGCGGGCGTCCCCCTGTCCGAACTACGCCGGCCGTTCGACCGCTACGCCGCCTCCGGCGAGCTCAACACCGCCGTCGACGACCCCGGTGCGGTCATCGACCGGGTGGCCGCCGCCTATGCCGATGCCGACCAGGACCGCCTCGACGGCCTGACCGTGGACGTCGGCGACTGGTGGTTCAACCTGCGGCCGTCCAACACCGAGCCGTTGCTGCGGCTAAACCTCGAAGGCCCCACCCGCTCCGCCGTCGACGCCCACGTCGCCGAGGTCCGGGAACTGATCACCAAAGGATGACCCGATGGCACTCGACCCCCAACTCCTCGAGATCCTCGCCTGCCCGGAGGACAAGGGCCCGCTGCTCTACTTCGCCGACGAGGACACGCTGTACAACCCCCGCCTGAAGCGGCGCTACGCGATCCGCGAGGACATCCCGATCATGCTGATCGACGAGGCCGAGACCGTCGACGACGCCGAGCACGAGCGGCTGCTGGCGAAGGCCGACGCCGAGGGCATCAAGCCGACGTTCGAGGCCTAGCGGTGGTGCTGGACGACGGCGTGCTGGACAGCCTCGACATGTTCGGCCTGGCCCGCACGTTCCCGGAGCAGGTGGCGGCCAGCGTCGAAGCGGTGCCGGCGGTGGCGGGCTTGCCCCCCGCGGACGAGATCGACAACGTCGTGGTGCTGGGCATGGGCGGAAGCGGCATCGCCGGCGACGTGGTGACCGCAATCGGCGGGCCCTTCGTGCCGGTGCCGATGCTCGTTTCGAAGGGCTATGCCCCACCGTCGTTCGTCGGTCCCGGCACCCTGTGCTTTGCGGTGTCGTTCTCGGGCGACACGGAGGAGACGATCGAGGCCGCGCAGGCGGCCGCGGCTGCGGGCGCGCGCATGGTGGTGGTGACGGTCGGCGGCCGGCTCGGCGAGCTGGCTCCTGCCTGGCAGGCGCCGCACATCCCGATGCCGGCCGACATCCCGATGCCTCGGGCCGGCCTCGGGGCGCTGGCGGTCCCGATGCTGCTGGTGCTCGAGCAGGTCGGCCTGTTCCCGGGGGCGACCTCGTGGGTCGACGCTGCGGTCGCCCGCCTCCGAGCCCGGCGCGACGCCCTGGTCACCGGCGACGCGGCGGCGCGGATCGCACGGACCATCGGCCGGACCATGCCGCTCGTCTACGGCGCCGGTCCGCTGGGTGGCGTCGCGGCCCAGCGGTGGAAGGCGCAGGTCAACGAGAACGCCAAGGCGCCGGCCTTCGCGGCGACGGTCCCCGAGCTGTGCCACAACGAGATCTGCGGCTGGGGCCAGCACGGCGACATGACGCGCCAGGTCTTCACCCTGGTGGAGCTGCGCCACGACGAGGAGCACCCCCAGGAACTCCGGCGGTTCGATCTGGTCCGGGAGGTGATGGCCGAGGTGGTGCACGACGTGGTCGAGGTGCGGGCGGTGGGCGAGGGCCCGCTGGCCCAGCTGTTCGACCTGACGCTGGTCGGCGACTTCGTGTCCTTGCACATGGCCGCCCAGGAGGGCATCGACCCGGGGCCGGTCCCGGTCCTGGAGGACATGAAGCGGGTGCTCGCGGGCTGACGGCAGTCGAGCGGTCGCCCGGCCCGGGCCCGGGGAGGATTGGCCGGGTGGCCCCGCCCCGCCCGAGGGATCCTCCGCCCACCGCTGGGGATCGCCGCGGTGCCACCCGGCCGCCGCCGGCCCTGTCCGCCATGGGCCGGCGGAACCGTCACCAGCTCACCGGCGCCGGTCGGACTCCACCCCCCTGTCGTCGGCCTGCCCGACCAGGAACTGCACGAGCTCGTCGGCGTCCCGGTACGGGATGCTGTCGCCCGAACCGATGTGCTCGACCACACCCCGGAGCGCGTGCGCGGCGTCGTCGACGTCGGGTCGGACATGGGCGGCGGCCCGCCACGCCCTGACCACGAACGTCTCCATGGCCGGCATCATGCCGGTGCCGCTTCGGACGACCTTCGGGCCGGCTTCAGGTGGGGAACGGGGCTGCCTCGACGCCCAACTCGTCCATGCGGGTGCAGTAGGCCCGGTACGAGCGCCGTGCCTCGCCCTGCTGGCCCGCCGCGAGCTGGGTCGCGACGAGCCCGAGGTGGGCACCCTCGTCGAAGGCATCGTGCTCGAGAACCCGCAGGTAGCAGCGCACCGCAGTGGCGGTGTCGCCGGCCGCGGCCGCATCGTCGGCGAGCGTGCGGGCCACGGCCGTGTACGTCGCCCACGCCCGCTCGCGCAGCGACACCGCCCAGTCCTCGTAGGGATCCTCGGGGAAGGCGTCGCCGACGTAGGCCGACTCCGCCTCCTCCAGCGAATCGAGCGCCGCCGCCGACGGCCCGTCCTTGCGATGAGCCAGGGCCCGGGCTCCGACGTCGAGGAAGCGGAGGACGTCGACCTCGACGTGGTCCACGTCGAGCCCGATCGTGTCGTTGTCCGCGGCGAGGAACCACCCGCCGGGGTGGGCCTTGGTGGGGTCGAGGACGGCGCGGGCGGTGCTGAGCGTGACCGAGAGCCGGCTCGCCGTCCGCTCCGGGGGCTCGTCCGGCCACAGCAGGTCCATCAGGACCCCGCGATGCACGGGTCGCCCATTCCGGGCGATGAGCATCTTCACCAGGTCTCGGGCCTTGCGGGACTTCCATTCGGCGAGTGGGACGGGGGTGCCGTTGCGAAGCACGGCGAACCCGCCCAGGCACTGGATCGCCACCGCGGGCGCGGCTCGTGGTGCCGCGCTGAGCCGGGCGGCCTCCTCGGCGAGCCGGCGCGCGCCGAGCGGGCGGAGGAGGCGCTCGGCGCGGCGGGCGAACGCCGCCGCTTCGGCGTCGCCGAGGCCGGCGAGGGCGAGCAG
>JBKOUY010000209.1:0-16661 GCA_046723645.1 Actinomycetota bacterium | reverse complement strand
GCCTGGGACGGCTGCGCGCCCGCCGGCTCGGCCGGCCACAGGCTGGCGGCGGCGATCGCCACCGCCACGGCGGCGGGGAGGCGACGCCGGCGATGGAGCCCACGCCGCAGCCGGCCGAGCACGGAGTCGCGTGGAGCGTGGTGGCGCCGGCGAGGGCGCAGGCGGACGGGCCGGAACGACGGGCGCGCGGGAAACATGGCATCCCCCTCGGGGCGTGGTGCGGTACCTCGGGGGAAGTGAGCGGAGTTCGCGGAAGCGGCCGCGAGCCCCGAATCACCCGCCGCCGGCCGGGGCGCATCCCCCGATCGGGGTCAGGCCTCAGATGGCGGGTGTCGTGCCCGGGCCGGGAGTCAGGCGGGCACGCGGCCGGCTGCGGTCAGCCGAAGCCGGAGCTTGGTCACGGCCTTGCCGTGGATCTGGCAGGCGCGGCTCTCGGTGACCCCGAGCACCTCACCGATCTCGGCCAGCGTGAGGCCGTCGTGGTAGTAGAGGCTGACCACGGCCCGCTCGCGCTCGCTCAGGCGCTCGATCGCTTCGGCCAGCGCCCGGCGCAGGTCGGCGAGCTCGACGGCGGCCACCGGATCGTCGTCGCCGCTGGCCAGGACATCGCCGACGGTCAGGGGTGGATCGTCGGTGGCGGCCGAGCTCACGGCGGCGTCGAACGTGATGAGGCTCATCAGCGAGACCTGCGCCAGCGCGTGCTGGAGCTGGGCGTCGTTCATATCCAGGGCGTCGGCGAGCTCGGCGTCGCTCGGCGAGCGGTGCAGGGCGGCAGCGAGCCGGGCGAGGGTGGCCTCGATGCGCCGGGCCTTGGCACGGACGGAGCGGGGCACCCAGTCGAGTGAGCGCAGCTCGTCGAGAATGTTGCCCTTGATCCTGGCGATGGCATAGGTCTCGAACCGGCATCCCCGCGCCGGGTCGAACCGCTCGACGGCGTCGATGAGGCCGAAGATGCCGTAGCTCACCAGGTCGGCCCGGTCGACGTGGCTGGGGAGGCCAGCCCCCATCCGCCCCGCTACGTACTGCACGAGGGGCGCGTACCGGAGGATCAGCTCATCGCGAGCCGCGTGCTGGCCGTCGCGCTTGTACGCGGCCCACAAGTCCCCAGTCTTTACGTCAACGACGGTCAAGTGCCCCCCTAGGCCCGTGGGTGGGTGGCGTCGAATACGGACCGTAGCCGTTCCTTGGAGACGTGAGTGTAACGCTGCGTCGTCGCCAGGTCTGCATGGCCGAGGAGCTCCTGGACAACCCGCAGGTCGGCCCCCCCGTCGAGCAGGTGGGTGGCGAACGTGTGCCGCAACGCATGCGGGTGGGTCGGGGTGGCCGCTCGGCGATCCAGCACGCGGCGAGCGTCGCGTGGCGTCATGCGGCGGCCGCGGCGGTTGAGGAAGACGGCCGCCGCCGGCGAGGCCTCGGTAGCGAACGCGCCGCGGCCGTCGGCCAGCCACCGCCCCAGGGCGTCGGCGGCGGGTTCGCTGAGGGGGACGAGGCGCTGCTTGCCGCCCTTGCCCCACACCCGGACCCGCCGTCGTACCAGGTCGAGGTCGTCGACATCGAGCGCAGCGGCCTCCGCCACGCGCAGGCCGCTGCCGTAGAGCAGTTCGAGCAGGGCGGTATCGCGCAGGTCGCAGGCGTCGTCGGTGCCGCCTGTGGCGGTATCGCTCAGCAGCGAGCGCAGCTCGTCGGGGTGCAGGACCCGTGGGAGCCGCGCCTCGCCCCTGGGAGCGCTGAGGCCCGCGGTCGGGTCGCTGGCACTGGCGCCCACGCGCCGGGCCCAGCCGAAGTAGCGCCGGAGCGCCGACGCCCGCCGGGCGATGGTGCGGCGCGCGAACCCCCGGGTGGCCAGGAACGCGAGGTAGCGCCGGACCGTCGTGCGCTGCACGTCGCCGGGCGAGCCGAGGCCAAGCCGCTCGGCCCACGTGACGAATGCGGCAAGGTCGCGTCGGTAGGCCTCGACCGTGGCCGGTGCGGCCGCCGTCAACGAGCGGGCGAACTCCTCGACTCGCCAGCCTGGCGCCACGGTTGCCAAAGGTACCGGCAGTCATGGGGTGCCCCCGGCGACCCTCTCGTACCAACCCCCGCGCCGTGCCACCCACCCCGACTCGCAGAGCCGGTCGAGCGCCGGTGCCAGGACCGCCAGGTCGTGGCCGGTACGCACACCGATGTGGTCGAGGGTGGCGGGCTGCCACCCCACGGCCTCGAGCACCTTGACGTCGCCTGGGTCGGGGCGGGGACGCGTCTCCTCCCGGGTACGGCGGCCTGCGGGACGCAGCCCCAGCGCCACCAGCACGTCGTCGGCCGAGCACACGGGGGCCCGGCCCTCCGCGAGCAGCCCGTTGGTCCCCGCCGAGGCCGGCGCCCGAACCGACCCCGGTACCGCCATCACGTCGATGCCGCGGCGGTCGGCCTCGTCGACGGTGTGCATCGAGCCGCCCGTACGGTGTGACTCGACGACGACAACCAGGTCGGCGAGCGCGGCGATGATGCGGTTGCGCGCCGGGAACCTCCAGCGCTCGGGCCGGGCACCCAGGGGCGCCTCGGACAGGAGGACACCATGCGACGCCACGGCCCGCCACAGCTCGGCCTGGCCGCGCGGATAGACGACGTCGAGCCCGCTGCCCACGACCCCGATCGGTGGTGCGTCATCGTCGTGGCCCACGGCGGCCAGGGCGCCCCGGTGGCCGGCGGCGTCGATGCCGGATGCGAGGCCGGACACGACTGCAACGCCGGCGGCCGCCAGGTCACGACCCAGCTCCCAGGCGATGGCGGCGCCGGTGGCGCTGCACTGGCGCGTGCCCACCACCGCGACGCGGGGGCCGGCCACGACGTCGGGAGATCCCAGGTGGAACACCACGGCGGGCGGTTCGATGTCGGCGGCCAGGACGGGCGGATATCCGGCCGAGCCGATGACGGCGACGCCGATGCCCTGATCGACGATCGTCTGCCACACGGCGGCCGGGTCGATCTCCGCGGCCGCCCGGCGCCAGCCGGCCACGAGCGCGGCGGGCTGAGCCCCCAGCGCGGCCCTGACGTCGGTGTCGCGCCAGCCCGTGCCCGCACGGATGCGCTCCCAGGCAAGCGCGGCGGCCTCGGACCGAAGGACGGCCGACAGGCGGCCGGGACCCATGCGCGGCAGGCACGCGAGGGCGGCGGCGAACGCCTCGGCGGGGAGGCCCGCGGCCGCTGGTCGCCCGCCGGTGGGCTCGCACGATGCAGCCATCACGCCACCCGCCAGTCGAGGCAGACCGGATCCGCCCGCAGCGCCAGCGCCGTGCTCACGTGGTGGGCACCAAGGGGCCCGGCATGGCCGGCGAGGTCGGCGATGGTGCGTGCCACCCGGCGGACGCCGCCGAGGCCTCGGCCCGTGAGCCTCCCGGAACGCAGGGCCCGCTCGACGAGGCGGGTGGCGGCGCGGTCGAGCGGTGCCGCGTCGTCGAGCCGCCAGGCGGGCAGTGCGGCATTGGCGCGCACGTCGCGCCGTGCGGCCGCCTCGCGGGCCAGCGCCACCCTGGCGGCCACCTCGCGCGTCGCCTCACCGGACGACGAGTCGAGGAGCTCGGCCACGTCGGGCCTGCCCACCTCGACCCTCAGGTCGAAGCGGTCGAGCAGCGGCCCCGACAGCCGGCGCGCGTAGCGGGCGCGGGCGGCGCCCGAGCAGCGGCATCCCCCGGGCGGCCCGCCCGCGCCACAGGGGCACGGGTTCATCGCCCCGACCAGCAGGACCCGCGCCGGGAACGTGACCTTGGCGGCGGCGCGGGCCACCCGGATGACCCCCTCCTCCAGCGGCTGGCGCAGGCTGTCGAGCACCAGCGGCTCGAACTCGCCGACCTCGTCGAGGAACAAGACGCCGTTGTGGGCGAGCGAGGCCTCGCCGGGTTGCATCGACCCCGACCCGCCGCCGACCAGCGACACCGCGGACGCCCCGTGATGGGGTGCGCGGAGCGGCGGCCGGCGTATGAGCCCCCCGGGCGGCAGCGGCTGCCCGGCGGCCGAATGGATGCAGGTGGTCTCAAGCGCCTCTGCGGGATCCAGGTCCGGCAAGAGGCCCGCCAGCCTGCGGGCCAGCATGGTCTTGCCCGCCCCCGGCGGGCCGACAAGCAGCAGGTGGTGCCCGCCCGCCGCGGCGACCTCGAGCGCGTAGCGCGCGGCGGGCTGGCCCCGCACGTCGGCGAGGTCGGGGCCGGGCACCGGCGGCGGAAGCACCACGGGATCGGGCGCCTCGGGCCAGGGCTCGCGACCGACGAGGGCGTTCACCAGTTCCTCCAGGCGGCCGATGGGGCGGATCAGGTGACGCGCGATGAGCTGGGCCTCGACCGTGCACCCCGCCGGCACCACGATCTCGGGATCGGCCAGCGCGTCGATCAGCGGTAGGGCCCCGGGCACCGCCCGCACCGAGCCGTCGAGACCGAGCTCGCCCACGAAGGCGCGCCCGTCGCACGCCATGGGAGGGAGCTGCTCGCTGGCAACCAGGAGGCCCACGGCGATGGCGAGATCGAGGCCGGCGCCGACCTTGCGCACCCCGGGCGGCGCCAGATTGACCGTGACCCGGGCGTTGGGCCAGGCCAGCCGGCTGGACATCAGCGCGGCCCGCACGCGGTCACGCGCCTCGCGGCATGTGGTGTCGGGAAGCCCGACGACGGTGAACCCCGGCAATCCCTTGGACACGTGGACCTCGACCCGAACGGGTCGGCCCTCGACGCCGAGCAGGGTCGCCGACGCGACGGATGCGAGCACGAACAGGCCTCCTGACGAGCGGATCGCAGGGAGGACGCCCCACCTGGGCACCCTCGACCCGGCCCGGCCCTATCGCCGTGGCGTGCTCACACCATACCCGAAGGGTGTGACACACACGGTCACATCAGGTTCAGCAATAAAAAAGCATCGATTTCCATGAAAAGACCCAGCCGGATGCGCCTCCCCCGGCGCATGCCGCCGGTCAGGCCCCCTCGAAGTGGGGCTCGCGACGCTCGGCGAAGGCGAGCAACGCCTCGGCCGTGTCCTTGGTGCCGAAGTTGACGACCTGCGCCTGGGCCTCGGCCTCGAGGGCCTGGGCGAGCGTGAGATGCGCCGAGTTGTCCATGAGGCGCTTGGTCATGCTCAGCGCCAGGGGTGGCCCGGCGGCCAGCCGCGTCGCCAGATCGGCCACCGTGGCGTCAAGGTCGGCCCGCGGGACCACCCGGGTCACCAGGCCCACTCGCTCCGCCTCGGCGGCGGTGATGATGTCGCCCAGCAGGGCCAGCTCCTTCGCCCTGAGCAGGCCCACGGCCCGGGGCAGCGACCACGAGCCACCGCCGTCGATGCTCAGCCCCCGCCGGACGAAGATCTCCGAGAACCGGGCGTCGTCGCTGGCGACGACGACGTCACAGGCCAGCGCCATGTTCAGCCCGATACCCACGCACACACCCGACACCCGGGCGACGACCGGCTGCGGCAACCCGTGGAGGGCCTCGATGGCGCCGGAGATCGCCCGCATGGTACGCAGCGGATGGCCGACGTCGTCGGAGGCGCCGCCTGCGACGTCGGCGCCCGACGAGAAGTCGTCGCCGTCGCCCGTCAGTACGACGCAGTGATCGTCGCGGCGACGCCCCACCTCCCGGAACGCCGCCTCGATCTCGGGCCATGCCGCGACCGGGATCGCGTTGCGCTTGGCTGGGTTCGACAGCGTCACGGTGACGATGCCCTGGCTCCGCTCGACCTGCACGTGGCCCATCCGCGGCACGATACTGAGCCCATGGGCTTCAACCCGTTTCGCCAGACCCGCCGCTCGCCCGCCGACTACCTGATGGTGGCGGCGGCACTGGTCGTGTGTCTCGCCCTGGTCATCTGGGCCTTGGCGGGCTGAGGTTCAGAACGCCGCTTCGATCACGTCGACGGTGGATCCGATCACGGCCACCACGTCGAAGCGGATGCTCCCTCCGGCGGGCCCGGCGACCTGTGGGTGCTCAGCCAGGAACCTCACCGCGAGCGCCCGTAGGCGTCGCTGCTTTGCGGCCGTGACCGCCTCGGCCGGTACGCCGAATCGGTCGGACGAGCGGGTCTTCACCTCGCAGAACACCAGCTCGCCCGGCAGCGAGACGACGAGGTCGAGCTCACCCTCGGGGCAGCGCCAGTTGCGGGCGATCACGTCGTAGCCGGACGCTCGGTACCAGTCGACCGCCCGGTCCTCGCCCCGGGCGCCCAAGCGCTGCCGGTAGGGGCGGCGCCGGTCCAACTACAGCTCCTTGGCCGGTAGCTCCTCGACGTTCACGTCCTTGAACGTGACGATCTTGACGGACTGGACGAACCGGCTGGTGCGGTACATGTCCCACACCCAGGCGTCGTGCAGCTCGAGCTCGATGTACGTGCGCCCGCCCTCGTTGCGCACGGTCTGGTGCACCTGGTTGGCCAGGTAGGAGCGCCGATCGGTCTCGACGACGTACGAGAACATCGGCGTCAGGTCCTTGTACTCCTTGTAGAGCTGGAGCTCGATGTCCGCCTCGTACTGCTCGAGGTCCTCGGCGCTCATGGAGGGGCACCCTACCGGCCGGATCGACGGCCTCAGGCCGCACTCACGGGTCGTCGCTCCCACCGCGGGCGGCCGCACCCCGCCGTCGCAGTGGGGCTCAGGCGTCGCGCTTCTCGCGGACCTTGGCCGCCTTACCGATGCGATCGCGCAGGTAGTAGAGCTTGGCGCGGCGCACGTCGCCCCTGGTCACGACCTCGATCCTCGCGATCGTCGGGGTGTGCAGCGGAAACGTCCGCTCGACCCCGACGCCGTAGCTGACCTTGCGGACCTTGAAGGTCTCGCGGATGCCCGAGCCGGAGCGGCCGATGACGACGCCTTGGAACACCTGCACCCGCTCCTTGGAGCCCTCGACGACGCGCACGTGCACCTTGAGGGTGTCACCGGGGGCGAAGGGGGGGATGTCGGTGCGCATGCCGGTCTGGTCGACGAGATCGGTGGGGTTCATCGCGAGGTCGCCTTCGTCGTCCTGGGAGGTGCGGGCGGACCGGTGATGGTATCGGGGCATCCGGACGGAACACAAAGTCACAAGCGCGTCGGTCGTGACCCGGGGTCAGGGGTCGGGGGGCTCCTCGTCCAGGCCGAACTCCTTCAGTAGCGAGCGCTCCTCGTCGGTCACGCCCCCACGGGCCTGGACGAGGTCGGGGCGCAGGTCGAGGGTGCGGCGGATCGCCCGCGCCCGACGCCACCGGGCGATGCGGCCGTGGTCGCCCGAGCGCAAGACCGCCGGCACCTCCCACCCGCGGAACACGGCCGGCCGCGTGTAGTGCGGGTATTCCAACAGCCCGTCGCTGAACGACTCGTCCTCGGCCGACTCCCGGTTGCCCATCACCCCCGGCACCAGCCGCCCCACGGCCTCGATGACCACCATGGCGGCGACCTCGCCGCCGGCCAGCACGACGTCGCCGATCGACAGCTCGCCGTCGCACAGGTGCTCCCGCACCCGCTCGTCGATGCCCTCGTAGCGACCGCACATGAGGCTGAATCCGCCCTTCAGGGACGAGAGCTCCCGTGCCACAGACTGGTCGAAGCGGCGGCCGGCGGGGCCGAGGAAGAGCAGTGGCCGCGGCGGCTGGATGGCATCGACGGCGGCGAAGATCGGTTCTGGCATCAGGACCATGCCGGCCCCGCCGCCGAACGGCGCGTCGTCCACCGATCGATGGGGATCCGTGGCGCAGGACCGCAGGTCGTGGACCCTGATGTCCAGTGTCCCGGCCGCCCGGGCCTTGCCCACCAGGCTGTGGGCGGCGAAGTGGTCGACGAGGCCCGGGAAGATGGTGAAGACGTCGATGCGCATCGCGCCGCGCTCCAGTGGATCCACTAGGGCTCCAGGAGGCCCTCGGGTGGATCGATGACCACCCGCCCGGGCGTGCGCTCGGCGACGAACGCGACCGGCACCAGTGCCCCGCCGTCGAGCTCGAGCAGGTCGGACGCAGGGTTGGCGACGACCGCCACGCACGTGCCGACCACGTCACCCCCGACGGTGACGACCTCGCTGCCGACGAGGTCGTGCACCCAGAGTGCGTCGGGATCGTCGATGGGCGCCGCTCGCAGGGCGAGGCCGCGCAGCCGGTCGGCCGCCTCGCGGCCAGTGTGGCCCTCGAACGACACGATCCAGCGCCGCTGGTGCGGGCGCGCCGCGGCGACCGTCAAGTCGCCGGCGTCGCTGGTCAGGACGGTCCCCGGAGCCAGCCGCTCCACGCGATCGGTCGTCAGGTCGACGACCACCTCGCCACGCAGGCCGTGGGGCCTGGTCACGCGGCCGATCTCGAGCAGGGCCGCGTCACCCGCCGGCGCCACTCGGGACCCCTCAGTCCTCGAACTCGACCTCGACGTCGCTGCCGTCGCGGGCGGCGGCCGCCCGGGTGACGGTCCGGATCGCCTGGGCGACCCGGCCCCGCTTGCCGATGACCCGGCCCATGTCGGAGGGGCCGACCCGAACGGTGAGGCGCGGCTGGTTGCGCCCCCGCTCGGTGTCGATGCGCACGGCGTCGCGATCCTCCACCAGGGAGCGCACGAGGTGCTCGAGGACGGCCCGCGCCGTCGGCACCTCCGGTGGGGCGGCGGTGTCGCTCACCCCTCCGCCTCTGCGGTCTCGTCGGTGCTGGCGTCGGCGCTCTCGTCGGCGGTGGCGCTCTCGTCGGCAGCGGCATCGGCGGCGTCGTCGGCAGAGGCGCTCTCGTCGTCGCCGGCGTCGGGCGCCGCCTCGGCCGTGTCGGCCGCCTTCCTGGCCGCCGACTTGGCGAGCGCCTTGCTCGCGCTCGCCTTGCTGGCGCCCGCCTTGCTGGCGGTCGCCTTCTTGGCGGTCGCCTTGGCGGCGGGCGCCGCAGCCGGCTCGGGGGCGGGCCGAGACGCGGCCTCGCCGCTGAAGGTCTCCCACGCGCCCGATATCTCGAGCAGCTTGCGGACCGACTCGGTGGGTTGAGCACCCTTGCGGAGCCAGTCCACGGCCTTGTCGTTGTCGATACGGATCGCAGAGGGATCGGGCCGGGGGTCGTAGACACCCACGATCTCGATGAATCGCCCGTCACGGGGCGACCGGGAATCGGCCGCCACCACACGGTAGGTCGGTTGCTTCTTCTTGCCCATCCGCATCAGGCGGAGCTTGACGGCCACTCGTCTTCTTCTTTCTCTCAGCTCAGGGGTCGCGAGGTTATTGGTTGAGGCCCGGCAGGGTGAAAGGCTGGCGCGCCGCAGCACGGCCGCCACCGCCCGGGGGCGTCACCCGGCCGCCGCCCTTGCGGCCCTTGCGTCCCTTCTTCCCGCCCCTGGCGCCTTTGGTCCCGGACAGGCCCGGCATGCGTTTCATCAGCTTCTGCATCTCCCGGAACTGCTTGATGAGCTGGCTGACGTCGGCGGTCTGAGTGCCGCTGCCGTTGGCGATCCGCAGGCGCCGGGAGCCGTCGATGACGTTGGGCTCTATCCGCTCCTCGCGGGTCATCGAGCGGATGATCGCCTCCACCTTGCTCACCTGGTTCTCGTCGACCTCGGCATTGCGGACCTCCTTGGGGACGCCGGGCATCAGCCCCATCAGGTTCTGCAGCGGGCCCATCTTGCGAACCTGCTGCAGCTGGTCCAGGAAGTCGTCGAGCGTGAACTTGCCCTCGAGGAGCTTGGCGGCGGCCGCCTCGGCCTCGTCCTTCTCATAGACCTGCTCGGCCTTCTCGATCAGGGTGAGCACATCGCCCATGCCCAGGATGCGGCTCGCGAGCCGGTCGGGATGGAACAGGTCGAAGTCCTCGACCTTCTCGCCCGTGGACGCGAAGGCGATGGGCTTGCCCACCACCTCCTTGACCGACAGCGCCGCGCCACCTCGAGCGTCGCCGTCCAGCTTGGTGAGGATGACCCCGTCGAGGGCCAGGGTGGCGTCGAAGGACTCGGCCGCGGTGACCGCGTCCTGGCCCGTCATCGCGTCGACGACCAGGAACGTGTAGTCGGGGTCGATGGCCTGGGAGATGCGCCCGACCTGGTCCATCATCTCGATGTCGATGGCCAGGCGGCCGGCGGTGTCGACGATGCAGATGTCCCGCCCGAGGCGCCGGGCCTCCTCGACACCGGCCCTCGCCGTGGCCACGGGATCGACATGCTCTCCGCTCCCACGGCCGCTCGGGCCGGGTTGGCTGAACACCGGCACCCGGATGCGCTCGCCCAGCGTCCGGAGCTGCTCGACGGCGGCCGGCCGCTGGAGGTCGGCGCCCACCAGCAGGGGGTTGCGTCCCTGCTGGTGGAACCAGCGCGCAAGCTTCGCGGCGTTGGTGGTCTTGCCGGAGCCCTGGAGGCCGGCCATCAGCACGACCGTGGGCGGCCGGGAGGCGTACTGCAGACGGATCGCCTCGCCGCCCAGCGCCTCCACGAGCGCCTCGTTGACCAGCTTGACGACCTGCTGGGCCGGGTTCAGGGCCTCGTGGATCCGGGCGCCGATCGCCCGCTGCCGGATGCGTTCGAGCATCGTCTTGACGACGACGAAGTTGACGTCCGCCTCGAGCAACGCCAGGCGGATCTCGCGCAGGACCTCGTCGACGTCGGACTCGCGCAGCGTCCCCTTGCTGCGCAACCTGGTGAAGATGCCCTCGAAGCGTTCGGACAGCGACTCGAACATGAGGGACAGAGCCTACCGGGACTGGGCGCGGCCGAACCGGGCCCGGTGACGGATGTCGCGAGGGGCTAGCCCCCGTTGCCGCTGCCGACCACCAGCCGGCTGTCGACGTCGGCCACCCCGGGAACCGAAGCGGCGGCGCGCTCGATGTCGGCCTTGCCGGTCGCGTGGGGAGCGCCGCCGGTCAGGATCGCCTTGCCTGCAACGACCTCGACCTCGGGCTGGGGCAGGTGCCACGTGCGGGGCGAGTGCGACAGCTCGTAGCGCACCCGCTCGGCCACGGCGTCGTCGCTGGCCGGGGCCCGCCGGCCCTCCCACTGGCGGCGCAGCTTGTCACGCAGGTCGCTCCCCGATGTCGGCGCCGCCAGCAAGCCGATGCCGATGCCAGCCGCGAGGAACAGCGCGTGCCGCAGTCCGACGAGCCGCCCCATCCGGTAGGCCGAACGGGCGGAGAGCTTGCCGGCGCGGTAGCCGGTCTTGGCGGACACCTTGCCCACGCCGACCGTCGCTCGCACGGGCAAGAGCACGGTTCGGATCACCTTTCCACCTCCTGTGCGGCGCCCTCGGTCATGCGAAGAGCGCCTCGACGAACTCATCGGGATCGAACTCGACCAGGTCACCCACGGCCTCGCCCAGTCCCACGAGCTTGATCGGGATGCCGAGCCCGGTCTGGATGGCGAGCGCGATGCCGCCCTTGGCCGACCCGTCGAGCTTGGTGAGCACGACCCCGGTCACGTCCACCGCTTCGGTGAACTGCTCGGCCTGCACCAGGCCGTTCTGACCGGTGGTGGCATCGAGAACCAGGAGCACCTCTGTGACGTTCCCCGGATCGCGGTCGGCCACACGCCGCACCTTGCGCAGCTCGTCCATGAGGTTCGCCTTCGTGTGCAAGCGGCCCGCGGTGTCGGCCAGGACCAGGTCGTTGCCCCGGGCGGCGGCGCGCTGGACGGCGTCGAACACCACCGCCGACGGGTCGCCACCCTCGTTGCCCCGCACGAAGTCGGCGCCGGTGCGCTCGGCCCAGAGGCCGAGCTGCTCGGCGGCGGCGGCGCGGAAGGTGTCGGCCGCCGCCATGATCACCGAGCGCCCCTCGTCGAGCTGCTGGCGGGCGATCTTGGCGATGGTGGTCGTCTTGCCGACGCCGTTCACGCCGACGAACAACCACACGTTGGGGCTGCCCGGCTCGTACCGCAGCGACCGGTCGCCCTCCGTCAGGAGGGCCTTGAGCTCGGCCTTGAGCCGGTCGAGGAGCACGTCGGGATCGTTGATGGCCTCGGCCTTGGCAGTGGCCTGGAGGTCGTCCAGCACCCGCTGGGTCGCCGATACGCCGACGTCGGCGCGGATGAGCGCCTCCTCCAGCTCGTCCCACGTCTCCGCGTCGACTTTCCGGGACCGGATC
Source organism: Actinomycetota bacterium (assembly GCA_046723645.1). Lineage (GTDB taxonomy): Bacteria > Actinomycetota > Acidimicrobiia > Acidimicrobiales > VFJN01 > DASQUK01. The sequence goes on along the minus strand of JBKOUY010000209.1, from coordinate 4,664 downwards.
GCGCCCAGGTAGCCACCGAGCGCCCCCCGGGCCTTGGCCAGTCGGTCGCGGAAGCTGGGCCTCGCGGCGGGCGGCGCCGGGGCAACGGGCTCCGGGGGTGCCTCCAGGGTGGTGCCGCGGCTGGCCTCGTCGTGGATCCCGGCCAGGGCGTCCTCGACCTGGGCGACCAGGTCCTCGTCCACGGGTTCTGGCGGCGCGGTCGGTGGCGCGGAGCGCGGTGGTGGCTCGAGGCCCACGCCCCGATCCCGCCGGCCGCGGGTCACGAAGGCGATACCACCCAGGATCACGATGGCGACGACAGCGATGACGATCGCGATCTCCATGGTGATGCCGGAGCCTACCGGTCGCCCCGAGTGCGCTCGACGGGGGCGGAGCGCACACCCCCACCGGAGGCCGGCAGCGTGGGCTCGCGCCCCGACCGGCGTTGCTGCGGGGCGGATGCCGGCACATCGGAACGCCGGTCCGGTGGCTCCGCCGAACCAAGAAATCGCGGCGGAGCCTGTAAGGCCACCGCCGGTCGGCGGTCAGGAGGGGTGTCACGGGTCGGAACCGCCGGCCCTGTACCCACCAGGAGGCCCGATGAACCTGAACCCCGGCACCCGCACGCTGCTCGTTGCCCTGACAGTGGCGGGATCCGCCCTCGTGGCACCGGCGGTGGCGCTGGCCGAGACGCCGGCGCCGGAGGGCCCGATCGGGCCCGTCGACGTGGCCAACCCGATCGACGAGCCCGAGCCCTGCCACGACCCCGGCGACTGCTTCACCAACCCGACCGAGCCCGAGCCCTGCGACGACCCCGGCGACTGCCTGACCAACCCCACCGAGCCCGAGCCCTGCGACGACCCCGGCGACTGCCTGACCAACCCCACCGACGACCCGGATGACGGCGGGGACGGCGGCGATCCCGGCGACGGGAATGACGACGGGACCGACGTGCGGCCACCGGCGGACGTCGACGAACCGGTCCTGGCGGACCCCAACTTCACCGGCTGATCGCGACCTCCGGGGGGAGCCGCGGCGGGGCGGCTCCCCCCGGCCTCCCTCCCCCGCCACCTGCCGACCGAGTCCCTGCACTCAGAGGAGCCCCCATGACCACCCGAAAGATCCTCCGCATGGCCACCGCTGCTGCTGCCCTCGCGCTCGTCCTCGGGGCGTGCGCGGGCGGCCATCGCCCTTCCACTGCCGGCGACGACTCCGCGACCGCAGCGCCGTCGGCATCCGGGAGCCCCGCACCGTCGGGTACCGCCGCGCTGGTGGCCCGGTCCGACACCGATCTGGCGGTGTTCGCTTGGCCGGGCGACCCCACGCCGGCGCAGACCCTGCCCGCCACCACCGAGTTCGGGTCGGCCCGCGCGCTGCTGGTCGACGCCGAGGACGGCGACTGGCTCCGCGTCCTCCTGCCCACCCGACCCAACGGATCGACCGGCTGGATTCGGCGGGGCGACGTCGAGCTCCGCCACGTCGACGAAGCGATCGAGGTCGATCTCTCGGCCCGCACGCTGCGGCTGCTCGTGGACGGCCGCGTCGTCGTGACCACTCCTGTCGCCATCGGCACCGCCGACAACCCCACCCCGAGGGGCCGGTTCTACGTGGTCGACAAGCTCGCCACCGGCGACCCCGACCACGCCTACGGGCCGATCGCGTTCGGCCTCTCGGGCCATTCCCTCGAGCTCAACGAGTTCGCTGGAGGCGACGGCCAGATCGGCATCCACGGCACCAACGACCCGGCCACCATCGGCCAGGCGGTCTCCCATGGCTGCATCAGGGTCGGCAACGACGTGATCCTCCAGCTCGCCGATCTGGTACCTCTTGGTGCGCCCGTCGTCATCGGTTGACGATTGTGGGCGAGGGGGACGCGGAGGCCGGGTGGCACAGGAACGCGACGACGCCGATCTGGTCCTGGCCACCCGCGCCGGCGACGCCGACGCGTTCGGCATCCTCTTCGACCGCTGGTTCGACCGGGTGTGGGACGTCGCCTGGCACATCGTCCGAGACCGCGAGGTCGCCGCGGAGGTCGCCCAGGACGCCTTCCTCGCCGCGTGGCAAGGCATCGACGACGTCCGTGAGCCGGCCGCGTTTGGGGGCTGGTTGCTCCGCACGTCCCGGAACCGGGCCCTCAACCGGCTCGAACGCGAGCGTCGCATCACCCCCGCAGGCGGGACAGAGGACCCGGTGATGGCCGCACTGCCCGGCCGCGATCCAGACCCCGCCGCCGCCCTCGACGACCGCAGTCGCGACGAGCTGGTGTGGGCCGCGGCCGCAGCGCTCGGCGAGCGGGACACCAGCGTCCTCGACCTGCACCTGCGCCACGGGCTCACTCCGGGGGAGATCGCAGAGGAGCTGGACGTCGCTCCGAATCACGCCCACCAGCTCCTGTTCCGCCTCAGGGAGCGTCTGGCCGGGGCCATCCGGTCGTGGGTGCTGTGGCGCCATGGCGCGCCGCGGTGCGCCGATCTCCGGGCGGCGCTGGCCGGCGCCGGCATCGCCGCCTTCAGCGCGGACGCGGCACGCATCATCGGCCGTCACGCCGGCGACTGCGAGGCCTGCGCCGCCGACCGCGACGAGGTCCTGGCACCGGAGCGCCTCTTCGCCGCAGTGCCGATCGCCATCGCCCCGCCGCTGCTCAAGGCCAAGGCGGCCGCCGCCCTCGAGGCGGGCGGCGTACCGATGGCGGGATCCGAGCAGGCTGGGCGCGGCGCCCCGGGGCGGCGGAGGCGCCCGTGGCGGGGCATGACGGCTGTGGCCGCCGCAGTCGTCGTGACCCTTGGCCTGGTCGTGGCGCTCGCCGGGCGGGCCGGCAATGGCGAGCTGAGCACGGCCACGATCGACGCCACGACCAGCACGTCGACCGCACCCGGCACGCCGCGAGCCGGCACGACGCCGCCCGGGGTGCCGTCGGCGACGTCGTCGGCGCCGACATCGACGACCGTCGACGCCGGTACCGGCACCTCCGTCGGCTCGACCGCGCCACCGGCCACACGCCCACCGACGACCGTGCCGCCGACGACCACGACCACCCAGCCGCCCGCGCCGCCGACCATCGGCGGCTTCCGAGCCAGCCTGCGACCGGACGCCTGCGGGCCGGGCACGATCGGGACGGCGATCGCTTGGCAAGCCTCCGGTGGGACCACCCACAGCATCGGCGCCCCGGACGGCTCGGCCACCGCGGTCGGCGCCGAGGGATCGCAGGTCTTCTGCCCGCATCAGCCCGGCACGTGGACCTTGACGGTCACCGGGCCCGGGGGAACCGCCACCGCGACCGCCAGCGTGTGACTACGCCCCGACAGCGACCTTCTCGCTCACGACCTTGGAGGCGCCGCCCGTCTGCATGGTGACGCCGTAGAGGCAGTCGGCCGCCTCCATCGTGCGCTTCTGGTGGCTGACGATGATGAGCTGCGCCTCCTGGCGGAACTCGGAGATGAGGTCGAGGAAGCGGTGCAGGTTCACGTCGTCCAGCGCGGCCTCGACCTCGTCCATCACGTAGAACGGCGACGGCCGGCTGCGGAACACTGCGAAGAGATAGGCCAGGGCGGTCAGCGAACGCTCGCCGCCGGACAGCAGCGACAGCTTCTTGACGTTCTTGCCGGACGGTTTGGCCTCGACCTCGATGCCGGTCTGGAGCAGGTCATCGGGGTTCGTCAGCCGCAGCCGTCCCTCGCCACCCGGGAACAGCGTGGCGAAGAGCTGCTCGAAGTTCTCGCTGACGTCGGCGAATGCGGCCGCGAACACGCGGACGATCTCCTCGTCGATGGCGCGGATCACCTTGTTGAGCTCGCGGCGGCTGGCCTTGACGTCGTCGAGCTGCTCGGCCAGGAAACTGTGCCGCTCCGACAGCGCCTCGTACTCCTCCAGGGCCAGCGGGTTGATCGGGCCCATCACGCGCAGCTCCCGCTCGAGCTCGCGCACCCGCGCCGCGGGTGTCACCCCGTCCGGCAGCTCCGGAGGCTCCGCCTGGACTGCGGCGTCGGGCTCGACGTCGAGCTGCGTGCGGCACAGTTCGATCGCCTGCTCGAGCCGGAGGCGGACCTCGGCCTCGTCGATCTCGGCGCGCTGTCCGCGCTCCCGCAGCTCGGCCAGGCTGCGCTCTCCGGTGGACCGCTCGCGGCGCACGCCATCGAGCTCCGCCGTCAGCGCCCGCTGGGCGTCGGTCTCGTGGCGCCGCCGCTCGCGGACGGCAGTCAACCGACCCTCGACCAACTCGAGCCGGCCGCCGACGAAGGCTGCGAGCCGGTCGAGCGCGACCTCGGCCGCGTCGAGCTCGCTTCGGTGGGTCTCGGCCTCGTGCCGCGCCGCCACCGAGCCGGCGAGGCGCTCCTCGACCTCGGTGAACCGGCGACGCAGGTAGTCGCGCCGGTCAGCAAGGGTGGTACGGCGCCGGTCGAGGTCGGTCCGCATGGCGGCCACCTCGGCGGCCCGCTCGTCGAGCCGGTGGTGCGTCTCGGCCATGGCCTCCGCCCGCTCTCGGCGCGACGCCTCCTCGACCTCGAGCTCGGGCAGGAGGGCGGACAGCTCGTCGGCGCGGGCGCGGTCCCGGGCCAGCTGCTCGGTGGCCTCGGCCTGCTGCGCCTGCAGGGCCGCCAGTTCCGCAGCGGCGTCCTCGCGCTCGGCGGCCAACCGCTCCTGCGCGCCGGTCGCGGCCGTCAGCGCGGCGCGGGCCTCCCCCAACC
>JBKOUY010000160.1:0-5939 GCA_046723645.1 Actinomycetota bacterium | reverse complement strand
GTGCGCCGCCGCCCACGAAGCTGACGGCGCAGGGCCGGCCGCCGGCCGTCGCCGCGGGGCGGCGGGGGCGCGTCAGCTCGTCCGGCCGGGGCCTGGGCGGCGACCAGGTCGAGGGCCGCCAAGCGGTCCGGGAGCTCCTGTTGGCGGGCACCCGCCGGGTCCACGAGGTGTGGATGGAGGCCGACGCGGGCGACGCGTCGATCCTCCGGGACATCCGCGAGCTGGCGGAGGCCAACCGCGTGCCCGTGAACGTGGTCGGACGGGGGCGCTTCTCCGCCCGGGCGCGGAGCGAGGCTCCCCAGGGGGTGCTGGCCCTCGCCGCACCGCTGCCCGAGGCCGACCTCGACGACCTGATCGCTGCGCGGCGGCCGGCCCCGGGCCCGACGCGCGTCGGCGGGGTTGAACCTGCGGCGGCGCCGTTCCTGGTCGCCCTGGACGGCGTGACCGATCCCGGCAACCTCGGGGCGATCCTGCGGTCGGCGGAATGCGCGGGGGCGACGGGGGTGCTGCTCCCGCGACACCGGGCCGTCCACGTCACCCCGGCGGCCACCAAGGCCGCGGCCGGCGCAGTGGAGCACCTGCCCATCGCCGTCGTCGGGGGCCTGCCAGCGGCGCTGGCGCGCATGCGGGACGCCGGCGTGCACGCGGTCGGCCTCGAAGGCCAGGCCGCCACGTCGCTCTACGACGTGGCGGCCGCGGACGGTCCCGTGTGCCTGGTGCTCGGCGCCGAGGGCCGCGGGCTGTCGCGCCTCGTCCGCGAGCGCTGCGACGAGCTGGTGGCCATCCCCATGCACGGCCGCCTGGGCTCGCTCAACGTGTCGGCCGCAGCCGCGCTGGCATGCTTCGAGATCGCCAGGAGGCGCTGACCGCGGCCGCCTCCCCGAGCCCGAGGCGGGAATCGAACCCGCGGCCTGACGCTTACAAGGCGCCTGCTCTGCCGGCTGAGCTACTCGGGCGGCGGCGCGACGATATCGCCGCCCCCGGTTCCGGTCCCACGGGGGTGCTTGCATTGAATGGGTGGCCACGCCAGCCTTACCCAAGTGCCCCTGACCGATGTTGACCGGGCAATCCTCGATTTCGAGCGCTGCTGGTGGATGCTCCCCAAGCCGAAGAGCGCCGGCATCCGCGAGCATCTGCACCTGTCGCCGACCCGCTACTACCGACTGTTGAACGCCCTGCTCGACGATCCCGACGCCGTGGCATACGACCCGCTCGTCGTGCACCGGCTGCGCCGGACGCGGCTCGAGCGCCGCCGGGCCCGCATCGAGGGCCGAACCGGACTCGGGCACGGGCGATAGGAGGGCCCCGCATGCAGACCGAGCGACCACCGACCGAGGGAGCACCGCCCTCCCGGTCGACTCCGGCCCGGGGGATCGTGCTGTTGGCGGCGGCCGTCGTGCTGGGTCTGTTCCTGCTCCGGGCCCTCGAGGACAGCGGGTCCGACGATGTCTCCACCGCACGGTCCGGGACGACGGTCGCCGGCGGGGAGGCGAGCGACACGACCGCGGCCGAGGGGGACGGTGACACGACCACCACGGAGACCCCACTGCGCCAGCCGGCCGAGATCGTGGTGCGGGTGGCCAACGTCTCCGGTGTTGCGGGCTCCGCCGGTGCCCTCACCGACCAGCTCGCCGGACAGGGTTACCAAACCGCCGAGCCGACCAACGGCCCCGAGGGCCAGCAGCTCGACGCCACCCAGGTGCTCTTCGTCGACGGGTTCGAGCGCGAGGCAGGGGCCCTGGCCGAGCAGATGGGTGCCCCCGCCGACGGCGTGACGGCCATGCCCGCCCAACCCCCCATCGACCCCGCCGGCGCGCAGATCATCGTGCTGCTCGGGACTGATCTCGCCGGGGGCTGATGAGCGACGTGCTGGCGTCGTTCATCGAGCGGCCCGGCCGATCGGCCGTGCTGCTCGACTTCGACGGCACGCTCTCGCCCATCGTCGATGTGCCCGCAGAGGCCCGGCCGCTGCCCGGCGCCAGCGAGGCGCTCGCGGCGCTGGCCGCGCGGTTCGCTGTGGTGGCCGTGGTGTCGGGGCGCCCGGCCTCGTTCCTCGAGCCCCTGCTGCCCCGGGGCGTGGTCATCTCCGGGATCTACGGTCTGGAGACCGTGCGTGACGGGGTGCGGTCCGACCAGCCGGGCGCGGCCAGCTGGCGGGACGCGGTTGCAGAGGCCGCCCGCCGGGCCAAGGAGCAGGGGCCGGTGGGCATGGCGGTGGAGCCCAAGGGCCTGTCGCTGACGCTCCACTACCGGGAGCACCCCGGCCTCGGGCCGGTCGTGCGCGAATGGGCGACCGGCGAGGCCCGCAGGTCGGGGCTGGTGATGCGCCGCGCCCGCATGTCCTTCGAGCTGCACCCGCCCGTGGCGATCGACAAGGGGACCGCGGTCCAGAGCCTGGTCAGCGGCGTCGAGGCGGTGTGCTTCATCGGCGACGATCGCGGCGATCTACCGGCGTTCGACACCCTGGACGGCCTGGAGGCGCGGGGCATGGAGGTCCTCAGGGTGGCCGTGGCCAGCACCGAGGCCCCCGGTGACCTGATCGAGCGCGCCGACCTGGTCGTCGACGGGCCACGTGCTGTCCTCGACCTGCTCCGCCAGCTGGCGTCGGGTTCGCCGGCGCCTCTGCCGGCCCGGGACCGCCCGGCCGCTACCTAACCAGCGTTCGCGGCGGCCAGCTGGTCGGCCAGCCAGTCGGCGGGACGGCGCGCGACCGCCAGCCGGCGTAGCAGCTCGGCCCGCGACCGCCGCTCGCCGGCGTCGATGCGCAGGGCCTTCGCCAGGGCATCAGCGGTCCCGGCGACGTCGAACGGTTGCACCTGCACCACCGCGTCGCTGAGCTCGTCCCACACCCCGGCCTCGGTCGACAGGCACACCACGACGCCGCGCTCGTTGACGATCGCCGCCTCCTTGGCCACGAGGTTGAGGCCGTCGCGGATGGGGTTGACGAGCAGCACGTCGGCCCGCCGGAGGACCGCGACCGAGCGCGGGTAGTCGTCGCTGGTGTCGTAGATGATGGGGATCCATCCCGGGGTGGCCCACCGCTCGTTGATCCGGTCGACCAACGCCTCGACGTCCCGCTGGTACTCCACGTAGGCGGGCACTCCGCCGCGCGACGGATAGCACGACGCCAGGAACACCACCCGCTCGCGCCACTCCGGCTGGTGCTCGAGCAGGTCGTCGTAGGCCTGGAATCCGCGCAGCAGGTTCTTCGAGAGCTCGATGCGGTCGACTCGGGCAATGACGGCCCGGTCGCCGACCTGGTCCTCGATCTCGGCCAGGGCGGCCGCACACGCCGGTGACGACGCCGCTCGGCGGAGGTCGTCGGCGTCGGCCGGCAACGGCGACACGAACGTCGCCGGCGCCAGGCCGAGGTTGGAGCGGCAGCACGCCAGGAAGTCGTCGGCCCAACGCTGGGAGTGGAAGCCGCAGGCCCGGTGGGCCGCGAGGCTCGACAGCACCTCGCCGCTCACGTGGCCGGGCAGCACCCCGAGCCAGGTGGGCGTGGCGAACGGGGTGTGATGGAAGTGGACGGCGGCCACGTCGGGTCGGCGCTCCGCCAGGCCCACGCCCAGCAGGCTGAGGTGGTAGTCCTGCACGAGCACGGCGGCGCCGTCGGGCGCGTCCTCGGCGACGGCGTCGGCGAAGGCCTCGTTGACGTGGCGATAGGCGAGCCAGGCGTCGCGCAGGTCGCGGCCGAACGCCGGGGCCCGCGGCAGGTCGTAGAGCCCGTGGTGGACGAACCACAGCACCTGCGTGCTCACCACGTCGTTGGCGAGCCTGAACGCCTCACGGTCGACGGCCACCAGGTGGACGCGGAAGCCCTCGGCGTCGATGACGCCCTTGGCCGCCGCCTCGCGGTCGCCCTCCGACATCGCGGCCGCGATCCAGGTGGCGCCGGTGTCGGCAACGACCGGCCGGAGCCCCGAGACGAGTCCACCGGCACCCCGGGTCGCCACGAGATCGCCCTGCCGGTCACGCCGGAACGACAAGGGGCCGCGGTTGGACACGATGACGACGGGGCGATCCACGGTTGGTCGAGGCTAGTGGGCGGGCGCTACGAGCCACCCCACTCGTGGGCGCTCCCACTGGATCGTTCCGAGGGACCGGCCCGCACGACCGGTTGGGCCAGACTGTCCGTTCGTGCGCGTCGTCGCTGCACCCGACAAGCTCCGCGGAACCGCCACGGCCCGGGACGTGGCCGCCGCCGTGGGGCGCGCGGCGGCGGCCGCGGGCTGGGAGTGCGACGAGCTGCCCCTGGCGGACGGCGGCGAGGGCACGCTCGAGGTGCTGGGCGGCCCCAACCGCGCCACGACCGTGACCGGGCCCCTGGGCGATCCCGTCAGGGCCGAATGGCGGCTGGACGGGCGCACGGCGGTCATCGAGATGGCACGGGCCTCGGGCCTGGGCCTGGTCGGCGGCCCCGACGGCAACGACCCTGTCGTGGCGTCGACCGTGGGAACCGGCGAGTTGATCGGCACCGCCGTCGACAGCGGCGCCCGGCGGGTGCTGGTGGGCCTCGGCGGGTCGGCCACGACCGACGGGGGGCTGGGGGCGCTCCGGGCGCTGTACCCGCTGCACCGGCTGGGCGGGGTCGAGCTGGTGGCGCTCTGCGACGTCCGGACCCGGTTCGTCGACGCCGCCGAGGTGTTCGCGCCGCAGAAGGGTGCCTCGCCCGCCCAGGTGGAGCTGCTCCGGCGCCGCCTGGACCGCCTGGCCGACGTGTACCGGTCCGACTACGGGGTCGACGTGCGTTGCGTCGACGGTTCCGGCGCCGCTGGCGGGCTGGGGGGCGGGCTCGCGGTCGCGGGGGCGGCGCTGGTGCCGGGGTTCGAGGCGGTGGCCGACGAGCTCGACCTCCATGACCTGCTCGACGGCGCCGACCTCGTGATCACGGCCGAGGGGTTCCTCGACCGCCAGTCGTTCGAGGGCAAGGTGATCGGCGGCGTCGCGGCCGTGGCTGCTCCGCTCGGGGTGCCGTGCGTGGCCATCGTGGGCGAGGTCGTCGACGACCTCGACCCGCCGGACAAGGCCCTCGAGGTGATGTCGCTCGTCGAGCGGTTCGGGCCGGAACGTGCGCACGGCGACACGCTCGCCTGCATCGAGGCCGTGGCCGCGGACGTCCTCGGCGCCCCGAGGTGAAACGGCGTTTGGACGCGCCGGCATCGGGCGGTTCGGGACGCCCGCACGAGCCTCGAACGGGTCGTTCGGAATGTCGGCCACGACCGGGCCGTTGGCTACCATCGCCGGGCTCTCAGACCACGAAGGACCGTTGCATGAGCGTCTCCGTCCGCATCCCGACCACGCTGCGCACCCTCACGGCAGGCAAGTCCGAGGTGTCGCTCGAAGGATCCAGCGTGCGCGACGTCCTCACCAGCCTCGACGAGGCCCATCCCGGGTTCGCCGACCGGCTGCTCGACGACGACGGCAACCTCCGGCGCTTCGTCAACGTGTTCGTGGCCGACGACGACATCAGGTTCCTGGAGGGACTCGACACCCCCGTCCCCGACGGCTCCGAGGTGTCGATCATCCCCGCCGTTGCCGGCGGCTGAGGCCCCGGTCCCGACGGACGTCGGGTTAGCACTCACGTGTTGCGAGTGCTGACCGTAGGTGCTTGACTGGCTAGCACTCACACCAATCGAGTGCTAACCCCGTGCCCAACGGAGGGATTCAGGGATGCCGAAGATCATCGCTTTCGACACGGAGGCCCGTCGCAGCCTCGAGTCCGGCATGAACAAGCTGGCCGACGCTGTCCGGGTCACCCTCGGCCCCAAGGGCCGAAACGTCGTCCTCGACAAGAAGTGGGGCGCTCCCACCATCACCAACGACGGTGTGTCGATCGCCAAGGAGATCGAGCTCGAAGACCCCTACGAGAACATCGGGGCCGAGCTGGTCAAGGAGGTCGCCAAGAAGACGGACGACGTCGCCGGCGATGGCACCAC
>JBKOUY010000112.1:0-20980 GCA_046723645.1 Actinomycetota bacterium | reverse complement strand
GTCGTCGAGGATGGCTGTCCAGAACTGCTCGTATCCGGGGAACATCCCGCCGCCGAGGACGAAGGCGTCGACCGGCGGCAACAGCTCCAGGCCATCGGCCCAGGAATCGACCCAGTCGGCCTCGCCCTTGGGGCCCAGGATGTAGCCGTCCAGCGTCACTTGCATCGCCGAGATCAGTGTCCTTGGTGTCGTGGCGGTCATCTCGCCTCCAGAATCGTCGTCTGTGTTCGGACCCGGCCGGCAACGCCGAGGCGCCGCCAGCGGGCTCGGAGTAGTAACGACCTGGTCGACGAAAACTGGTCGCTGGTGCGAAGCCACCGCGGCGTGCCGAGAGGAGAGCAGCATGCGCATCGCAGTCGCCGGGGCCACGGGCCACATCGGCTCCCTCACCGTGTCGGCCCTCGAGGGCCGCGGCCACGACGCCGTGCGCATCAGCCGCTCGCTCGGCGTCGACCTGCTGACCGGTGAGGGCGTAGACGACGCGCTCAGCGGCGTCGAAGCGGTCGTCGACGCCACCAACGCTCCCGCGACGGACCGGGACGAGGCCGTGGCGTACTTCGGCACGATCACCCGGAACCTGCTTGCGGCCGAGCAGCGGGCCGGGGTGCGCCATCACGTGCTGCTGTCGATCGTGGGGCTGGACCGGGTCGAAGGCAACGCGCACTACGCCGGCAAGCGGGAACAGGAGCGCCTCGTCGCCGCCGGCTCGGTGCCGTGGACGATCGTGCCGGCCACGCAGTTCCACGACTTCGCGGCGATGGTGACGAGCTGGACCGAACACGACGGCGCCGCCACGATCGCGCCGCTCCTCGTGCAGCCGATCGCGCCGCAGGACGTTGCCGACATCCTCGCCGAGGTGGCGGAGGGCGAACCGCAGGGTCGGTATCCCGACGTCGCCGGCCCGGAGACGCAGGATCTCGTCGACATGGCCCGACGCACCAACGAGGTGCGCGGCCATGCGGTGCGCCTGATCCCGTCGTGGTCGGGGCTGTTCGGCCCGTCGATGGCCGGCAACGTCATGCTGCCCGGCGACCGCGCCCGGATCGCGCCGACCAGCTTCGACGAGTGGCTGGCGGCCGGGGCGCCTTAGCCCTTCTTCGGGTCGCGCCCCGAAACCCGTGGGTCAGCGGTCGACCGTGATGGTCTCGGAGCGGTCGAGGACCTCCCCGCGCGAGTCAAGGGCCTCGACCACCACGACTGCGGCGGCCTCGATCCTGGTCGCCGTCTCGAAGCCATCCTTGGCGACCTCGGCCACGGGCGCGAGGTTGTCGGCGTCCTCGCCGGCGAGCACCCGCCACGTCGCGACCTCGGTGGCCCCGTTCCAGCTCACGGCCACCTCGAGCCGGCGAACACCGTCGCCTCCCCCGGCAGCCTCGTCCAGAGGCGCGACCACGACATCCGGCGGCTCGGTCGGCAGCCCCTCCCACTCGAACCGGTAGGCCCGGTAGGAGTCGGCGGGCGCGAACGTCGCGTCGAAGACCACGGCGTCGGCGGCGGAGAACTCGGTGACGCGGCCCTCGCTACCCCAGCCCACGAACAGGCCCCCGCCGGGAAGCATCTGGGTGTTGCCCTGCGTGCCGGCGCTCACACGGTCCGGGTGGCGGACCTCCCTGGCGACCGTGGCCGTCCTCGCCCGGGTGTCGAGGTCGAGGATGAGCGCCCGCGACGGTCCGCCCCCCATCGTCGACGCGTGGTTGTCGAAGAGGCTGATGCGATTGCCGCCGAGCCACTCGGCGTCGTGCTGCCACTCGAACGCGGCTCCCGGTCCCATGGCGATGTCGCTGTGCTTGCCGCCCAGACGCCACCGCAGCTCGCCGGTCGCGCGATCGATCGCGTAGACGGTGTGCGTGTTGCGGGCGGACACCAGCAGTGTGCCGTTCGGGCCGGGTGCGACCGAATTGGCGTGGAACCAGTCGACCGGGTGGTCCTCCGAGCCGTCCTCCCGCTCCGTCAGCTCGCTGTAGGTGTCGGACACGGGCACGTGGTCGCCGGCGTTCCATTGCATGAGCACCTCGCCGGTGGCGACGTCGACCTCCTGCACGGTGCTCTCGAACTCGAAGCCTTGCCCGGGCCCGCCCATGGCGGAGAGGTCTGCCGGCTCCGGGTGGTACGCGATCAGGAGGGCGGTGCCCTCGTCGGTCAACCGGAACTCGTGGAAGTCGGCCTCGAGCCCGTTGCCCATCCGCAGGCGGGCGACCTCGCGGTACCGGCGGTCGACGATGACGAGCTCTCCGGTGCCCCGGCCCTCCGCGGACTGGCCCTCCCACCACGTGAGGACGGGCTCGCCCTCGTACGTCTGCACCCGCATGTCGGCGGCCACGGCGGTCCCGGTCTGGGGTGCCGACCACACCACGTCGCCGCTGTCGTCGACGATGAGCGGCCCGGCCTGGGAGCCGGCTCGCTTGGGCGCCAAGAACACGTAACCCGGGGTCGGCGAAGCCGAGGACACCACCCGGATCGCCGGCGGGGTGATGTCGGTGCGCGTGAGGTAGCGCTGAAGCGCCACCCGCTCGATGCCCTCCTCGCCGGCTCCGGGCCCGCTACCGGGTGGGCCGCTGGTCGTGGTGCTGGCCTGGTCGTCGTCCTGTCGGCTCGAGGACGAGTCGTCGTCGTCGTCGGCGCAGCCCGACACGGCCAGGCCGAGCGCCAGGACCGTCGCGAGGGGTGCCCGCCACCGCTCTCGGGTCAGCGCGATATGGCGGGACGAGGCGGGCGACTCGGTCACCATGGCGGTCGACAGTACGACGATGCCGGCGTGAACCGGGCCAACGGCGCCACGAGGAGTCCCGAGCCGCCGCCTCGTCAGCGCCTCGACGACCGAGATCGGCGGGCGGGGCCTGCGTCTCAGGTGACGTGGAGGGCGATCGCGAGCACGGCGGTGGCGGCGACGGCGGCGGCCCCGCGGACGTGGTTCCACGTGGTCCACTCGCGCTGGTAGCGGCTCCAGTGGGCGGGCGCGTCCGGGCTCGACGGCTCGACCCGGTCCAGCGCGTCGTTCCGGGGCACGTGATACGCCATGGTCAGGCCGAACGTCCCGACCAGGTAGAGCAGCCCGCCGGCCACCAGGTACGGCGAGGCGTCGTCCCAGTCGACGAGCGCCCCCACGACGACGGCGGCGCAGAGAGCCGCGGTACCGGCGAAGACGCCTAGGAACGCCGGCCGGAGCGCGGCGACGTTGATGGCCTGCATCGCCGCGACGCCATGCTGGGCTGGCAGCTGGGCCAGGGACCTCATCACCATGACCGAGAAGGCGTAGAGGACCCCCGCGATGACGCCACAGCCAACGGTGGTGATCACCGTCAGCGGGAACAGGTATCCGTCGATCATCGGGGATCCGCCGCTCCGTCCGCTGCCAGCTCCACGGTCCCGCCCGCGTGGAGGGGGTCGCGGATGAGCGTCAGCAGCGACATCCCCAGCCCGTACGTCGTCATCCGGCGCCGCGGCGTCACGCGCATGAAGCAGCCGTCCGGATAGTCGAGCTCCCCGTGGCTGGTGATGTTCCTCAGCTGGCCGGCCTCGAGCAGGCGGACGATGTCCGGGTCGTCGAAGCCGAGGATCTCCGCCCGGCCCTGGAACTGCACCGTGGATGGCGGGCCGCCCAGCGGCAGGCGGCGGATCGGGATCGACACGGCGACGTACGGGTTGTCGCCGATGTTGCGCGCCTTCCGGCTGTCGCGCGACGTGTTGACGTACAGCGTGGTTCCGATGGCCTGGTACAGGACGCCGGACACGTGCGGCCGGCCGCTCGATGAGGCGGTGGCCAGCATGCAGAACGACCGCTTGGCGACCGCCTTGGCCACCTGCTCCAGTGCCGGCGTGTAGTGCGTTGCTTCTGCCATGCGGTCAGTAAAGGCGCCGATCCCTGGACGGGCCATAGCTACGAAGCTCTATTCCATACGCGCCCGTCTACGCTTCGGCCGCATGGACGCCATCGTGGGGTTGCTGGACGGCCCGAGGGCCCGGGGAGCATTTCTCTTGCGGGCGCTCATGGAGCCGCCCTGGTCGGTCCGGGTCCAGGACGAGGCCCCGCTGAGCCTGCTGGCCGTGGTCCGGGGCGACGCGTGGGTGGTGCCCGACGCGCCGGGCGAGGCAGTGCGCCTCGACGCCGGCGACGTGGCGATCACGCGGGGCCCCGATCCGTGCACCTTCGCCGACGATCCGGCGACGCCACCACAAGCGCTGATCCACCCGGGCGAGCGTTGCACCACCCCCGACGGCGAGGACCTTACCCAGGCGATGGACCTGGGGGTCCGAACGTGGGGCAACAGCGCCGAGGGTTCGACCGTGATGCTCATCGGCACCTACCAGATGCGCAGCGAGATCAGCGGGCGACTGCTGACGGCGCTGCCGCCGCTGCTGGTGCTGCGCGAGGACGTCTGGTCGACGCCGCTCGTCTCCCTGCTCGCCGACGAGATCGTCAAGGACGAGCCCGGCCAGGAGGCGGTGCTCGACCGCCTGCTCGACCTCCTGCTGATCGCCGTCCTGCGGGCCTGGTTCTCCCGGCCCGAGGCCGAGGCACCCGCCTGGTACCGCGCGCACGACGACCCGATCGTGGGTCGCGCGCTCAGGATGATGCAGAACAACCCCGACCACCCGTGGACCGTCGCCGCCCTGGCGGCCGAGATCGGCGTCTCTCGCGCCGCCCTGGCCCGGCGCTTCACCGACCTCGTCGGCGAGCCGCCCATGACGTACCTCACCGGCTGGCGCCTGACCCTGGCCGCCGACCTCCTGCGCGAGCCCGACGCCACGGTCAGCGCCGTGGCGCGCCAGGTCGGCTATGCGAGCCCGTTTGCCCTCAGCACCGCCTTCAAGCGAGTCCGCGGCGTCAGCCCGCGGCAGCACCGGGTATCGGCGCTCGCGAAGTGAGACCGATCTCTAGCCTGGGGTGAACCGTTCGATGGCGGCCTTGAGCCGCCGCGCTGCGGTGCGCCGCTTCCACATCTTCAGCTTCCAGTGGCGGCGGCGGCGCTGCGACGGCCGAGCCTTGGCCGGATCGTGGTGCCGCTCGGCCCGGAAGCCGATGCCCGGCTCGACCACCTCGTCGGGCTCGAGCCCGCCCTGGATCTGGCCGGTGATGTCGGCCAGGGCGGTGTTGACCCGGTGGCGCTCGGAACGGGCATGGACCCGACGCTCCTCGGGATGTGGCAGGACCACATCGCCGGTGCGGTGACGGTTGCTCATTCGTCTTCTCCTGACAAGAGCCGACGCTGTTGCTCCGTTCGACCCGACCGTAGCCGCCGGGCCGGGGGCCTGTCTCGGGACCAACGGCCCTAAGTTGCCGCCGTCGGGGGCGCTTGGGCCGTCGGGCGGCGCCCGCGTAGCCTCGTGGCGTGCACAACGTGGCCACCGCCCCCCGCCCGGCCGCCGATGTCGCGGTGCGGCGCCTGCTCCGCATCCCCGACGGGCCCCCCGCTCCCGAGGGCGCCGCCCAGCGGGCCTTCTCGACGTCGATCCTGGTGTCCGCCACGCGATGCCTGCTCACCTACATCGTGCTGCCCTTCCTCGCACCGGCGCTGGGGCTGGCGGCGGGCGTGGGACCCGCCGTGGGCATCCCCATCGGGGTCGTTGCGATCGGGTCCAACGTCCTCACCATCCGCCGCTTCTGGGCCGCCGACCACCGCTGGCGCTGGGCGTACACGACCATCGCGCTGACCGTGATCGCCCTCCTGCTCGTCCTCATGGTCGAAGACGTCCTCGACCTCGTCGCGTAGGTCGCCCCGATGCGCCGCCTCGGCCTGTTGACACTCGGGTGGGTCGCCGTCGCGCTCGGTGGGGTCGGTATCGTCGTTCCCGGGCTGCCGACAACGGGATTCTTCGTGCTCGCGGCCGCCTGCTTCGCGCGGTCCAGCCCCCGGTTCGAGCAGTGGGTGCTGGGGCTGCCGAAGATCGGTCCCATGGTGCGCGACCACCGCGCCGGCCTGGGCATGCCCCGGCGGGCCAAGGTCGTGGCCATCGCCATGATGCTCACCGCGTGCTCGCTCAGCTCGCTGGCGCTGGGGTCACCGCTGCTGGCCGGCGTCGTCATGGGCGCCGGCCTGGTCGGCACCTGGTACGTCGGCTGGCGGATCCCGACCCGCGAACGGATGCTTCCCGCCGGGCCGCGTGCCGGCGCGGAGGCCGCCGCCGCGCCCGGCGACGAGGCCCAGCCCGCGGCCTGACTGGGCGCCGAAGCCCCTGCGAGTCGCCGGGCGTCCCGCCGACACGCCACGCTGGCGGCATGCGATTCACGGTGTACGGCGCCGGTGCAATCGGCGGTGCGATCGGCGGGCGGCTGTTCCAGGCCGGTCACGAGGTGACCCTCGTGGCCCGCGGCGACCACCTGCGGGCCCTCCGGGGCGACGGGCTCACACTCGTGTCGCCCGACGACTCGGCCGTGCTGCGCCCGCCGGCGGTCGGTCACCCGGCCGAGGCGGACCTGCGCGACGACGACGTGGTGATCCTGGCCATGAAGAGCCAGGACACCGCGGCCGCCCTGGGTGACCTCGCACGACACGCGCCGGCTGGCATCAGCGTGCTGTGCGCCCAGAACGGCGTGGACAACGAACGCGTCGCACTGCGGTTCTTCCCCCATGTCTACGCGGTCGCGGTCATGCTCCCGGCGACCCACCTCCAGCCCGGTGTCGTCGTGGTCCACCTGGCGCCGACGACCGGGCTGCTCGACCTGGGCCGTTATCCGGACGGCGTCGACACGGTGGCCGAGGAGGTCTCCGCCGCCCTGTCCGGCGCCACGTTCGGATCGGAGGCCCGGCCGGACGTCATGCGCTGGAAGTACCGCAAGCTGATCCTCAACCTCGGCAACGCCGTCGAGGCGGTGTGCGGCCCGGAGGCGGCGCGCTCGACGCCGCTCGTCCGGATGGCACGGGCCGAGGGGGAGGCGTGCCTGCAGGCGGCGGGGATCGACGCGGTGTCCGTCGACGACGACAAGGCACGCCGCGGCGACGTGTTCCAGTTGCGAACGGTGCCGGGGCACGAGCGCCGGGGCGGATCGTCCTGGCAGAGCCTTGCCCGGGGCCTGCCCACCGTCGAGACCGACTACCTCACTGGCGAGATCGTGTTGCTCGGCCGGCTGAACGGGGTCCCGACGCCCGTCAACGAGCTCCTCCAACGGCTCGCGAACCGGATGGCGGCCGAGGGCCGGCCTCCGGGCAGCGTCGCCGCCGAGGACGTCCTGGCCCGGCTCGGGGTCGTCCCCTGAACCGCGAACTTGCGGTGGATCGAGCCCGTCTGGGGGCGCTAACCACCGCAAGTTCGTATGCGGGCGTGTCAGGTGCCGGCCACCTCGTCCAGGCGTCGCTGCAGGAACGCCCGCTCCGGGGACGTGCGGGCCAGGGCCAGGGCGGCCCGGTAGGCGTCGGCGGCCTCGTCCCGCCGGCCGAGGCGTCGCAGCAGGTCGGCGCGCGTCGCGGGCAGCAGGTGCGTCCGCGCCAGGCGTGGGTCGTCGGCCACGGCGTCGACCACCTCCAGCCCCACCGCCGGTCCCTCGGTGAACGCCACCGCCACCGCCCGGTTGAGCTCCACCACCGGCGACGGTGCCACCCTGGCGAGCTCCGCGTACAGCGCCGCGATCTGCGGCCAGTCCGTGCTCGCCCACGATCCGGCGGTGGCGTGGAGGCCGGCGATGGCCGCCTGGAGCTGGTACGGGCCCGGTCGGCGGCGTCGCAGCGCCCGCTCCAACTCCGCGGTGCCCTCTGCGACACGGTCGTAGTCCCAGCGGCTCCTGTCCTGGTCCTCGAGGAGCACGAGGTCCCCGCCCGGCGACACGCGGGCGTCGCGCCGGCAGTCCTGCATCAGCATCAGTGCCAGCAGCCCCCGCGCCTCGGGCTCGTCGGGCATGAGCTCGACGACCAGGCGGCCGAGCCGGATCCCCTCGTCGCACAGCTCGCGGCGCACCAGCTCGTCGCCGGCCGTGGCCGCGTAGCCCTCGGAGAACACCAGGTAGATGCAGGCCAGGACGGGGGGCATCCGCTCGGGCAGCAGGTGGGCGGGTGGCACCCGGAAGGGGATGGCGGCGGTGCGGATCTTGGCCTTGGCGCGTACCAGCCGCTGGGCGACCGTGGCCTCGGGCTGGAGGAAGGCCCGGGCGATCTCCACGGTCTGGAGCCCGCACACGAGGCGCAGCGTCAGGGCGACCTGCGCCGGAGGCGCAAGGGCGGGGTGGCAGCAGGTGAAGATCAACCGGAGCTGGTCGTCCGACGGCTCGGGCTCCGGCGCGTCGATCGGGGGGTCGGGCGAGTCGGGCGGCCCGCTCGGTTCGGGTTCCGTCAAAGCCGCCTTCTCCTTCGCCTCCCGCCGCGACTCACGCCGCACCCGGTCCACGGCGCGGTTGCGCGCGGTGGTGGTGATCCAGGCGCCTGGGTTGTCCGGGACGCCGCGGCGCGGCCAGGTGCGCATCGCCTCCACGAACGCCTCCTGGACCGCGTCCTCCGCGGCGTCGAGGTCGCCCAGCTGCCGGGCGAGCGTGGCGAGCACGCGGCCCGACTCGGAGCGGAACGCCCGCTCCAGGACCCGGTGCGCCGGAGTCAGCCGCCGACCTCCATGATCGGCCGCAGCTCGATCGCCTCCGCCGGGATCTGGTGGGCCACGGCCACCGCGGTGTCGCGGTCGCTGGGCCGCAGGACGTAGAAGCCGCCGACCACCTCGGCCGATTCGGCGAACGGGCCGTCGCTGACGATCACGTCGCCGTCCCGGACCTGCACGGTGGTGGCGGTGGCGATGGGGTGCACGGCACCGCCCGCCTGCACGGCGTCGCCGACGGCATCCATGAACCGCTGGTGTGCGGCAAGGCCCTCGTCCCAGGCCGGCGTGTCGGGCTGGTCGCCCTCGGTCTCCTTGCCGTAGATGAAGGCGACGTAGCGGGGCGCGTCCGCCGTGCCGCTGGCCTGGCTGCCCCTGTCGAACCATTCGACCATCGGGCGGAGGCTCACCCAGCCGTCGAGGGCCGCGGGGATCTGGCGGGCCAGCTCGATGGCGTCGTCCAGCGTGTCGGCCTCGAGGACGTACAGGCCGCCGAGGACCTCCACGGTCTCGGCGTAGGGTCCCGCGGTCACCAACGGCTCGGCGTCGCCGTGGCGGATCGTGGTGGCGGTGGCCGCCTCCTGGAGGGCCTCGCCCCCGACGATGGCGTCGGCGGCGGTCTCGCCGAACCGCATGTACCCCTGCATCATCGTGTCGAACTCGGGCGTTCCCGGGGCGGGGCCGGCGGCCTCGTCGCCGCCCAGCAGTGCGAGGTAGCGCATCGCGATCATCCTCCTCGTTCGAGCGACCGTCGCTCGTCATGGTGACGACGAACGGGTTGGCCCCGATCGACAGCCTCGCGCCATCGCGCCATCCCCCGACTGAGAACGCCCGTTATCTGCATGACACAATCCGGGCGATGCGCTTCGCCGAACCACCCTCGCCGATCGATGCCGACGACGACACCATCGCGGATGCGTTGTCCCACGCCGGCGTGATTCCGTTGCTGGCAGCCGTCGCGTACGCCACCGGTGACCTGTCCGTGCTGCGGGAGGAGCTGCGGCCGGACCCGACGCGGCTGCTCGAGCCCGACGGTGGGGTCGACGGCGACCGCTTGGCGCTGGCCCGGCAGCTGGCCCTCGAGGCGCTGGCGAGGTTCCGGGACGGGGGCAGCGTGCCGGCGCCAGAGCCCGACGAGGACGCCATGCGCCGGATCCTTGGCTTCGTCGTGGGGGACGACGTGGTCGAGGACTACCTTCCCCTGTTCCTCGAGGAGCTCTCGGTGCACGGCGATGACATGCGGGCGCCGGGCTGGAGCCTCCGAGAGCTCGCGCCGGACACGTCTTTCCGGGTGGCCGTGATCGGCGCCGGCATGTCCGGCATCGTGGCCGCGTACCGGCTCAAGCAGGCCGGCGTGCCGTTCGTGGTCCTCGAGAAGGATCCCGACGTCGGTGGCACGTGGTGGGAGAACACCTATCCGGGCTGCCGGGTCGACGTGGCCAACCACTTCTACAGCTACTCGTTCGCCCAGCGCGAGGACTGGCCGCAGCACTACTCCACGCAGGAGGTGCTGCTCGACTACTTCCGGACGTGCACCGATCGCTTCGGGCTACGCGACCACATCCGCTTCGAGACCGAGGTCACCTCGGCCGAGTGGAGCGAGGAGCGCGGCTCGTGGACGCTGTGCCTGCGCACGGCGCAGGGCGAGGAGACGCTCGAGGCACAGGCCGTCATCAGCGCGGTCGGCCAGCTGAACCGGCCGTCGTTCCCGGCGATCCCGGGGCGCGAGACGTTCGAAGGGGTGTCGTTCCACTCGGCGGGCTGGCGCCACGACGTGGACCTCGACGGCAAGCGGGTGGCCGTGATCGGGACCGGCGCCAGCGCCGTCCAGTTCATCCCCGAGATCGCCCCCGCGGTCGACGAGCTGCTGGTCTTCCAGCGCACGCCGCCCTGGCTGGTCCCTACGGAGGATTACCACCGGGAGGTCTCGCCCCAGAAGCAGTGGCTCTTCCGCCACGTGCCCACGTACACGCAGTGGTACCGGTTCTGGCTGTTCTGGCAGTACGCGGAGGGCGTGCTCCCTGCGGCGCGGGTCGACCCGGAGTGGCCGGGCGGCCCGTCGGTGAGCGAGCTCAACGACACGGCGCGCCAGTTGCTCACCGGCTACCTCCAGCTCGCGTTCGCAGCCACGCCGGACCTGGCCGAGCGGGTCCTGCCCGACTATCCACCGTTCGCGAAGCGGATCGTCCGCGACAACGGCGTGTGGCCCCAGGCCCTGCAGCGCGACAACGTCGAGCTGGTCACCGCCGGCATCGAGCAGATCACGCCCACCGGCGTGACAACGGCCGACGGCGTCCACCACGAGGTGGACGTGATCATCTACGGGACCGGCTTCACGGCATCGCAGTTCCTGATGCCGATGAAGGTCGTGGGGCGCGGCGGTCTCGAGCTCCACGAGGACTGGGACGGCGACGCCCGCGCCTACCTCGGGATCACCGTGCCGCACTTCCCCAACCTGTTCCTGCTCTACGGCCCCAACACCAATATCGTCATCAACGGCAGCATCACGTACTTCTCGGAGTGCGAGGTGCGCTACGTGCTCGGCTGCCTCGAGCTGCTGCTGAGCCGGCCGGGCTGCCGGGCGCTCGACGTACGCCCCGAGGTCCACGACGCATACAACCGGCGCATCGACGAGGGCAACCTCAACATGGCGTGGGGGGCCTCGACGGTCAACACCTGGTACAAGAACGCCAAGGGCCGGATCACCCAGAACTGGCCGTTCACGCTGCTCGACTACTGGCGCGAGACCCGCGAGCCCAACCCGGCCGACTACGAGATCGTGTAGCGGGCGGTCCCGCCTCGAGGTCCACCCCGTCCTCCCGGCCGCGCGCCGGCCCCTCCCGTTGGTTAACGCGTCGAACAGCAAGCCCTCCGGCGCGGCAAGAACGCGCTAAGGCACTCTGACCTGCGGGTGCGGCGCACTAGACCGAGCGTCGGTTCGACCGAGAGCCCAACGGAGGACGCCATGGGTGACTTGATCTTCGTGGTTGTGGTGGTGGCGTTCTTCGCCGCCACCGTTGCTTACGTCCGGGGTTGCGAGCACATCATCGGCACGGACACCGGGGTCGAGGGCCCGGTGGATGCCGAGACCGAGGAAGCCTCCAGCGCGCTCGAAGGCGCATCGGGTCGCGCCCGATGAGCGGCGACAACCTCATTGGCCTGATCCTGGCCGTACTCCTCACGTCCTACCTGTTCGTCGCCCTGCTGTTCCCAGAGAAGCTCTGATGTCCGGAGCGGCGTGGCTGCAGTTCCTCGTCCTGATCGCGCTCGTCTTCGCCGCCACGCCGCTGCTGGGTGGCTACATGGCCAAGGTCTTCGGCGACGACGCCGCGCCGGGCGACCGGTTCTTCGGTCCGGTCGAGCGGCTCATCTACCGGGTCACGGGCGTCGACCCGTCCCGCGAGCAGCGCTGGACGATCTATGCCCGGTCGTTGCTGGCGTTCAGCGGGGTGTCGGTGTTGGTGCTGTACCTCCTCCAGCGGGTGCAGGGCGGCCTGCCGGTCAACCCGAACGACGTGCCCGGCGTGCCCGAGCCGCTGGCGTTCAACACCGCCGTCAGCTTCGTGACCAACACCAACTGGCAGAACTACGCCGGCGAGATCACGATGAGCCACCTCACCCAGATGATGGGCCTGGCCGTACAGAACTTCGTGTCGGCCGCCGTCGGCATCGCCGTCGCCGTCGCCCTCATCCGGGGTCTCGTGCGGCGCCGCTCGGCCACCATCGGCAACTTCTGGGTCGACCTGACCCGGTCCACCACCCGGGTCCTGCTGCCGATCGCGATCATCGGTGCGCTGGTGCTGGCGAGCCAGGGCGTGATCCAGAACCTCCGTGGCTTCGTCACCGCCCACACGCTCGACGGCGCGATCCAGCTCATCCCCGGTGGCCCGGCGGCCAGCCAGGAGGTCATAAAGGAGCTGGGCACCAACGGCGGCGGCTTCCTCAACGCCAACTCGGGGCACCCGTTCGGCAGCCCCAACGGCTTCACCAACCTGTTCGAGCTGTTCCTGATCCTGGTGATCCCGTTCGCGCTCACGTACACGTTCGGCAAGCTGGCGAAGGACCGCAAGCAGGGCTGGGCCGTGTTCGCCGCCATGTTCCTGCTCTGGGCTTGCTCGGCCCTGATCGCCCAGGCGTTCGAGACCAACGGCAACCCGGAGCTCGACGCGCTCGGCGCCAACCAGGACACCAGCGCCCAGCTCGCCGGGGGCGGCAACTACGAGGGCAAGGAAGTGCGCTTCGGGCCGTCGGCCTCTGGCCTGTTCGCGGCCACGACCACGGGCACCTCGACCGGCGCGGTCATCGCCGCACACGACAGCTTCACCCCCGGCGGCGGTGCCGTGCCGCTGGTGAACATGATGCTCGGAGAGGTGAGCCCCGGGGGCGTGGGTGCCGGCATCTACGGCATGTTGATCTTCGCCCTGCTGTCGGTGTTCGTCGCCGGCCTCATGGTCGGCCGAACCCCCGAGTACCTGGGCAAGAAGATTCAGGGGCCGGAGATGAAGCTCATCACGCTCTACATCCTGGCCATGCCCACCATCGTGCTGGTGCTCATCGGCATCTCCGTGGTGATGGACACGTCGAAGGCGTCGATCCTCAACTCCGGTCCCCACGGGCTCACCGAGGTGGCCTACGCCCTCACGTCGGCCGGCAACAACAACGGGTCCGCATTCGGGGGCCTGACGGGGAACACCGACTGGTACAACACCACGCTCGGCCTGGCGATGCTCGGCGGTCGGTTCCTGCTCATCGTGCCTGCCCTGGCGCTGGCGGGATCGCTCGCCCGCAAGCAGACCGTGCCGCCCTCCGCCGGCACATTCCCCACCGGCACGCCGCTGTTCGTCGGCCTGCTCGTCGGCGTGGTGCTCATCGTCGTGGGCCTGACCTTCTTCCCCGTGCTGTCGCTCGGCCCCATCGTCGAGCAACTGGGCCTGTGAGGAATCCGATGACCGAATCAACGATCACCTCCGAACCTCCTCGCCCGCAACGGGACGGCGCGCCTCGCATCGGGGCGAAGGCCACCGCCTCGCTGTTCGATCCCACGATCATGAAGCAGGCGGTGCGTGACAGCTTCGGCAAGCTCACGCCGCGGTTGGCGGTGCGCAACCCGGTGATGTTCGTGGTCTGGGTCGGCAGCATCGTCACCACGATCCTGTTCTTCCGTGACGTCGGCGACGCCACCGCGAAGGAGAACGTCTTCGCTGGCCTGGTGGCGGCGTGGCTGTGGTTCACGGTGCTGTTCGCCCACTTCGCGGAGGCTGTGGCCGAGGGCCGGGGCAAGGCGCAGGCCGACACGCTGCGCAAGGCCCGGTCCGAGACCATCGCCAACCGGCGGCTGACAGACGGGTCGCTCGAGCCGGTGCCGTCCTCGCAGCTCGACGTCGACGACGTGGTGGTGGTCAACGCCGGGGAAATGATCCCGTCGGACGGCGAGATCATCGCCGGCATCGCCTCGGTCGACGAGTCGGCCATCACCGGCGAGTCGGCGCCGGTCATCCGCGAGTCGGGCGGCGACCGCTCGGCGGTCACCGGCGGCACCAGGGTGCTGTCCGACCAGATCGTCGTGCGCATCACCGCCCGCCCCGGCGAGACCTTCCTCGACCGGATGATCGCGCTGGTCGAGGGCGCGAGCCGGCAGAAGACGCCCAACGAGATCGCCCTCAACATCCTGTTGGCCGGCCTCACGATCATCTTCCTGCTGGCGACCGTGACGCTGCAGCCCTTCGCCATCTACTCGGGCGCCGAGCAGACGGTGATCGTGCTGATCGCCCTGCTCGTCTGCCTCATCCCGACCACCATCGGCGCGCTGCTGTCCGCCATCGGCATCGCCGGCATGGACCGGCTGGTGCAGCACAACGTGCTGGCAATGTCGGGCCGGGCGGTCGAAGCCGCCGGGGACTGCTCCACGCTGCTGCTGGACAAGACCGGCACGATCACGCTCGGCAACCGGCAGGCGGCCGAGTTCCTGCCGCTGGCGGGTGTGTCAGAGGAGCGGCTGGCCGCAGCGGCGCAGCTCGCCAGCCTGGCGGACGAGACGCCCGAGGGCCGGTCGATCGTCGTGCTCGCGAAGCAACGGTTCAACGTCCGCGAGCGTGACGTCGCGCGCGCCACACTCGTGCCGTTCACCGCGCAGACCCGCATGAGCGGCCTCGACATCGACGGCACGGCCGTGCGCAAGGGCGCTGCGGATGCCGTGCGCACCTGGGTGCTCCAGCAGGGCGGAAAGGCGCCCGACGACCTCGCCCCGCTGGTCGAGGGCGTGGCCACCGCGGGCGGCACCCCGCTGGTGGTGGCCGAGGCCCGGATGGACGGTGTGCGCGAGGCCGACGACGACCTCCGCGGCGCCGAGGCTCCCGCCGATGCCGACGCGAACGTGGCCGAGGTGGACGTACTGGGCGTGGTCCACCTCAAGGACATCGTCAAGGAGGGCATGCGCCAGCGCTTCGACCAGCTGCGGGCCATGGGCATCCGCACGGTGATGATCACCGGCGACAACCCGCTCACCGCCCGGGGCCATCGCCACCGAGGCCGGCGTCGATGACTTCCTGGCCGAGGCGAAGCCCGAGGACAAGATGGCGCTGATCCGCAGCGAGCAGGGGGGCGGGCGGCTGGTCGCCATGACGGGTGACGGCACCAACGACGCGCCCGCGCTGGCGCAGGCCGACGTGGGCGTGGCCATGAACACCGGCACGCAGGCCGCCAAGGAAGCCGGCAACATGGTCGACCTCGACTCCAACCCGACGAAGCTCATCGAGGTCGTCGAGATCGGCAAGCAGCTGCTGATCACCCGGGGCTCGCTGACCACGTTCTCGATCGCGAACGACGTGGCCAAGTACTTCGCCATCATCCCGGCGATGTTCGTGAGCGTGTTCCCGCAACTGGACTCGCTCAACGTGATGGACCTGCAGTCGCCTCGCTCGGCGATCCTGTCGGCCGTCATCTTCAACGCCCTGATCATCGTCGCGTTGATCCCGCTCGCCCTGCGGGGCGTGAAGTTCCGGGCCATGGGCGCGGCCGCCGTGCTGCGCCGCAACCTCCTCCTCTACGGCGTCGGCGGCCTCATCGCGCCGTTCGTCGGCATCAAGCTCATCGACATCCTCATCACGGCGATGGGAGTGAGTTAGTCATGCGTGCTCAAGTACTCGCCGCACTGCGGGCGATCCTGGTGTTCACCGTGCTGCTCGGGCTCGCCTACCCGCTGGTGATCACCGGGGTCTCGCAGGTCCTCTTCGACGACAAGGCCGACGGCTCGCTCGTCAAGAACGCCGCCGGCGAGGTGGTCGGGTCGAAGCTCCTGGGCCAGACGTTCACGAGCGAGGAGTACTTCCACGGCCGGCCATCGGCGGCCGGCGGCGGGGCCTCCGGCTCGGAGATCGACGCGTTGGACGACGAGGGCAACCCGACCGGCGAGACGATGCTGGCGTCGGCCGACGACATCTCGACCGCCGCATCCGGCCCCTCCAATCTGGGGCCGACCAACGAGGACCTCCTCGCCACGGTGCAGGAGCGGATCGAGGCGTACCGCGACGAGAACGGGCTCGACGCCGACGCGCTGGTCCCGGTCGACGCCGTCACCGCATCGGGCTCGGGCGTCGACCCCAGCATCTCGATCACCAACGCCCAGCTGCAGGCTCCCCGCGTGGCCGACGCGCGTGGCATGTCCGTCGACGACGTGCTCGCCCTCGTCGACGACCACACGTCGGGCCGCTCGCTCGGCTTCCTGGGAGAGAAGGGGGTCAACGTCCTCGAGCTCAACCTCGCGCTCGACGAGGTCAGCCCGTCGTGAGCAGCTGGTAGACGGGGTTGAGGATGGCGAGGCGACCGCGATGCTGCCCGGCGACGCCCTCGGCGCGCACCCGGCTGCCGACCTCGATCCCGGGGACCTTGGTGCGGCCGAGGAACACCAGCGACATGGCGCCGCTGTCGTCCTGGAGGACGCATTCCAGCGTCGACGTCCCCGCGAGGGGCTGGACGCGAACGGTCCGCACCCGCCCCTCGATCCGGACCCGCTGGCGCCACGTGACCGAGGCGATCGCCACGGTGCCGTCCAGCGGGACCGGGGCTCGTGCCGCGCCGCCGGGCGTTCCCGACCCCGATCCGTCAGCCGACCGTCCGGTCACGATGGCGGCCGCCATGGGCTCGACGGCCTCACCGGTGCCCCGGGCGCCCGCCCGGGAGGCGAAGTGGAACGGGACGGTGGTGACGTTGGCATGGGGCAAGCGGGACACGGCCCGCTCGATGCCGTCGGCGGTCTGATCGTGGAGTATGCGGCGCCAGAAGCCGCGGTACTTGCGGTCGGGCAGCAGGACGCTGACCTCGGTCTCGCCGTCGGCGAGGTCGCGGGCGACGAGATCGACGGCGGCACGGGGCAGCCGCCGGTCGGGGCAATCCGCGATGTCGAGGGCGATGCGCGTCATGCCGTGACGTGCCCATCCGTCGGCCAGCTCGTTGGCCCGTTGCCGGTCGAGTGCGAAGTGCACGGCGCGCAGCTCGTCGGGCACCAGGGTGCGGGCGTACTGGATGGCCCGGGCGACCGCCAGGTCGAGGCGGTCGACGAACACGAGCACCACGTGGCGCCGGAGGATGGGGGCGGCGATGGCCTCGGGGACGTTGTGCTCGAGCTGCTCCGCCTCGGTCTCGTACTGCCGGGACAGGCGTACCAGGAACACCACCATCATCGGGACGAGCACCACAACGACCCAGGCGCCGTGCGTGAACTTGGTGATCGCGATCACGATGTCGACGATCAGCGTCATCACGGCGCCGACGCCGTTGATCACGAGGCCGCTTCGCCACCCAGGCTCCCGCTCGCGCAGGTGGTGCCGGGCCATGCCTGCCTGGGAGAGCGTGAACGACGTGAAGACGCCGATGGCGTAGAGCGGGATGAGCCGGTCGACCTTGGCCCCTGTGATGATGACGAGCAGGATGGCGAACCCGGCGAGGAAGAAGATGCCGTTGGAGAACACCAGACGGTGGCCGCGCTTGGTGAGCTGACGGGGCATGAAGTTGTCGCCGGCGTGGAAGCTGGCGAGGCGGGGGAAGTCGGCGAAGCTGGTGTTGGCCGCCAGGACGAGGATGAGCATCGTGCCGGCCTGCAGTGCGTAGTAGAGCGCCTGGCCCAACGGGCTGTGGCCGTAGACGAGCTCCCCGATCTGGGAGATGACCGTCGGTGTGCCCTCGGCGAACGGTGCGACCTTCATGGTGGCGCCGAGGATCGACAGGCCGAGGAACATCGCGCCGAGCAGGCTGCCCATGATCACGAGCGTCGTGCGGGCGTTACGCCAGGCCGGTTGGCGGAAGGCGGGCACGCCGTTGGAGATCGCCTCCACCCCCGTGACGGCGGCGCCGCCGGAGGCGAAGGCGTGCAGGACGACGAACAGCGATGCACCCAGGAGCAGCCCGCCGCCATGGCCGCCGAAGCCGAGCAGGCCCTCTTGGCCGTGCTCGGCTAGTGGCAGGTCGCCGAACAGCATGCGACCGAGCCCCAGGCCGAGGAGCAGCACCATGTTGACGATGAAGAAGTAGGTCGGCGCCGCGAACAGCCGGCCCGACTCCTTGACCCCGCGCAGGTTGCCGTAGGCGATCAGGCCGATGCAGCCGACCGACAGGGGCACGGCGTAGGGCGTGAGCGCCGGGAAGGCGGAGACCATCGCCGCCACGCCGGCGGCCACGGAGACGGCGACGGTCAGCACGTAGTCGGTGAGCAGGGCCACCCCGGCGACCTGAGCGGGCAGGATCCCGAAGTTGTCGCGGGTCACCATGTAGGCGCCACCGGCGGTCGGGTATGCCTTGATGGTCTGGCGGTACGACAGGATGAGCACCGCCAGCACCGCCAGCATCGCCAGGGTGATGGGGACGACGAGCGAGAACGCCGCGATCCCGATCGCCGGGACCAGGACCCGCAGGATCTCCTCGGTGGCATACGCGGAGGACGAAAGGTTGTCGGAGGCGAAGACGGCCAGGGCGGTCGGCTTGCCGAGGCGCTCCTCCTCGAGCTGCTCGTTGTGGAGCGGGGGTCCGAGCAGCCGGCGCTTGACGCGGTAGCCGAGGCCGTCGGGTGGGAGCTCGATCCCGGGTTCGAGTGGCACGGGCGCCGGCGAGCCGTCGCCGGCGGGCGCATCGGGGGGACGGGTGGCAAGGGCGGACATCGAGGCTGCACGATCTCCCGGTTGGCGACGCGCGAGCCTTCCCCGACGTCGTCAAAGTGCGCGTTAACGCGCCGTTCAGAAGTTCGCGTTGCGCGCTAAGAAGCGGTGAAGGTGTTCCGACAACCGGGCTGGAGCGGGGCGCTAACGACTCGGCCCGCCATATAACGACGACGTGCACGACGGCCGTCGGTGGTGGCACGTCCGGGTCGGGGTCGCGCTGGTCGCCCCGGTCCTGGTCGCGGTCGCCCTGGTCCCGTTGCGCGCCCACGTGCTCAACACCAACCTCGCCCTGGTCCTCGTCGTGGCGGTATTGGGCGTGGCGGTCGCGGGCGGCCGGGTCGCGGGGGTGGTCGGCGCGCTGTCCGCCGCCCTGTCCTATGACTTCTTCCTGACCGTCCCCTACGGATCCTTCACCATGGAGCGAAGCGACGACATCGAGACCACCTTGCTGCTCGCGCTCATCGGCTTGATCGCCGGGGAGCTGGTCGAGCGCGCGCGTCGCAGCGAGGCGGCGGCCATTGCCCGGCGGCGCGACCTGGAACGAATCCACCGTCGAGCCGAGCTGGCCGCCGGCGGCGAGCGGCCCGGACGCCTCATCGAGCAGAGCGCCGACGAGCTCACCGAGCTGCTCCACCTCAAGGTGTGCCGGTACGTTCCCGAGCCGCCGCCCGAGACGCTGCCGGTCTTCACGCACGACGCAATCCGCGTGCCGAGCGACATGGACCGCGACGCGCCACGCGCCGCCGTCGCCCTGCCTGTGCGGGCCCACGGACAGGATCTCGGTCACTTCCTGCTGGTTTTTCCGACGGAGTCGTTCGGGCTCGGGGCTCCCGTCGATGTCAAGCACGCCGCCGTCGCCGTCGCCGACCAGCTCGGCATGGCGCTGCTCCGCTACCGGCGGCCTTGAGCCATGGTCGCTCACCAGGGGGATCTCCAGGCGAATGCGGCACCATTGATCACCGTGAGCACGCAATCGGCATCGTCTGAGAGCGCGGCACCGGCCGTACCTGCTCTGCCCCACCGGCGGGGGACGCTGCGCGTCTACCTCGGCGCGGCGGCGGGCGTGGGCAAGACATTCGCGATGCTCAACGAGGGGCGTCGCCGCAAGGAGCGCGGCACCGACGTGGTCGTCGGCTACGTCGAGACCCACGCACGCGCCCACACCGCAGAGCAGATCGGCGACCTCGAGGTCGTGCCGCGCAGGATCCTCACCTACCGCGGCGCGGCCCTAGAGGAGATGGACCTCGACGCCGTCCTGGCCCGGCGACCCGCCGTGGCTCTGGTGGACGAGCTGGCGCACACCAACGTGCCCGGGTCGAAGCACGCCAAGCGGTGGGAGGACATCGACGAGCTGCTCGACGTCGGCATCGACGTGATCTCCACGGTCAACATCCAGCACCTCGAGTCGATCAACGACGTGGTCGAGCGCATCACCGGCGTGAAGCAGCGAGAGACCGTGCCCGACCAGATCGTCCGTGCCGCCGACCAGATCGAGCTCGTGGACATGACGCCCGAGGCGCTGCGCCGCCGGATGGCCCACGGCAACGTCTACGCCCCCGAGAAGATAGATGCGGCGCTGGCCAACTACTTCCGGCCCGGCAACCTGGCGGCCCTGCGGGAGCTGGCCCTCCTGTGGGTGGCCGACCGGGTCGACGACGCCCTCGAGGAGTACCGGGAGCGCCACGGCATCACCGAGCCCTGGGAGACCAGGGAGCGCGTGGTCGTGGCCATCACCGGCGCCCCGAGCACCGACGCGCTGGTGCGGCGGGCCGCACGTATCGCACAGCGGGCGCATGGCGAACTGCTGGGAGTGCACGTCCGGTCCGACGACGGCCTCGTGGGTCAGGGCGACACCATCGACCACCAGCGTCAGCTGCTCGAGGAGATGGGCGGCACCTACCACGAGACCGCCGGCAACGACATCGCCGCCGCGCTGGTGGAGTTCGCCCGGGCCGAGAACGCCACTCAGCTCGTGCTGGGGGCCAGCAGGCGGTCACGCTTGGCCGAGCTGACGCGGGGCTCGGTGATCAACCGGGTGGTGCGCCTGTCGGGTCCCATCGACGTTCACGTCATATCGCAGGAAGCGGGCGACGGCGAGGAGGACAGGGCCATGCCCCGCGTGCGCCGGCGCGTGACGCTGTCGCCGCGTCGCCGGCTGCTTGCATGGCTCACTGCGGTAGCCGGAATTCCCGCCCTGACTGCCGTCCTCGTGCCCATGCGCGACGACGTGGGGCTTCCGACGATCCTGTTGCTCTACTTGTTGCTCGTCGTCGTCGTAGCGGCGCTCGGTGGTGTGGTGCCCGCCATGGTGTCGGCCC
>JBKOUY010000052.1:0-12879 GCA_046723645.1 Actinomycetota bacterium | reverse complement strand
CGGCGAGTCCGTGGGGCCCGGGGCGCAGGTGTGGCAGGGCGGCGGGGCGGCGGCGCTGGCCGTCGACGGACGGGCCGGCGAAGCGGCGGTGTTGGCGGGCCTGCGCGACCGGGGTGTGACGCGGCTCGACGTGCTCGTGCTGCGGACGGCGGCCCGGGGCGCGGCCGAGGTCGCGGCCACGGTCCGGCGACGCTGGCCTGGCATCTCGGTGTTGGGACCGGAAGGCTCGGCTCCCGCCGCCCGTGGGGTGGACGGCGCCGGCCCCGTGACCGTCCCTGCGCCCGGGACGGTGATCGACGTGGGCGGCCTCCGGCTGACCGTCGGGGACAGCGGGTTGGAGCGGCTCGACGTGCTCATCGAACTGCGGCCGGCGGTGCCGGAATCGGCGAGGGCACCCCCGCCGCACGGCCGATAGCGTCCCCCCGATGATCGAGTCCGCCCTGCCGCCGCTGCCGCAGGTCGAGCTGGCGCTGACCCTGGCGGGCACCGCGTTCGATCTGCGGTGGCGCGCCCTCGTGGGGGCGGTGGTGGCGCCGCCGCGGTACGGGCGGGAGAACGAGGTGCTCGCAGCGGTCCGCGCTGCGGGCCAGGCGGGGGCCGACGTGGCCGTCACGTCGCTGCCGCCAGGGCTGGTCGGCCCGACGATCCGCGCCGGCGGTGTGCCGGTCGCGGCCAGGGTGTCGTCGCTCGACGCGGCCGAGGCGGCCGCGGAGGTCGGCGCCGCGCTGGTGCTCGCACCGGCGGAGCTCATGGAGGCGGCGGCCGACGCCGGCCTCCCAGTCGCGCTCTTGGTCGACGACCTCGCCGACATCGATCGCGCCCGGTCCCGGGTCGGTGCCCGTCCGGTGCCGCTCGCCATCGACACCTCGGCGATTGCGGCACGGGAGGAGGCGTTGGCGGTCGAGTCCGTCGCCGTCCCCCTGGGCTGCCGGCTGCTGTGCACGAACGACGTTCGGCGCACCCGGAGGGTGGTCGAGGCGGTCGCAGCGCTTCTGGCGGCGCAGCGCCGAACGGTGGACCGCCCGTGACCGCAGTCCGCACCGACGCGCCGGTGTACTTGGTCAGGGGCGACGACGACGTGATCCTGCGGGACGCCGCCCGTGAGCTGATCCACCGCCTGCTCGGTGACCTCGATGCCGGCCTCGCCGTGGAGGACATGGGCCGCGAGCGGTTCCAGGTCACCGACGGATCCGAACCCAGCATCACCCCCCTGGTGCAGGCGGCCCAGACGCCGCCCTTCCTGACCGACCGCCGGGTGGTCGTGGGCCGTGACCTCGAGGTCTTCACCCGGGCCGAGCAGGTTGCGCCGCTGGTCGCCTACATCGAGGATCCGCTGCCCACGACGTCACTGGTCCTGGTGTGGGCGCAGGGCCGCGTCCCCCGCTCGCTCACCGACGCGCTGAGGGCCCACGGCGGCGAGCAGGTCGACACCAGCCCGGGCCGCAAGATCGCCGCGTGGGTCGAGGAGCAGCTGCGCGACGCCCGCCTGCAGGTCGACAGGCCCGGCACGGAGCTCCTCGTGCGCTGGCTGGGGGACGACCCCCAGCGCCTCGTCGGGCTGGACGCCACGCTCGTTGGTGCTTTCGGCGAGGGTGCCCGGCTCGGCGTCGAGGACATCGAGCCGTTCCTGGGCGAAGGCGGAGGCGTCCCCCCATGGGAGCTCACCGACGCCCTCGATCGCGGCGACATCGCGACCGCGCTCGCCAAGCTGCGGCGGATGCTGGACGGGGGAGGCCGTCACCCCCTGGTGGTCATGGCCACGTTGCACGGCCACTACGCACGCATGCTCCAGCTCGACGGGGCGCCCGTCCGGGGCGAGAAGGACGCCGCCGAGCTCCTCGGCATCCGTGGATCGACGTTCCCGGCCCGCAAGGCCCTGCAGCAGGCGCGCCGCCTGGGCCACGATCGCATCGTGGACGCGGTCTCGCTGCTGGCCGCCGCCGACCTCGACCTGCGGGGCGCCAAGGCGTGGCCCGAGGACCTCGTGCTCGAGGTGCTGGTCGCCCGCCTGGCGCGACTGGCGCGCTGAGGGCCGGTCAGTCGTCGGCGGGCTCTGCGGCCGCTTCGTTGATCCGGGCCTGGAGGCGGGCCTTGCGCCGCGCCGCCTGGTTCTTATGGATCACGCCCTTGGCCGCCGCCGTGTCGATGCGCTTGACGGCCTCACGGAGCTTCGCGTCGGCGTCGTCCTCGCCGGCCTCGGCCGCGGCCACCGCAGCCTTGGCGCGGGTCCTTAGCTCGGAGCGCACGGCCTTGTTGCGCTCGTGGCGCACCAGGTTCTGGCGGTTGCGCTTGATCTGGCTCTTGATGTTCGCCACGGACGGACCTGCTCCCTGTACGCAAATAGCCGGGACAGGCTAGCGGCGGCGCCGTTGGATTGTCACACCCGGGCAACCGGACCACGCGCCGCTAGCATTCGACAGCCCCCTATGGACCGCTCGCGCATCCGCAACGTCTCGGTCATCGCCCACATCGACCACGGCAAGTCGACCCTGGCCGACCGGCTGCTGGAGCTAAGTGGTGCCGTCGATCCCCGCGACATGCGCGACCAGTACCTGGATTCGATGGAGCTCGAGCGCGAGCGGGGCATCACCATCAAGCTCCAGTCGGTGCGGCTCGGCTACCGCGACTACGTGATCGACCTCATCGACACGCCGGGCCACGTCGACTTCGGCTACGAGGTGTCGCGGTCCCTGGCGGCCTGCGAGGGCGTGATCCTGCTGGTCGACGCCGCGCAGGGGATCGAGGCGCAGACCCTGGCCAATTCCTACCAGGCGCTCGAGCACGACCTCGAGATAGTCGCCGCACTCAACAAGATCGACCTGCCGGCCGCCGACCCCGATCGCTACGCCGCCGAGATCGAGAAGGTGCTCGGCATCCCCGCCGACGAGATCCTGCGCATCAGCGCCAAGACCGGAGAAGGCGTGCCCGAGCTGCTCGACGCCGTGATCGAGCGGGTGCCGCCGCCGGCCGGCGACCCCGACGCACCGCTCCAGGCGCTCATCTTCGACTCCCACTACGACCCCTACCGGGGCGTCGTGTCGTCCGTCCGGGTGGTGAACGGCAACCTGACGACGGGCAGCCGGCTGCGGTTCATGCAGGCGGGGGCGGTCCACGACGCCGACGAGGTCGGCGTGCGCACGCCTGCCAACGTGCCGGTGGCGACGCTTGGCCCCGGTGAGACCGGGTACCTCATCGCCGGGATCAAGGACGTGGCCGAGGCGCGGTCCGGCGAGACCGTCACCGAGACGGCGCGCCCCGCCGCCGAGCCGCTGGCCGGCTACCGCGACCCGAAGCCGATGGTGTTCTGCGGCCTCTACCCGGTCGACGGCGACCAGTTCTCCGACCTGCGGGACTCGCTGGAGAAGCTGCGCCTCAACGACGCCAGCTTCACGTACGAGCCCGAGACGTCGGGTGCGCTGGGGTTCGGGTTCCGCTGCGGGTTCCTCGGGCTGCTCCACATGGAGATCGTCAGGGAACGGCTCGAGCGGGAGTTCGACCTCAGCCTCATAGCGACCGCCCCGTCCGTGGCGTACCAGGTCCACCGGACCGACGGCACGGTCGTCGAGGTCGACAACCCCTCCGCCATGCCGGCCGGCCAGGAGATCGACCACATCGAGGAGCCGTTCCTCACCTGCACGATCCTCACGCCGACGGACTACACCGGCACCCTCATGGAGCTGTGCCAGCAGCGCCGGGGGGAGATGTCGAAGCTCGAGTACCTCTCGCCCGAGCGCATCGAGCTGATCTACCGGCTGCCGCTCGCCGAGGTCGTGCGCGACTTCTTCGACCAGCTCAAGTCGCGCACGCAGGGCTACGCCAGCCTGGACTACGAGCCCGCCGGCTACGCCCGCTCCGACCTAGTTCGGGTCGACGTGCTGCTCAACGGGGTCGCCGCGGATGCGTTCAGCGCCATCGTCCACAGGGACAAGGCCTATGACTACGGCCGCCGCATGGCCGAGAGGCTGCGGGAGCTGATCCCTCGCCAGCTCTTCGACGTCCCCATCCAGGCCGCCATCGGCGGGCGCATCATCTCCCGCGAGACCGTCAAGGCCAAGCGCAAGGACGTGCTCGCCAAGTGCTACGGCGGCGACATCACCCGCAAGCGCAAGCTGCTGGAGCGGCAGAAGGAGGGCAAGAAGCGGATGCGCTCGATCGGCCGCGTCGAGGTGCCGCAGGAGGCGTTCATCAGCGCGCTGAAGCTGGACGACTGAGTGGGCAGGGGTCGACTCCACTGAGCCCGTTACCAGGACTTAGCACTCGGTACACTCGACTGCCAGATGTTGGACGAGCGGAAGGCAGCCATCCTCCGAGCAGTGGTGGAGGAGTACATCGACACCGGGCAGCCGGTGGGCTCGGGCCACGTCGCGCGGGCGCCGGGTGTCGACGTGTCGTCCGCCACGGTGCGCAACGAGATGGGGGCCCTGGAGACCGAAGGCTTCCTGCGCCAGCCGCACACCTCCGCCGGGCGCGTCCCGACCGAGAAGGGCTACCGCTTCTTCGTGGATCACCTTCGGCGGCCGGCCCGGCTGGCCAACAGCTCGGCCGAGGAGGTGCGGGCGTTCTTCGCTCGGGCCCACGGCGAGGTCGAGCAGATGCTGTCCGAGACCAGCCGTCTGCTGTCAGACCTCACCCGCTTGACGAGCGTGGTCGTGGCGCCCGCCCCGGTCGAGACCACGGTCCGCTCGGTGCAGCTCGTCGGGCTCAGTACCACGTCGGCGGTGCTCGTCGCCGTGCTGAGCGACGGGTCGGTCGAGAAGCACACCATCGACCGGCCGGCAGGCGCCGGGGACGAGCGGGTGGCGACGGCGAGCATGCACCTGACCGCCCACCTCGCCGGCAGGGGCCGCGACGCCGTGGCCGCCGTTCCCGCGACGGGCGACGCCGCCCTGGATGCGCTGGTCGACGAAGCGCTCGGCGCCCTTGCCCACCGCCCGACGGGCGATCCCGAGCACCTCTACGTGGGCGGTGCCGCCCGCATGGCCCAGGCGTTCGACGCCATCGAGACGGTCCGCGAGGTCCTGGGGATCCTCGAGCAGCAATACGTCGTCGTGTCGCTCATCCGTGACGTCATCGATCGCGGGCTGCAGGTCGCCATCGGCACCGAGACCGGCATGGCCCCGCTCGCCGAGTGCGCCCTGGTGGTGTCACCATACGAGGTCGAGGGCGAGCGGGCGGGAACGATCGGGGTCCTGGGACCCACACGGATGAACTACCCGCAGGCCTTGGCCGCCGTCGCCGTCGTGGGCCATCGTTTGTCCGACCGCCTCACCGAGGGCTAGCCAGCGTTGCCGACCGACTACTACCAACTGCTCGGCGTCTCCCGGGACGCCTCCCAGGACGAGATCAAGCGCGCCTACCGCCGGCTGGCCCGCCAGCTCCACCCGGACACGGGCCACGGCGACGCCCAGTCCGAGGCCCGGTTCAAGGAGGTCGTCCGCGCCTACGAGGTGCTGTCCGACCCCGAGAAGCGCCAGCGGTACGACGCCTACGGCCCCGCCGGGGTCGAGGGCACCACGGTCGGGGCCGATCCGTTCGGCTTCGGCGGAGGCATCGGCGACGTGTTCGAGGCGTTCTTCGGCTCGAGCCCGTTCGGGGGCCGGCGCCGTGGACCCGCAGGACCGCCCCGGGGCGAGGACCTCGAGCAGGTCGTGGAGCTGGAGTTCGAGGCGGCCGTCTTCGGGTCGCAGCACCCGGTCACCGTCAAGACCGCCGTGCCCTGCGACGCCTGCGAAGCCACCGGTGCCGCCGACGGCACCCAGGCCATCACCTGCGTCGAATGCGGGGGCACGGGCCAGGTCCAGCGCGTCCGGCAATCGTTCATCGGGCAGATGGTGACCTCGTCGCCGTGCGCCCGCTGCGGCGGGTCCGGCCAGGTCATCCCGAACCCCTGCCCTGTGTGTCGGGGCGAAGGCCGCCGCATCCAGGAGCGCACCTACACGGTCGACATCGTGGCCGGCGTCGACGACGGCTCGACGCTCCGGCTGGCGGGCCGCGGAGCCGTCGGCCCCCGCGGGGGCGCCGCCGGCGACCTGTACGTCCACGTGCGGGTGAAGCCCCATCCGCGCTTCGAGCGCCAGGGCACGGATCTCGCGACGGTGCTGACCGTGCCGTACACGCAGGCCGTGCTCGGCGCGACGATCCCGTTCGAGACGCTCGAGGGCACCGAGGAGCTGGAGATCCCAAGGGGCACGGCGTCGGGCACGACCTTCCGCCTGCGCGGCCGCGGGGTGCCCCATATCGAGCGCCGGGCGCGCGGCGACCTGCTGATCGACGTCGTGGTCGACGTGCCGACCGAGTTGAGTGAGGAGGAGGAAGAGGTCGTCCGCCAGCTCGCCGAGCTCCGCGGTGACGACGTCGCCCCTCCGCCCGCCGGCCTGCTGTCGAAGCTGCGGTCGGCGTTCAAGTAGCAGGCATGGATGCCGGCGCCGGTGGCGGCCGCGACGTCACACCGATCACCGCGCGCGCCCACGCGTTCGTCGCCGACTTGGAGGTGCCCGCACTCGACGACGGCGACGAGCACCATCTCCTGCGGGTGCTGCGGCTCGCGGCCGGGAGCGACGTCACGGCCGGCGACGGCGCGGGGCGGTGGCGCGCCTGCCGGCTCACCGATGGTCGGGTGCTCGAGGTCGCCGGACCGATCGTCGCCGACCCCCGCCCCGCGCCGCCGATCACCGTGGCGTTCGCGCTGGTGAAGGGGGAGCGTCCGGAGCTGGTGGTGCAGAAGCTGACCGAGGTGGGCGTCGACCGGATCGCGCCGTTCGTGGCGGGACGGTCGGTGGTGCGCTGGGATCCTGGCCGGGCCGACCGCCAGGTCGAGCGGTGGCGGACCATCGCCCGCCAGGCGGCCATGCAGTGCCGGCGCACCTGGCTGCCCGAGGTGGCGCCGGTCGCCGGCTTCGACTCGGTGGCGGCGCTGCCGGGTGCGGCGCTCGCGGATGCCGCCGGAGCGCCGCCGACGCTCGACCGGCCGGTCGTGCTGATCGGCCCCGAGGGAGGGTGGACGCCCGACGAACGGGAAGCCGGGCTCCCCACCGTCGCTCTGGGAGCGCACGTGCTGCGGGCCGAGACGGCCGCCATCACCGCCGGCGCAATCCTCGCCGCCCTGCGAACGGGCATCCTGGACGCGCGCCGATCTGGTCACATGGTGCGGTGAGCCGAGACTTCCCTGTCATATCCGCCACCTATGGCGGGTATAGGTGGACGCCGAGTGATTGTCGCGGGCCGATCGCGGTGACTTAGAGTAAGCCCTCGCCTGGACCGCGTGAGTACCTAGCACTGGCGCGGTTGCCGTCCCGCTGGGGGGCGGCACCAAGGGGAGGAACATATGGATAGCGACCTCGAGGTTGAACGCGAGAGCGGCTACGCCATCAAAGTGGGCGCCCGGCTTCGTTCGATCCGGCGCCAGAAGCATCTCTCGCTCCAAGACGTCGAGGCGGCATCGGAGCACGAGTTCAAGGCGTCCGTCCTGGGTGCCTATGAGCGGGGCGAGCGGGCGATCTCCGTGCCCCGATTGCAACGACTCGCCCGCTTCTACCGGGTGCCGGTCGACCAGATGCTGCCCAGCGACGAGGAATTGGGCGGGCGCTCCAACAACGACGACGACGACGAGCAGATCGTCGACCTGCGCTCGCTGCGCGCCGTTCGTCGCGACGATCGCCCCGTCACGATCGACCTCGGTGCCGTCGAAAATCTCGGCGGGCAGGAGGGCGAGATGCTCACGCGCTACCTGCGCATGATCCAGGTGCAGCGTGGCGACTACAACGGCCGGATGCTCACCATCCGCCGCGAGGATCTGCGCGCCGTCGCATGCATCCTCGACTGCCATCCCGAGCAGGTGCCGGCCCGGCTCGACAGCCTGGGCCTCTGCCTCGTCCGCTGATCACCGCACATCCCGGCCGATCGCAGGCGCGGCCCCGGCGCTAGACAGGCGCGGGTGCCGCCTGCTTCTCTCGCGGCATCCGTTCGGACCCGCCCACCACATTCGGCGTCTACGTCCACGTGCCGTTCTGCTCGGTTCGCTGCGACTACTGCGCCTTCGCCACCTGGACCGACCGCCACCACCTGCAGGCGGCATATCTCGACGCGTGCCGGCGCGACGTCGAGCGCCGGGTGGCCGCCGGGATGCCGCCGGCCACGAGCATCTTCGTGGGTGGTGGGACCCCCTCGCTCGTCGAGCCCGACCGGCTGATCGCGGTGCTCGACGCCGTGCCACGGGCGCCGGGGTGCGAGGTGACCGTCGAATGCAACCCCGACACCGTGACCCCGGTGTTGATGGAGGCGTACGGGCAGGGAGGCGTGAACCGGATCAGCCTGGGCGTCCAGTCGATGGTCGAGCACGTCCTCCGGTCACTCGGGCGGACGCACGACCCCGACAACGTCGAGCGCGCGGTGGCGGCGGTGCGCACCGCGGGCATCCCCACGTTCAACCTCGACGTGATCTATGGCGCGGCGGGGGAGTCGCTGGCCGACTGGCGGCGCACGCTCGCCGCCGTGCTCGCCCTCGACCCGCCGCACGTCAGCGCCTACGCCCTCACCGTCGAGCCGGGCACGCCCCTCGCCGATGATCCGGCGCGCCACCCGGACGACGACGACCAGGCGACCAAGTACCTCGCCGCCGCCGAGGCCCTGGAGGCGGCCGGGCTCTCGTGGTACGAGATCTCCAACTGGGCCAAGCCGGGTCACGAGTGCGCCCACAACCGGCTCTACTGGTCGATGGGCGAGTACCAGGCGTTCGGCTGCGCCGGGCATTCGCATCGCGACGGCCGGCGGTTCTGGAACGTCCATACGCCGGAGCGATACATCGCCGCCATCGCCGACGGGCGCTCGCCGGAGGCGGCGGGTGAGCGGCTCGACGCCGAGGCGCGCCGGCTGGAGGCGCTCCAGCTCGCGGTCCGGACCCGGGCCGGGGTGCCCGCCGCGACCCTTCCGGTCGACGAGTTGGACGACCTCGTCGCCCTGGACGCAGACCGTGCCGTCCTGACCGTTCGTGGTCGACTTCTCGCCAACGAGGTGGCGCTCCGCCTCCGCTGACGGCGCGGGAGGGATGCGCGACTCAGCGGACATGCCGTTCCACCCGACGACGGAAGAGTGGGACAGCCACCTGATCGCCGGCGACCCCCTGGGCTTCCCGGGGTACGACGAGCAGCGTCGCGCTCTCGCCACGTCCGGCGAGTCGGTCCGGACCGGACGGACGGAGCACTACGCGTTCATCGAGGGGCGGTTCGAGGTCCTCGGCGGGACCATGGGGGCGGCGGCGGGCGAGAAGGTGGTGCGAGCCTACGACCGTGCCCGCGAGCTGCGGCTGCCGATGGTGGTGCTGACGCGGACCGGCGGCGCCCGCCTGCAGGAGGGGATGGTGGCCCTGGTCCAGCTGGCCCGCACCGCAGCGTCGGCGCGCCGGCACGCCGACGCCGGGCTGCTGTCGCTGGCCGTCTACGGCTCGCCGACGACCGGAGGGGTCCTGGCCTCGTACGCCTCGCTGGTCGACCTCCGGGCGGTGGTCGCGGGAGCGGTGATCGGCTTCGCCGGGCCCCGGGTCGCCGAGGGCACGCTGGGCATCCCGCTGCCGCCGGGATCCCACACGGCCGAGTCGGTCTACGAACACGGGCTGGCGGACGCCCACCTGGCTGCCGCCGACGTCGCCGCCTGGGTCGAGGCCGCGCTGGGGCTGGCGGACCGCCCGCTGCCGGCCCGCCCGCTGCCGGCGTGGGACGCCGGCGCCGACCAACCAGGCGCCGGGAGCGACGCCGCCGACGCCTCCGGCGCCTGGGCCGAGGTGCTGCGCGCGCGGGCCGTCGGCCGTCCGTCCGGCATCGACCGCGCGGCATTGCTGTGCTCGTCGTGGGTCGAGCTCCGGGGGACCGATCCCACGGTGCGGGCCGGGCTGGCTCGTGTGGCGGGGCGGCGCTGCGTGGTGGTGGCGACCGACCGCTACTGCGCCGCCGGGCGGCCGACACCGGCGGCCTTCCGGCTCGTTCAGCGGGCCGTGGCGTTGGCGGGGCGACTCGGATTGCCCCTCGTCACGCTGGTCGACACGCCCGGCGCCGATCCATCGCCGGCGGCGGAGGTCGACGGGGTCGCGGCGGAAATCGCACGGGCCCTGGCGGCCCTGGCATCGTGCCCGGCGCCGACGGTGTCGGTCTGCGTGGGCGAGGGCGGAAGCGGGGGAGCGCTGGCTCTCAGCTACACGGACCGGCTGCTGATGTGCGAGCACGCCACCTTCTTGGTGATCGCTCCCGAGGGGGCGGCCGCGATCCTCGAGCGCGACGCCACGAAGGCGGCCGCGGTCGCCGGGCGCCTGCGGCTCACGTCGGCGGACATGCTGGCGCTCGGTGTGGTCGACGAGGTGATCGCCGAGGACCAGGAGGCGCTGGACCGGGCGGTGGCACGGGCGCTCGAGGCGGCGACGCCTGGCGAGCGCGATCGCCGCTGGGACGCAGTGACCGCGCGCTGGCTGCGGCCCGGCTGAGGACCACGACGGCACGCGTGGGACGTCTCGATCGGGATCCTCAGCCGTCCTCGTCGGGAACGACCAGGTGCTGGCCTGGCACCAGCAGGTCGGGATTGCCGGCGTCGATGAGGCGGCTTCGGTTGGCCTCGACGAGGCGCCGCCAGTAGGCCGTCACCTGGCGGTCGGTCGGCTCTCGCCCCGCTGCCGCCACGGTGTCCGCGGCGATCGACCAGAACGAGTCCCCGGCCTCGACCGTCCATGATGACCGGGTGAACGGCGCGCGCGCAGCGTCGGCGGTCGCCGGCACCGGCGGCGCCCGTGGCGCCGGCGCCGAGGCCGCACCAGCGGCGGGCAACCGGACCATGACTGCGGTGGGCGGGTTCTCGGTGTCGTCGGTGGACGAGCGGGTCATGACGGCGGTCGGCCCGTCGCGGGCGCTGCGGGTCATGGTCGCCGTCGGCGGGCCAGGTTCCTGCGCGGAGCGGACCACCGTGGCGGCCGCCGGCCGGGGTGCCAGAGCGGTGAACGCCGCGCCTGCCGAGGGCAGGGCGCCGAGGAGCGCGCCGGCCGCCAGCCCCAGGCCTCCGCCTCCGGAGACCACTCGACGGACGACGGCCGGGGTCGCCCGGGCTGCTGCCGCCGCCACCCGGGACCGTCCGAACGGCCGGGTGAACGCAAGGGCAAGCGTGCACACGGCCAGATACCAGCCCGTGGCGAGCGCCGCGAGCCGCACCACTGCGAGCGCCATGACCTCGGGAGGCGTGCGGTCCAGCCACGTGGACAGGTCCGCCGCCGACGTGACGGGGACGCCGAGCGTTCCCGCACCGAGGGCGTGGAGTGCCCGGAGTCCCACGGCGAGCGCCGCGGACCAGGCCGCAAGGCGCCAGCGCCCGGTCATCGCCGGACCTCGACCCTGGCGGTCGCGCCCGACCCCAGGTCCACCACCAGGTCGTCGCAGCCGTCGTCGCCGGGCTCGCCCCGGATCGCGACGGCACCGGGCAGGCGGTCGCGCGCCTCCACGGTCACCGGCTCGCCCTCGGCGGCCCACCCGGGGAACACGAACACGTCGCCGGTCGACGGGCGCAGAAGGGCGGGCGCAGACCCCCCGTCGCACGCCCAGTCGCCCACCGCGATCAGGTCGCCGGGCTGGCCCAACGTCCAGCTGATCGGGCCGGCCGAGACGGTGCCGCCTTCCACGACCAGCGCCTCGGCGCAGCCGTCGCCATTGACGTCGGCGGCTGGGGCGGCCGCGGCCGGACAGTCCCCGCGACTGCCCGGCGCCGTCGCCTGGACGGCAGCGGGTTGTCCGCCCGACCCCCGCCACCCCCAACCGCCGACGAAGACTGCGCCGGCGGCAATGGCGGCGAGCGCCGCTGCCCCCGAGCCCGCGGCCACGCGGGCTCGACCGCCGCGCTCGCCGCTCGCCGGCGCGGGCTCGGCGCCGACGCCGGTGCCCGGCTCCGGTGGCTGGTCCCCGAACGCCTGCGCCCAGCGCTCGTCGTCGGTCAGCTCGTGTGAGAAGACGAGGTCGAGCAAGTGCTCGTCCGGGGGCACAGGCCTG
The DNA here is from genome assembly GCA_046723645.1 of Actinomycetota bacterium. Lineage (GTDB taxonomy): Bacteria > Actinomycetota > Acidimicrobiia > Acidimicrobiales > VFJN01 > DASQUK01. Next base: position 868 of record JBKOUY010000052.1, on the reverse strand, counting down.
GGTTCGGGCGCAGGCGACCGCGGGCCGCCCGCGGGGAGCTCGGCGCCGGGGACTGCGGCGAGGAGCGAGCTTGCAAGCAACCGGGCGGTGGGCCGCCGGCTCGGGACGGGATCGAGCGCCCGCGCGATCACCTGCTCGAGAGCCCGGCGGTGGGCGGTGCCGGACCGCCCGAACCAGGGCCGCGTCAGCCGCGGTTGAGTGCCCGCCCGGGCCAATACGTCGCCGAGGACCCGTGCCAGGGCTGCGACGTCGTCGTGTGGCTCGGCCCCGCCTGGGTGCGAGAGGCCGCAGAGTCGCGGACGTCCGTCGTCGCCGACGAGGATGTGCGTGGCGTCGAGGCGCCCGTGCACCACACCGATGCCGTGGAGGTCGGCCAGCGTGGCGGCGACCGCCGCGCCCAGCCCGGCGACGCGCTCGACCGAGCCGGTCCAGTGGGAGACGGGATCTCCGGCGAACCGGGTGCGGAGCACGGCATCGGGTTCAGCGCTGCCCCGGTCGCCGATCGGATCGCCGGCGTCGGCGGTCGCGTTGTGGGTGTCGTCGCCGCAGTCGCCGCCGTGTGGTTCGCCGGTGCCCGGTCCCGGCACGGCCGCCACGACCGCGACGAGCCCGGGATGCGCGGCGCGCTCCAGGCGCTCGGCCTCGAGGCGGAGGCGGGCGGCGTCGGTCGCGCCCCTGGCGGCCTTGATCGCGATGGGCCCCTCGGGGTGGAGCGCGACCGTCACCTGCATGCTCACGCACCGGAGTATGCTGTAAACTATCGAAAGTTGTCAAGAATTATCAGATGGTACCGCGCGGGCGGTGGCCGTGGCCCTCACCACGGTGCCCTCGGGTGCGCCCGGGACGACGTCGGCGAAGATGTAGTCGG
>JBKOUY010000001.1:0-8385 GCA_046723645.1 Actinomycetota bacterium | reverse complement strand
GCCGGATCGCCACCCACCCGGCTCTCGTGGCACTGCACGGCGGCGATCTTGAGCTCTAGCGAGTCGGAGATGTCGACCCACACGTCGGGCTCGAAGGTCCCCGACAGCAGCAGGGCGGCGACCTGGTGCGCAGGGCCGGTCTCCGGGAAGTACAGCGGGCTGCCCGCCGCCGGGGCGACGGCGTCGACGACGGCCCAACCCACCTCCCGGTGGTCGCGGTGGTTGACGTAGCTGTCGCCGAAGAAGATCGCCGTGGGGTCGGGGCACACGACGATGTCGGGGCGGTGCGTGCGGATCAACTCCACGAGCCGCGCCCGCAGCGCCGGGTCGTTGGTCACCTCGCCGTCGGGCAGCCCCATGCGCTCGACGCCGGCCAGCCCGAGCACGCCCGCGGCGGCGTCGACCTCGCTCCCCCGGCGCTCCGTCAGCTCGGCGGGGTCGGTGGCGGGGTCGGGCGAGCCCTTGTCGCCGGCGTTGACCACCACGAGGCGCACGTCCGCGCCGGTCCGCGCCCAGTGGGCGAGCGTCCCCCCGCACGACACCTCGGGATCGTCGGGGTGGGCATACACGGCCAACGCGCGGGCCGGCGCCTCGTCGAGCAGCGTGGGGGGCATGGCCGCTGACCTGCGCGCCCGCTAGGGCGCCCTGCGGATGGCCGCGACCGCCCGGGCGATCGCGGCGTCGTCGACGTCGCAGTGGGTGACGAACCGGACGAGCTGGGGGCCCAGCGTCACGGCCCACACCCCGTCGGCTGCCAGCGCCCCCAGCAGGGCGGCCGGATCGGGGTGGTGGAACAGCACGACGTTGGTCTCAACCTCCTTGGGGTCGCAGCCGGCGTCGGGCCACCGCTCGGCCACGGCCTCGGCGAGCGCCCGAGCCCGGGCGTGGTCGTCGGCCAGCCGCTCGACCATCGTGTCCAACGCCACGAGGCCGGCGGCCGCCACGATCCCGACCTGGCGCATGCCGCCACCCAGCCGCTTGCGCTCGACGCGTGCCCGGCCGATCAGATCGGCCGGCCCCGCCAGCAGCGACCCGATGGGCGCGCCCAGACCCTTCGACAGGCACGCGGTCACGAGGGTCGCCCGGGCCGCCAGCTCCGCCACGGTCACGCCCGCGGCAACGGCGGCGTTGAACAGCCGGGCCCCGTCGAGGTGGACGGGAACACCGACGTCGGCGACGGCGTCGAGCCTGTCGAGCGGCCAGGGGCGGCCGCCCGCAGCCAGGTGCGTGTTCTCCACGACCACGGCCGCCGGTGCCGGCCAGCGGTGCTCGGCGCCGGCGACCAGGTGTGCGATCTCGCCGGGGTCGAGGGTGCCGTCGGCGTCGTCCACCACGTGGAGCTGGGCGGCCTGGTTCACGCCGAACGCGCCGCCCTCATGGGTCACGACGTGCTGACGCCTGCCGGCCACCACCAGCGTGCCGGCGGCCGCCAGGACCCGCAGGGCGATCTGGTTGGCCATCGTGCCCGACGGGACGAAGAGCGCCTCGGCCTTGCCCATCCGGTTGGCGAACACCTCCTGCAGACGGTTGACCGTGGGGTCGTCGCCGAATCCGTCGTCGCCGACCTCGGCGTCGGCCATGGCCCGCCGCATCGCCGCCGTCGGGCGCGTGACCGTGTCGCTGCGCAGGTCCACCACAGCGCGGGCGTCGGGCGCATCGGGGGCCATCACGAGGACAGTACGAGTCGGTCGCAGACCGACGCCATTAGGGGCGGCAGCCGGGGTCGGGCCGGAGGGTCGGTCGCAGACCGACGCCATCAGGGGCAACGAGTCGGCCGCCAGGCCGACGCCGCTAGGGGCGGTGGTCGGGGTCGGGCTGGAGGGTGGGGTCGGGCCGGACGGTACCGTCGCTCGCCATGTCCGTGGCAACCGGGCCGGCCGAGCTCCTCGACCTCGCCACCACCGCTGCGCAGCGGGCCGCGGACCTGTTGGTCGACGGGCTCGGGCGGGCGCGCGCCACCGTCGAGACCAAGTCGACGGCCACCGACATGGTGTCGGAGATGGACCGGGCGTCGGAGCGGCTCATCGTGTCGACGCTGCTCGCCGCCCGCCCCGACGACGGCCTGGTGGCCGAGGAGGGCAGCGCGTCCCCGGGGACCAGCGGCCTGCGCTGGGTGATCGACCCCCTCGACGGCACCACCAACTACCTCTACGGCCACCCCGGTTGGGCGGTGTCCATCGCCGCCGAGGACGACGCCGGCGTCGTGGCCGGGGTGGTGATCGACCCCATTCACCACGACGTGTTCACCGCCACGCGGGGCGGCGGGGCGCGGCGCAACGGCGAGCCGATCGCGTGCTCCTCGCTCGACGACCTCGGCACCGCGCTCCTCGCGACCGGCTTCGGCTACGCCGCCGAGCGACGCCGGGCCCAGGCGCAGGTGCTGGTCGAGCTGCTCCCCCGCATCCGAGACATCCGCCGCATGGGCGCGGCGGCGGTCGACCTGTGTTCGGTGGCGTGCGGGCGGGTCGACGGCTACTTCGAACGGGGCTTGGCGTGGTGGGATCTGGCGGCCGGGAGCCTCGTCGCCGCCGAGTCCGGTGCCCTCCTGTCGACGATCGACGGCGGGCTCACCGGACCGGCTGCGGGGTCGATCGTGGCCGCCGGCCCCGGGCTCTTCCGCACGTTGCGTACGTTGCTCAGCTCGCTGGGCGCCCACGATGTGCCGTGAGTCACTGAGATGCCAACTCGTTACGAGATCGCAATGGACTTGCGCCCCGCGCCGTCACGATCCGTGGGCATCCTCGTGGAGATGTCCGCCGCAGCCGCAGGGTCGCCCACGCGACCCACTCCCTTCGGCAGCGACGCTCCCGCCCCCTCCATGCCTGAACCCGCTGCCATCAACGTCACCTCCGACGGCACCGCCGTCGTCATCGCCGTCGAGGGCGGTCTCGACGTGTCGACCGGCAATGCCCTGATCGACGCCGCCACCGCCGCCGTGGCCACCGGGCCCTCCCATCTCGACATCGACCTCCGGGGTCTCGCGTCGTTCACCGACGAGGGCGCCAGGGCGTTGGTGACCTGCCGGGTGCTGGGATCCGACCTGCCCGGCGGGCTGCACTACCGCACGAGCAGGGGGCCCGGGCGCGAGGCGCTGCTGGCGGCCTATCGCAACCTCGAGCCCGACGGCTTTGCCGACTGACTAGGCCCCGCTCGACCCGCCCGTTCGGCGCGGGCGCGCGAGATGAGGCACCATCTTGGGCCGTGGGGACACGGATCCTGTCGGTCGAAGACGACGAGCGGATACGCACTGCAGTCAAGCTCGCCCTCGAGGACGAGGGCTGGTCGGTCGAGGAAGCCGACACCGGCGAGGAGGCGCTCAGCTCGTTCCAGCGCCAGCCTGCCGATGTGGTGCTCATCGACATCATGCTCCCTGGCATCGACGGGTTCGACGTCTGCCGGGCAATCCGCCGCACCTCCGACGTCCCGATCGTGATGGTGACGGCGCGAGCCGACACCCACGACGTGGTGGCGGGGCTGGAGGCCGGTGCCGACGACTACCTGACCAAGCCGTTCGCGCCCAAGGAGCTCTCGGCGCGGATCCGGGCGCTGCTGCGCCGCGCCCGCGCCACCGACGCCACCGCCACACACCTCCGCTTCGGCGATCTCGAGATCATCCCCGACGAGGGCGTGGTCCGCCGCGGCGGCGAGGAGATCCACCTGACCAAGACCGAGTTCCGCCTGCTGGTCGAGCTCGCGTCCAGCCCGGGCCGAGTGTTCAGCCGCGAGGTGCTGCTCGAGCGGGTGTGGGGCTACGGCTACTTCGGTGACGGCCGCCTGGTCGACGTGCACGTGCGCCGGCTGCGCACGAAGGTCGAGGCCGACCCCGCCAACCCGCGCCACGTCGTCACAGTGCGCGGCTTGGGCTACAAGCTCCAGGCCTGAACCCGGGCCCGGTGAGGCGCTTCCTCCCCCGTCTGGGACTCCGAGCCCGCATCACCATCGCCTTCGCGGTCGGGGCCCTGTTCATGTCGGCCGTGCTGGCGGGCGCGACCATCGGCCTGACACGGCGCAACCTGCTCGACCAGCGCGAGTCGGCCGCCACCGCCCAGACGTACGCCAACGCCCAGAACGTGCGCACCCAGTTGGAGTCCGACGTGAGCGACCCGCTGGGCGTGGTGTCGTCGCTCGTGACGCCGACGGGCTCGAATCCGGTGCTGCTGCTGGAGGGCACGTGGTACCCGCTCAACGCCGAGTTCAGCGGCGACAGCCTGCCGGCAGAGCTCAGCGAGCTGGTGCGGTCCGGGCAGCCGGCGCGGATGCGCTTCCGGTACAACGACGAGACCGAGCTGGCCGTCGGCGTGCCCCTCGAATCCGTCAACGGCGCCTACTTCGAGATCGTGTCGCTGGACGAGCTGGAGTCGACGCTCGAGTCGATCAGCATCTCGCTGCTGGCCGCGGCCCTGATCACCACCCTGGCCGGCGCCGCCCTGGGCTGGTGGGCCGCCCGCCGGGTGCTGCGGCCGCTGGTCGGGATCGGCGAGGCGGCCCACGCGCTGGCGACCGGGCGGCTCGACACGCGCGTCGAGGCCAGCGCCGACGCCGACCTGGCGCCGCTGGCCGACTCGTTCAACGACATGGCGGCCGCACTCGAGGAGCGGATCCAGCGCGACGCCCGGTTTGCGTCCAACGTCAGCCACGAGCTGCGCTCGCCGCTCATGACCCTGTCGGCGTCGATCGAGGTGCTCGAGAACCAGCGCGAGGACATGTCCGAGCGGGCCAAGGCGGCGCTCGACCTCATGGTCGCCGACATCGACCGCTTCCGGCAGCTGGTCGAGGACCTGCTGGAGATCTCCCGGTTCGACGCCGGCGTCATGCACCTCGACCTCGAGGAGGTCCATCTGGCCGAGCTGATCATGCAGGCGGTCACCGCCTCGACCGACGCCGACGTGCCCGTCGACATCGACGCCAACCTCGCCGGCGTGGTGGTGAAGGCCGACAAGCGGCGGCTGGTGCGAGTGATCGCCAACCTGCTCGACAATGCGGCCAAGTACGGAGACGGAGCGACCCGGGTGCAGCTGCGCAAGGATGACGACAACGTGCTGATCGCCGTCGAGGACAACGGCCCCGGGGTGCCCCTCGAGGACCGCGAGTCGATCTTCTACCGGTTCAACCGCGGCTCGCGCGCCGGGCGCCGGCTCGGCGTCGACGGCGTCGGTCTCGGCCTGGCGCTGGTCGCCGAGCACGTGCGCCTGCACGGCGGCTCGGTGTGGGTCGAGGACCGGTCAAACGGCGAGCAGGGATCGCGCTTCGTGATCGAGTTGCCGACGGAGGCGCCATGAGCCGCCACCTCCGCACGGCCGTGTGCTCCGCGGCGCTGGCTGCGGTGACGCTGGGAGCCGCCGGGTGCGGCATACCGACCGACGACAATCCCCGCGCCATCTCCCGCGAGAACGTCCCCGACGAGGCCGTCGACGCCACCACCGAGGACACCGCATCCCAAGAGACGGTCGCCGTCCCGATCTCGCTCGTCCGGTCGCCCGAGGACCCGCGCCTCGTGGACGTCGAGCGACGCGTGCCGGCCGGCAGCCCGGCCACGGGCCCCGACCCGGCGGCAGTGCTCGAGACGCTGCTGAGGGCGACCCCCAACGCCCGGGAACGGGCCGACGGCATCACCAACCTGATCCCCCAGGACACCCGCCTGGCGTCGCAACCGGAGCTGGCCCGCGGGACCCTGGTGGTCGACCTGACGAGCGAGATCTTCAACGTCGAGGGCGAAAATCAGCGCGCCGCGTTCGGGCAGATCGTCTGCACCGCCAACGAGCTCGCGGGCGTGGACTCCGTCCGGTTCCTGGTCGACGGCGAACCGCAGGACGTCCAGGTGGATTCGGGCGCCACCGGCGGTCCGGTCACGTGCGCCGGTGACTACCCGCGGCTCCGGGGTCAGGGCGACGCCGGGTGAATCATGTGAATCAACCGAAGAACACCGACGCCACGTCGTAGAGGGCGGGATCGATGAGCTTGAGCTCGGCCGTGCCCGCGCTCAGCGGCACCCTGACGATGTCGCCGGCGCGCAGGGCCACCATCGTGTTGAACGCGCCGGCGTGGACGGCGTCGATGGCGGCGATGCCGAAGCGCGTGGCCAGCACCCGGTCGAACGCCGTGGGCGTCCCGCCGCGCTGGATGTGGCCGAGCACGATCGCCCGCGTCTCGTAGCCGGTGCGCTCCTCGATGGCGGTGGCCACCTGATCACCGATCCCCCCGAGCCGCGGGTGGCCGAAGGCGTCGATCTCGGCCGTGGCCGTGGCCATCGTGCCCTCGATGGGCTGGGCGCCCTCGGCGACGACCACGATCGACGCCCAACGGCCCCGCACGTGCCGGTGCCGGATGACCCGGCACACCTCGTCGATGTCGAAGGGCCGCTCGGGAACCAGGACCATCGTCGCCCCGCCGGCGATCGCGGCCCATAGGGCGATGTGCCCGGCGTGGCGGCCCATCACCTCGACGACCATCACCCGGTGGTGGGATTCGGCGGTGGTGTGGAGCCGGTCGATCGCGTCGACACACACCTGGACCGCGGTGTCGAAACCGAAGGTCAGCTCGGTGGCCGACAGGTCGTTGTCGATCGTCTTGGGCACGCCCACGACCGCCACGCCCTCGTCGGCCAGGCGGGAGGCCACCCCCAGCGTGTCCTCCCCGCCGATCGCGACCAATGCCTCGATGCCGTTCTCGGCCAGCGTGGCCTTCACCCGGTCCGGGCCGTCGTCCAGCTTGTAGGGGTTGGTCCGCGACGAGCCCAGGATCGTCCCTCCGCGAGGCAGCGTGCCGCGGAACGACTCGACGGACAGCTCGACCACCTGGTTCTCGACGGCTCCGCGCCAGCCGTCGCGGATGCCCACCATCTCGTCGCCGTAGTGGACCTGCCCCTTGCGCACGACCGCCCGCATGACCGCGTTCAGGCCGGGGCAGTCGCCACCCCCAGTGAGCATCGCCACACGCATGACCTGACACTATCGACGGCCCGGCGACCGCCGACCGCATCGCAGCATCCCCGCAGGTCCGGAGCGGGAGGCCGCCAACCAGCAACTAGCGTGCGGCGCCGATGTCCGTGGTCATCGCCATCGACGCCGGGACGACGGGGGTGCGGAGCTTCGCCGTGCGGGAGGACGGGACGCCGGCGGGCTACGCCTACCGCGAGTTCCAGCAGCACTTCCCGCAGCCGGGGTGGGTCGAGCACGATCCCCGGGACATCTGGGACGCGACCACGGCCACGCTCGGCGAGTTGATCGCCGCCCTCGACGGCGAGCCGGTGGCAGCGATCGGGATCACCAACCAGCGTGAGACCGCCGTGGCGTGGGATCGGAGCAGCGGCGCGCCCCTGCACAACGCGCTCGTCTGGCAGGACCGCCGGACGGCCGGCCGCTCGGACGAGCTACGCGAGGCGGGCTACCTGGACCGGGTGCGCGCCACCACCGGGCTCGTGCTCGACCCATACTTCTCTGCGACCAAGTACGAGTGGCTCCTCACCGAGGGTCGCGTGCCGGCGGGCGCCGGCGCGCCGGACACCGCGCTCGGAACCGTCGACAGCTGGCTCGTGTGGAACCTGACCGGCGGCTCGGACGGCGGCGTCCACGCCACCGAGGCCTCCAATGCCAGCCGGACGCTCCTCTTCGACATCGGGAGCCTCTCCTGGTCGGACGACCTCGCCGGGCTCTTCGGGGTGCCGGTGGCGGCCCTCGCGGAGGTCCGGCCCTCGGGTGGGCGCTTCGGCGTCACCGCCGGCGGCCTGCCCGTGCCGAGCGGCACCCCCGTATCGGGCGTGCTCGGCGACCAGCAGGCGGCACTGTTCGGGCAGGCCTGCCTGGCGCCGGGGATGGCGAAGAACACCTACGGCACCGGCAGCTTCGTGCTCATGAACGTGGGCGAGGCCTGCCCCGAGCCGGTGGAGGGCCTGCTCACGACCGTCGCCTGGACCATGCAGGGGCGGCCCGGGGCGACGTACGCCCTGGAGGGGTCGATCTTCGTCACCGGCGCCGCCGTCCAGTGGCTGCGCGACGGGCTCGGGCTGATCGCCGAGAGCGCCGAGATCGGCCCCCTCGCGGCGACCTGCGGCGACACGGGAGGCGTGGTGGTCGTACCGGCCTTCACGGGCCTGGGCAGCCCGTGGTGGGACCCCTACGCCCGGGGCACGATCCTTGGCATCACCCGGGGGACCACGCCCGCCCATCTCGCCCGCGCCGTGGTGGAGTCGATGGCCTACCAGACCCGCGATGTGGTCGATGCCATGTCGGCGGCCTCGGGACAAACGATACCGGAGCTGCGCGTCGACGGCGGCGCGTCGGCGATGGACCTGCTCCTGCAGATCCAGGCCGACCAGCTCCAGGTCCCGGTGGCCCGCCCGATCGTGCAGGAGACGACGGCGCTCGGCGCCGCCTACATCGCCGGCCT
>JBKOUY010000042.1:0-30671 GCA_046723645.1 Actinomycetota bacterium | reverse complement strand
GCTTCAGGGCGTTGGGCGTGCCATCCGGCGCCGCAGCCGGCCGCGGGCGTCCTCGAATCCCGGCAGGGGCGCCTGCAGACTCAGGCCCAGGTCCGCGACCCGGGCGCCCACCAGGTCCTCGACACCGGCCCAGTCCATGGCGCGCGGTCCGTCGATGCCACGGTTGTACGGCTGGTCGAAGACGATCACGTACGCCCCGGTGTCGCGCAGGGCGACGACGTTGTGGGGGGCGTCCTCCACATAGCAGTCGGCCTCCACCTGCGGCTTGGCGCCCAGGAAGCACAGGTCGCGGTAGGGGATGTTCATGGCGTCGAGCCAGTCCACGGTGTCGGCGACCGCGGTGGCGTGTCCCCAGTTGACGTACAGGCGGTGGGTGATGATCCGGATCCAGACGCCGGCGTCGGACAGGCGCCACAACACCTCGGCCACGCCCTCGAAGGCTGGCATGGTCCGGAAGATCCGGTGCTCGAGCACGGCCGCCTGGTGGATCCGCTCGAACTCCGTCGGCGACAGGCCCCACTCCCGGAAGTCCCACGAGCGTTCGAGCGGGAGCGACCCGGGATCGACCTGGCGGTGCCGGGCCACGATCTCGCGCAGGGCGCCTGTGTAGTCGCCGCATACGCCGTCGAGGTCGACACCGAAGATGAAGCTGCTGTCTGTGGCCGTCATGTGTCGGTGCGTCGAGCTTGCCACACCCGGTCGACGATCACGTCGGCCACCACGAGCAGGATCGCCAGCCACCCGAACGGGTGCATACGGTCCATCTCGATCGGCCACTCGTACCCCGGTGCAGGCCCGTGGCGCACCTGGATGTACAGCACGTAGAGGGCGGCGAGGCCGAGGGCGAGCGGGCTCGCGAGCAGGAGCCAGCGCCGGAACGTCTCATGGCGCGCCCCCAATCCGGCGGCACCCCCGACGACCAGGCCCACGGCCGGGCCCGCGACCACGAACCCCAGCAGACCGACGCCCACGCCGGTCAGCACCGCCGTGCGCATGGTGGGCAGCGCACCCTCGTAGCGGAAGGCGAGCACCTTCGAGTAGGGCTCGGCCATGGCCGACGGCGCGATGATCGCTGGGCGGGGGCGGCGGATTGTCAGGATCAGGCACGCGGCCGCGGCCACCGCCGACACCGCAAGCGCCAGGTCGACGCGGCGTTGGGGCGCGAACCGCAGGTCGACGACGAGCGACTCGTCGTCGGGCACGACCTGCCAGCCATTGGCGAACCCGTCGACGAGCTCGGGGTCGCCTAGCCCCTGGCCGTCCACGTCGGCGGTCCAGCCGTCGTTGAAGCTCTGCCCCAGCACCAGCCAGAACGGCTCCCCGGGGGTCGCCCCGGTCACCTCGACCTTCACCCGGTCCTGGCCCGCGCTGGCCACGGTCACCCGGGGGACGGCACCGGCCTCGCCGTCGGTGCGGGCGGCGCTCGCCTCGGCCACGAGCGGCACCGTCTCCGCAGACGCGGCCCCGCCGGCCGCCGAGCGCAGCACGAGCTGGTCGACGTCGATCCCCAGGAGATCCCCTCGCGCCGCCCGGACGTCGTGGTCGCCGCCCTCGAGCTCGACGGGCCCGGCGCTGTCGCCACACGTCGAGATCGCCAGCGGCTGGCGGCCCACGGCGGCGTCGATGCTGCCGCTGACCCGCACGGCGATGGGGTCCCCGTCGACCGTCAGCAGGTCGTCCCGGCAGCCGCTATCGAACGTCTCGGGGCGGCCAGGGACGGTGGGGCCCGGCAGGCCGATCTCGGCCAGCGCTGCGGGCTGGTCGACCGGGCGGTTGCTCGACCAGTCGTTCGTGGTCACGGCCCTGATGCCGGTGAACCGCAGGCGGAAGGTCGACCCGGTCACGGGCTCGGGCAGTGGCACGTCGACGGTGGCGGTGGCGTTCTGCTCGTCCTGGCTCTCGATCGCGGGCACCGGGAACCGGCCGAGTGACCTCCCGTCGACGGTCACCTCGATCTCGGTGGGGACGGAGTGCAGCCGGTCGGCGACGACGGTCAGCGGGAGGCGGTCGACGGTCTCCGCCTCGGGAAGGTTGACCTCGATCCATTGATGGTTCGGCCTGCTGCGGGCGGTCGTCCACGCGGTGGCGGGATCCCCGTCGAAGGCGGCGCTGGCGACCGCCAGGCTGCCTGCGAGATTGCTGCTGGCGCGGGCCCAGGTCGCCGGGCCGTCGTGCGGACGGCCGATCAGACCGTCGATCGCGACCTCGTCGGCCCTGGGCGAGAGGCGGGCCTCCCCGCTCAGGGTGAAGTTGCGGGAGGAGGGCAGGGTGAACCTCCGCTGGATGGCCCGTTCCTCGTCGACCCGCGTGGTGTCGGTGGGGTCCTGACGGAGGCGGTTGAGGCTGATCGCGAGCGGGTGGTCCATCGAGTCGGCACCCGCAGCGTCGAGCAGGTCGTCGGGAAGGCGGACCACCTCGTCGAGCCGCGCATCGTCGCCGCCGATCCCCACCTCGGCGAAGCCCACGCTGGAGTAGCCGCTGTAGCGAGGGACGTCACCCGCGGTGTCGGACAGGATCTCGAGCGACAGCTTCTCGAATGTCCGCCGCGGGAACGTCACGACCTGCCCGGGCTCGGCGCGGGACTGCTCGGTGAGGTCGACGTCCACCGCGTCGCCGTCGTCGAACCTCAGCCGGGCCGAACCGATGAAGCGGTTGCGCGGGTCCTTCGTGGCCTGGAGCAGCGTGATGCGGTCGGTGGTCACCGGGCTCGTCAGCGTGAGCTCGAGGCGCTCGCCGCGGGCGTTCGTGAACGCCGCCGTCCGCCACGCGGTCGCGGGGTCGCCGTCGACCGCGTACGCGGCCCGTTCCTCCGGCGTGAACGTCACAGGATTGCCGTAGGTCGTGGCCCGCGCCTCGATCCCGCCCTCGTAGACCGTGACCGTCTGGGTCTCGCCGCCGGCGTCGGGAAACACCGGCAGGCGGTTGTCGCTGATGTCGGTGACGAGCGGCTCTTCGTCGGCGGCCTCGGTGTACCCGCGGGTGTGGCGAACCGTGGTCCAGCGCTCGCCCCGCTTGCGGTTGGAGTCGGTGAGCAGCAGGGCCGCGCCGTCGTCGAGCGCGGCGGCGACCTCGTCGTCGTCGAGGCTGGCGCTGTAGCGGATGAGCTCGGTGCCGTCTATGAGCCCGGCGCCGGCGGCGTCGACCAAACCCGCCCCGTCACCGGCCACCAGGAGGGCGTTTGCGGGCCCGTGGGCCGACACCAAGGGCACCGGGTCGCTCACCGGGAAGGTGGCCAGTTCGGGGGGATCGGGGAGCGTCGGGTCGGTCAGGATGGTCAGCTCGTCGTCGAGCTGCACGTCGGGGATGGTGATGTTGGGCTCGTGGGGCCCGAATTCCTCCGGCTGGTCGAGGCCGGGGGCTGATGCCACCAGGTCCCAGAAGTTGCGCGGCCGGGGCGTGTTGTAGCGCTCGTACTGCAGGTCGCTCTGCACCAGCACCTCGCCCGCCCGCAGCAGCCGGGCGATGGGGGCGATGCTGTCGGCGTCTGCCGTTCGCTCCTGGAACCGCAGGTCGAAGGCGTTGAGCAGGTTGGCGGAGGCGGGCGATCCGTAGGGGATGAGCTCGCGCTGTGCCGAGGCCCGGTCCACCAGCCCGGGGAGGATGGGGTCGACGGTGTTGCCCCAGCGGTAGCTTGCGAAGTCGCTGCCGGGCACCGTCAGCACGCGGTTGTCGTGGCCCTCGGCCTCCAGATGGTCGGCGGCCTCCTGCCAGTAGTCGGGGATGTCCCGGCGGCGGAGGTTCTCGGGGACGAACTGCCCGAGCCACAGCGGCGGGAGCGCCAGGAGCGCCGCCGCGACGCCGCCGATCAGGGCGGGCCGGTTCCAGCGGGGCCAACGTCGCACGATGCTGGTCACCCCGGCACCCAGGAGCACGGCCAGCCCGAGTGCCACGAGGGGAACGGCCCGGGGCAGGCTGCGCATCGACATGCCCACGTCGGTCAGGAGGAACCGCTTGACGGCCCGCGGCCAGGGCCACATCGGCCCGTCCTCCCACGGGTAGGCGCCGACGGCGACGGCGACGCCCGTGGCCGCCAGCATTACGAAGTAGGCGCGATGCCGCCACCGTCCGATTACGGCCCCTACCAGGCCGGCGACCGGAAGGAGGAAGGTGACGGCGATGAGCCCGGGCGACTGGGTGTAGTAGGTGCTGGGCTCGATCCAGGGACCGAGTCGGTCGTACCCGTAGAAGAACCAGTACCCGAGGCCGCGCAGCACGTCCTGGCTGACAGAGACCAGCGAGACCGTCTTGGCGGTCTCCGAGTAGCGCAGGATCTCGAGGCCGTTCGTCGCCTGGACCGTGAGCCCCGCGATCCACCATGCAGACACGGGGATCGTCAGAACCGCGATCCTGAGCCCGGCCATGACCACGCGGCGCAGGCTCGCCTCCCTGGCGACCCATACCGCGTGGACGAGCCAGAGGGCCGGTGCCAGCCCGACGAGCAGCAGGGCGGTCGCGTTGATGCTGCCGCAGGTCGCGACCGTGAGCGCGAACAGCGCCGGATAGCGCCAGCCCCTGGTGCGCACGGTCCGGATCGTGAACGCCACCAGCCACGGCAAGGCCGCGAACGGCAACAGGATGGCCGACAGCCGGGCCACCAGCGTGAGGAGGTAGGGCGACAGTGCGTACGCGAAGGTGGCGACGACCAGTCCCGGCCCACGCCACCCCAGCGTCCTGAGCAGGTACGCCACGCCTGCGCCGGCTGCGAAGATGATCGTGCCCCACCACAGCCGCTGCGCGGCCCAGTCGGGGATCCCCGCGGCGTCGGCCAGCCAGAAGAATGGTCCCATCGGCCAGAGGTAGCCGACGTACTGGTGGGTCACCGTCCCGAGACCGATCGACGGGTCCCACGTGGACCAGGCGCGGCTCAGGAGCTTGCCGGGATCGAGGTAGAGGTAGGTCTTGGTGTCGGCGCTCACCCAGCCTGGCTGGGTCAGCAGCAGGGGGATATAGGCGGCCGCAGCCAGCCCGAGGTGTAGACGGACCGACTGTTTCGTCGGGCGCGGCAGGGGGTTCTTCATCGCGTGCGGCGCTGCGATACCTCGGTAGCGACCACCCGCATGAGCTCGGTCGCGGCGGCCGTCCAGTCGAGTTCTGCGGCACGCTCGATGGCGCCCCGGCTGAGGCGGGCACGCAGTTGTCGATCACCAAGCACGCGCGCCATGGCAGTCCCCAACGCCTCCGGGTCGGCGGCGGCGAGCAGACCGCTGACGCCATCGATGACCGCGTCCTCGTGGCCACCGATGCGGGACGCGACCGCCGGGGTGCCGCACGCGGCCGCCTCGGTGAGGGTCAGGCCCCAGCCCTCTCGGGCCGAGGCCGAGGCGATGATCCACGCGCGCCGGTACAGGTCGATCTTCTCGGCCTCGCTGACCCAGCCCCGGAGCGTGACCCAGCCGCCGGCGTCGAGCTGGTCGATGACCGACTCGACGAGCGGGCGCTCGAAGCCCTCGCCGACGATCTCGAGCCTCAGGGGGCGCACAAGGCGGCGGCGGGCCACATCGGCCGCCCGGATCAAGGCGTCGTAGCGCTTGACCGGGGCCAGGCGACCCACGGCGAGGATGAGGGGGTCCGGTTCCTTGGCCACCTCGCCGGGCGTGTAGCGGCCATCGACGCCGTTGGGGATGACCCGTATCCGGTCGGCCGGCAGTCCGAGCACGTCCACCAGCTCGCGCCTGGATGACTCCGACACCGTGACGATCGTGGTCCGACGGTAGAGCGGCGGCGCCACGCGCCGCTCGAACAGCTCGCCCAGGGCGCCGAGCCGGGGCCCGAGCGCCATCTTCCACATCTCGGCGTGGACGTGGTGGATGACGACGATGCGCGGCCCGCGGCTCCACAGGGGGCTGAGGAACGGCATGCCGTTCCAGATCTCGATCAGCACGTCGCGGGGCCCGGTGCGCCGGAACAGCTCGGCGGCGGCGGCGCGGGGGAACACCATGTGGCGACCGGCCCGCCGCACGACCCGGTAACCATCGCGGACCGCCTCGGTGGGCTGGCCTTGGGCCCACGACGTTCGGAGCGTGACGTCGACGCCGGCCGCGGCCCATCTGCGGGCCACCTCGTGGATGTGCAGCTCCGAACCCCCGCCCTCCACGTCGTCGAGATCGCGCCACGCCAGCACGTGGACGCGACGGACGCCCGCGCCCGCCGCCATGTCGCCGATCTTGGCGACGGCGGTTCCGTCCGGCTCGGCTGGCTCGTGCGTCGCGTTGCTCAAGGCCCGTGGTGTCCCCAGCTAAAGACGATTATCGACCGAGACGTACACATCCGCTGATGCCCTAATGTGAACGAGCCATGCACGCTAGTGCGGCGACCGGTGGCGATGGCGATCCCAGGCCACCCGCGCCGCTCACCGAACTGCTGGGAGCGCTGGAAGGGGTCGAGGGCTGGTTCAGCCCCGACCAGCTGGCGCGCCTCGCGGCGCGGGCTGCGGCGGTGCCGCCGGGTGGGCGGATCGTCGAGATCGGCAGCTTCCGGGGTCGCTCGACGATTGCGATCGCCCGGTCTGCGCTACCAGGCGTGGAGGTCGTGGCCATCGACCCCCACGCCGGCAACGACCGGGGGCCACACGAGATCGGCGGCTTCGCGGCCGTCGCCGCCGAGGACCGCGATGTGTTCCTGGCCAACCTGGATCGGGCCGGCGTCCGGGACCGCGTCACGTACGTTCGTCGTTTCAGCCACGAGGCCCTCGCGGACGTGGCCGGGCCCGTCGACCTGCTGCATGTCGACGGCGCCCACCGGGTTGGCCCGGCTCGCCATGACCTGCGCGAGTGGGGAGCGCGGGTGGCACCGGGCGGGACGATGCTCGTCCACGATGCGTTCTCGTCGCTGGGTGTGAGCGCCGCGATCGGGGCGGAGCTGCTGGCGTCGCGCCAGTGGCGCTACATCGGCCGCAGTCGGTCTCTCGCCGAATACCGGCGGGAGCCGGTGCCGGGCTGGGCGCGGGTTCGCAATGCCGCCCGCCAGCTCCGCGAGGTGCCGTGGTTCGCCCGCAACCTCGCGATCAAGGCGCTGCTGGTGGCGCGGCTCGGCCGGCTGGCCCGGGCCCTGGGTCACGACGGCGAGACCTGGCCGTATTGACGTCCTCGCGCCGCCCCTCGCCCCTGCGCAGCAGACGATCGCGCACGCACCACCATGCAACCAGCGACATGGCCTCGCCGATGATGTGCCACGACAGCTTCGACACGCCATGGACACGGTCCTTGAACGTGATGGGCACCTCGACGACCCGGGCACCCAGGCGGTGGGCCCGGTAGGCGAGCTCCACCTGCAATCCGTAGCCGGTGGCTCGGGTCGCACCGGCCTCGATGGTGCGCAGGAGGTCGGCGCGGTACGCGCGGAAGCCCGATGTCGCGTCGCGGATCCCCAGTCCCAGCAGCGTCGACGCGTACAGGTTTCCGCCCCGCGACAGCAGTCGGCGAATGGTGGGCCAGTCCGTGATGCCGCCCCCGGCGACGTACCGGGAACCGATGACCACGTCGGCGGCGCCCTCGACCAGTCGCAGCAGCTCCGGCAGCATCGCCGGATCGTGCGAGAAGTCGGCGTCCATCTGGACCATGACGTCGTAGCCGCCGGCGAACCCATGGGCGAAGCCGGCCCGGTAGGCCGCGGCCAGGCCGGTCTTCTCGGGCTGGACCAGCGCCTCGATCTGGCCCAACTCCTCGGCGGTCTGCTTGGCCAGGTCGGCCGTGCCGTCGGGGCTGCTGTCGTCCACGACGAGGATGTCCGCCTCGGGGGCCGATGTCCGCACCTGGCGCAGGATGTCGACGACGTTCTCGGCTTCCAGGTACGTCGGGATGATGATGAGCGTCGTCATGTCCGAATGTCTGAGCCCCCAGTCGGTTGTCGGGCGATCAACCTAGCCCGCGGGGTCAACGGGACGTGGACTCAGCAGCGCCGGTACAACTCGAACAGGCCGCGCCCCCGATACCCGTCGCCGTACGACCCGATCAAGCAGAACTCCTCGTCGATCACCTCGTTCGGCTCGTTCGGTCCGAACTTGCGTGAGTCGTTGGGCTCGTCCCAGTTGGCGTAGATCGAGGAGAGGACGACGACGTCGGCCCGCCGGAGCTCGTCGGCCATGCCCGAGTCCTCGGCGTTGGCGAGGCCGGGGTCCATCTCGAGGAACCGCGTGGCCGGCTCGAGCTCCGGCATCAGGTAGTACAGGTAGGCCTCGCTGTAGTTCGTCCTGCGCAGGTCGACGGGCCCGACGAACAGGGCGTCGCCGGGCTCGGTGACGCGCTCGAGCTCCGGCAGCATGGCGTTCACGGCAGCGACCGCCTCGAGGCGCCCGTAGGGGAAGGCGCGCTCGCCGCGGCGCATGGTTCCGGCCTCGATCGGGTCGACCCCGAAGCTGCGCCCGACGTAGTCGCCGTACACGCCCCAGACGAACGTGGGGGCGAGCGCCAGGGTTGCGGCCACGGGAACGGCTGCGGCAACGACTGCCGTGCGCCCCCGCGACCAGGCCGGGCGCCAGGGCCGCTGCCCCTCGACCACCGCCGCCGGCAGCAGGCCGAGTGGCACGCAGCTCACCCACGCGAGGTGCGTCGAGTCGGCGCGCTGGATCGCCTGGGGGAGCAGGCCGACGCAGAAGAGGGCCATGACCAGGAGTCGGCGGTCGCCGCGGCGGGCCGCTGCGATGCCGGCGGCGACGAGCGCGACCGTGGCGGCCAGCAGGAGCCCCACCCATAGCGTGAGCTGGGCCGGGCTGGCGGGCGCCGGCAGCGGCCACGACGGCTCGATGAGCGCCCCCACGCGCTGGAGGAACCCGTCGAAATGCCCCCATGAGGGTGGGAAGGGGAGGCTGCGGCCGGCGCGGAGCTCGAACACCGGCTCGAGGACGAGGCCGTCTATCACGTTCGCCACACCGGCCGTGGCCAGATGGATCGCGTACGGCGCCAGCCCGAGCACAAGGCCGCCCGCCAATCGCAGCCGTGCCCCGCGGTCCAGGCCCCACCACAGCACGGCCGCCGACAGTCCGATGGCGGCCGCGAGGTCCGGCCGGTAGAGCAATGCGGCGCCGGCAAGCACGCCGGCAACGAGGAACAGTCGCCCGCGACGCCGCGACGAGGGCGGCGCGGTCCCGCCGGCCAGCGCGGCGTTGAGCGCCCAGAGGCCGAGCGCCAGGCCCCCGGGCCAGGCCATGGCGACGAGGCCGGCCGGGGGCAGCAGCACGACCGCCGTCATGACCGCCCCGGCCACCGCCACCCAGCGGCCCCACGGACGCACCAGCGCGAACACGCCGAACACCACGCCGAGCAGCTGCAGCAACCCGACCACCCGCTCCGTCGCGAGCGTCGTCCCGAACACCTTGAAGACACCGGCCAGCACCCACAGGCTCCCGGGGCCGTACAGGTGGAGGAAGTCCCGGTTCGGGATCTGGCCCTCGAGCACCAGCTCGGGGAAGGTGAGCATGAAGCCCTCTTCCATCGGCGACCCCGGTGCCCGCCAGAGCTCCACGATGGGCAGCACGCACGCGACGGCCACGACGGCCATCGGCGCCAGCAGAGCCAGGGCGCGTTGGAGGTCGCCACGCTTCCGCGGTGCGCTGGGACCGACGGTCGGCCCGGCGGCCGGCGCGGTCATCAGCGCGGGCCCGTCGGTCGCGGCGTCGGTCACGGCGGGCCGATGCGCTCCAGCGCGGCATCCAGGTCGTGCTGCGACCGCGCCGGTGTCGGATGTGCCTCCGTGCTCGCAACCTGGGACGACAGGTGGCTACGGCCGGTGAGGAAGGCCAACCCGTAGGCCACGGCCACGACGAACAGCAGGTTGCGGTAGCCGGTGATGAGGGCGGCGTACTCCAGCAGGCCACCCACCATCGCGCCCACGAGGTTGGCTCCGAAGGCCATGGTCGAGCTGGACGTGTCCTTGAAGCGCTGCGTGAACACCAGGTTGGCCGTGAAAATGGGAAAGAAGGCCAACGTCGTGGCCGCCAGGAAGCGGGGCACCACGTCGAGCTCGAGCAGCCGCGCGGGCGGGATCACCCAGGCGAGCGCGAGCGCACCCAGCAGGACGCCGTAGAGCCGCGCCGGCCGCCGGAAGGTCACGCGCCGGGAGACCGCCACGGCCACGAGGATGCTGCCGAGGACACCGACGAAGACCAGGGCATTGACGAGCCAGGTGGTGCCGAACAGCAAGGCGAACTGCACCACGCTCTTGGTCTCCAGGAGCATGAACGCCGCACCCATGAAGAACAGATCGGCGTAGCCACCCAACTCGCGCAGGGCACCCGCCTTGTTGCGGCGACCGACCAGCGTGGTGCCCGCAACCGCTCCCACCGACAGGGCCAGTACCAACAGGCCACTGACCACGTACAGGGTGGGCACGGAGCGGCTCTCCAGGTACGGGAACGGATGGTCATCGGACACGGGCTCGGGGGCGTCCGGGCGGGACGCCCAAACCTCGTCGGCCGGACAGTCCACGGCGCTCTGATCGTCGGAGGCGACGAGCACGGCCAGGTTGTTGCCCAGCCGGCTGACGCACGGCGGGCGGTCGAACACACCGGCCAGGGTCTCGGCGTACCGGTCGACCAGCCAGTCCTGGCGGTACCAGTTGTACATGGCGAACACGCCGCCCGGAGCCAGGTGCTCTCGGGCCGAGCGCACCGCCTCTTCGGTGAAGAGGTAGCTCTCGAGCCGGACCGACGATTGGCCCTGCACGAGCGTCAGGGAGTCGGGCAAGGCCAGAAGGATGCGGTCCCAGCGCTTGTCGGACCGCTCGAGGAAGGCCCGCCCGTCGTCGACGTGCGTCTCGACCCTGGGATCGCCGTACGGATCCTCCGGATGGCTGCGCTCGGCGATGTCCATGAGCCGGGGATCGATCTCGACGGCGTCGACGTGCCCGGCGCCCCGGCGCAGCGCCGCGGCCACATCGTTGCCCGACCCGGCGCCGATGACGAGCACGTCCCCGCCGACGGGGTCGCCGGCGCGCTCGTACACCCGTTCGTAGAGCGGGTTGCCGGCGGTGGGGAACTGGTGCCAGTGGGGTGTCTGGTTGACGAAGACGCTCTTGCCCCCGTCGGGGTTGTCCAGCGACGTGATGCGGTAGTAGGGCGACCACAGGATCCGCTTGTTGGTTGCCCCCTCGACGAAGCCGGCCTCCTGATCGCTCACGCTCCGGTCGCGGGCCTCGCCGACCAGGGGAACGAGCAGCAGCACGATGCCGGCCCCGCACAGCACCGCTCGCCCGACGCGCCGCAGGGGCAGCGTGGCGAGGAAGACGGCGGCGATGATGGCCCCCCAGACGACCGGCTGTGCCCCCAGGAAGGCCAACACCGTGAAGCTGACGATGCCCAGCACGCTGCCGACCAGGTCCCACTTGTAGGCGTCGAGGGGGCGGAACAGCCTGAATGTGCGGGCCACCCCGTCGCCGATGCACGCCATGGTGGCGGCGACGCTGACGAACAGCAGCGCCAGCACGACCTCGCGCGGCAGGGCGCTCGACGGGGTGATCGACTGGAAGAAGATGACGTCACGCATCGTCACGTCCAGCGGCACGTCCGCGACATAGACGTAGGCGACGAGGCCGCCGAGCAGCAGCGGGGCGACCGGGTAGATCGAACGGCCGGATCGGCTCGCCCACAGGAAGCCGAGCCCGAAGCCGAGGAAGCTGCCCAGCAGGACGAAGTTGGA
The DNA here is from genome assembly GCA_046723645.1 of Actinomycetota bacterium. Lineage (GTDB taxonomy): Bacteria > Actinomycetota > Acidimicrobiia > Acidimicrobiales > VFJN01 > DASQUK01. The sequence goes on along the minus strand of JBKOUY010000042.1, from coordinate 19,041 downwards.
GAAGTACGACAGGTAGAAGATGTGCCCGCCCAGCCAGCGGATCAGCGCCAGCTCGGCGAACAGCATCAGGAAGCTGAGCGCGATCAGCCGGGCCCGCGCTGGCAGTACGCCGCCGGTGGCGGGCGCGTCGCTCGCGTCGACGGCGGGCCGTCCGTCGTCGTCGGGCCGGCGTCGGGACCCGCGAGCAGCATCCGGCATAGCGGGCCAAGCTACACCGCGGCCACCCGGCCTGACGGGGCCGTCTTGGCGTCTGCTCGCCACGGAACGAGCGGGGAAACCTTCGACCGCCCGTCGGCCCGGCTCGCCCACCGCCCGGGACGTTGCCCACCAACGGCCACTCGTATACTCGCCCGCCATGCCGTCGGTCCGGGTGAGTACCGCCGTACCGCCCGAACGCACCGCCTCTGACCAGCTCGATTCCGCGACCGCCGCGCCCCCGGTCGACCGTCGTTGGCACGTGGCCGCGGCGTCGTTCGTCGTCCTCGCCGTGCCGTTCGTCGTCGCGGCCGTGACGCTGCGCCGGCCCCACTGGTACCCCGTCCTCGACCTCACGATGACCGAGCTGCGGCTCCGAGATGTCGGCACCCGGCACACGCCGCTCATCGGGCTGCCGGGACGCATCGGGCCCAGCCTGATGGAGCAGGGAAGCCACCCGGGGCCGCTGAGCTTCTACCTGCTGGCGCCGATGTACCGGGTCCTCGGGTCATCGTCCTGGGCGATGCTGGTGGGGGCGATCACGCTGAACGTCGGCGCGCTGGGGGCGTCCCTGGCCATCGCCGCCCGCCGCGGAGGGACACGCCTCGTCATCGCCGTCGCGGCGCTGCTGGCGCTGCTGTGCCTCGGCTACGGGCTCGCCGCGCTCACCCAACCCTGGAACCCGTACCTGCCGTTGCTCTGGTGGGTCGTGTTCCTCCTGGCGGTGTGGTCGGTGGCCTGCGGGGACGTGGTCATGCTGCCGGTGGCGGTGGCGGTGGGCTCGTTGTGTGTACAGACCCACGTTCCGTACCTCGGGCTCACGGTGGGGCTCGGCGCGGTTGCGGCCGTCGCCGCGGTCCGCCAATGGCTCCATGCCACCCCCGGTTCCAGCGAGCGGCGGCGGGTCGCCCGGTGGGGGATCGCCGCCGGCGTTGTCGGGGTCCTGCTCTGGATCCCGCCGGTGGTCGACCAGGCGGTCAACGATCCCGGCAACCTGCGTGCCCTCTACGACCATCTGGTCACGCCGGCCGGCCCGGAAGAGCCTGCGGGGATCGGGCGTGGGGTGGAGCTCGCGTTGCACCACCTCGACCTCGTGGGCTTGATCGGCGACGTGCGGGCCGACGGCACCCTTCTGCAGGCCTCGGGGGACGCCGACGGATCGCTGGTCCCAGGTATCGTGCTGCTGGTGGCCTGGCTCGCCGCGGCGCTTCTGGCGCGCCGGCTCGAGCGGCCGGCGCTCGTGCGCCTCCACCTGGTCGTGGGCGTCTCTCTCGTGTTGGGCGCCGCGTCGATGAGCCGGATCCTCGGCAAGGAGTGGTACTACCTGATGCTGTGGGCGTGGGCGACAACCGCACTGCTGCTCCTGGCGATCGGCTGGACGGTGCTTGCCGCGCTCGCCCGGTCCGATGCGCGGCCGGCGGTGCCCCGGCGAGCGCGCGCCGCGGCGGTCACGCCGGGGCTCGTGGGCGTTTTGGCGGTTGCCTCGGTGGCACTGACCGTGGAGGCCGTCGACGTCGAGCCGCCGGAACCGCACCTGTCGTCCCCCCTGGGTGCGGTGCTCCCGGGCACGCTTGCCGCCCTCGACCGAGGTGTCGGCCCGGCAACCGGGCGGGATGGCCGATACACGGTCGTCTTCGACGATGCGCTGTACTTCGGATCACAGGCCTACGGGCTTGTCGGCGAGCTGGAGCGGGCGGGCTTCGACGCGGGAATGCCGGCCGTCTATCACGTGCCCATAACCGATCATCGAGTGATCGCGCCGGAGGATGCCACCGCCCTCGTCGTCCTGGCCAACGCCGGCAACCTGAATCGCTGGCGCGCCGTTCCCGAGGCGGTGGAGGTCGCTTCGGTTGAGCCGACTGCGGCGGCACGGGCCGAGTTCGACCGCCTGCGGGATGCGGTGATCGCCGACCTCCGCACCCACGGGCTCGACGACCTCGTGACGATGGTCGACACCAACCTGTTCGCCGCGTCGATCGACGAGCGGGTCTCCGATCGCGCCGAGCAACTCATGGCCCGCATGCTCGAGCTCGGCCAGCCGACAGCGGTCTTCATCGCGCCACCGGGCGCGTCGCCATGAGCACGTTGCGTTCGACGACGCCGCCGGGGACGAGCGAGCCCGTCGAGCTCCCCGCGCCCGACCGCCCGACGCCTCCCAGGCGCCGAGCGGTCTGGCGAGCATGGGACCAGGCGCGAGACGCAATGCGGGCGGATCCGACGTTGGTGGCGATCGTCGTCGGCGCCTTCGCCCTCAGGCTCGCGTGGGTACTCATCGTTCGCCCCAGCCCGCCGACCAACTGGATCCCATCGGGGGACCAGTACAGCTACTGGTACTACGGGCGAGAGATCGCCGACGGCCGTGGCTACGTGAGCTACATCACGGGCCAACCGACCGCGTACTACCCGATCGGGTTCCCGGCCATCCTGGCCGCCCTGTTCTGGCTGGTCCGCGTCACGCCGCTGCCGGACAACTACATGCTCGCGGCCAACGTGCTCCACGTCGTCGTCGGCACTGCGAGCGTCGGGCTTGCCTATGTCATCGGCCGGCGGCTGTTGGGCCGGCTCGGCGGCCTGCTCGGCGCACTGATTCTGGCCGTCTTCCCGAACCCCGTCTACCAGGTGGCCTCTCTGCAGCTGGAGACGATGTTCATCTTCTGGTCGCTCGCCGCGCTGGCGATCGTCGTTGCCCACGACTGGTCGCGCGGGCTGCCATCCACCCGCCGGCTGCTCGCCTTCGGATTCGTCCTCGGGATCTCCGTGCTGATCCGGCCGTTCTCCATCTGGTTCATCGGCGCGCTGTTCGTCGCCGCCCTCGTGGCCCGAGCCGGCTGGGTTCGCAGCCTCCGAGCCGCCGCCATCCCTCTGGCGGTCGTCGTGCTCATGTCCGTGCCGTGGACGGTCCGCAACGCCATCCGCATGGACGGGTTCGTCCCCACGTCGACCAACACCGGCGACACGCTGTGCCTCGACCGCTCGCTCGACGCCACCGGCGGTTTCCGCTGGGCGGACCACGAGGGATGCGCCGATCCCGGCCTTCCGGAGGTCGAGCGCAATCGGGAGAACACCCGGATGGCCATCGAGTTCGTGATCGACCACCCCACCCGGGAGCTCCAGCAGATCTGGCGCCGAGGCAAGCTCATGTTCGGCAGCGACAACGACGGCGTGCTCGCCGTCAACACGTTGGGCGGCGGGCCGGTGATGGCCGAGGACACCGCGGCGAGCCTCGAGGACGTCGCCGACGCCGCGTTCGACGTTGTCTTGGTTCTCGCCGGCGCCGGGCTCGTCGTGCTGGTCGCGACCGGGCGGCGCCGGCGCCCGGAGGTGGCACTGGTGCTACTGAGCATGGGCGCGCTGATAGCGGTGCCGCTGCTGTTGTGGGGCAACCCACGGTTCCACCTGCCGGTCTCCCCGTTCCTCGCCATCCTGGCCGGTGGCGCCGTGGCCGCGGGAATCCAGCTGTTCCGTCGAAGCCCAGTGCGGCACGAGCCCGAGTGAGGCGCCGGCGGTGTCGAGTATCGTCGGCGGCCTCACTCCATGACGACGAGCGACGCTGGGGAGGTTGCCTTGGAGGTTCGTGACGCGGCCCTACCTGCTGGCGCGCCGCGGGCCCCCGCACCGGCGTCCCTGGCGGTGACCGTCCTCGCGCCGGCGTACAACGAGGAGGCCGTCATCGAGCGGTTCGTCCGAGCCGTCGTGGGCCGCCTCGGCGACGACGCGGAGCTGGTCGTGGTGGACGACGGATCGGCGGACGGGACCGGCAACATTCTCGACGGCCTGAGCGCACAGCTGCCCCGGCTCAGGGTCGTCACCCACCGCGAGAACCTGGGCATGGGAGCGGCGCTGGCCACCGGGTTCCGAGCGGCGGAGGGACGGGTCATCGTGACGCTGGACGCCGATCTCAGCCACCCGCTCGACCTCGTCGACGAGCTCGTTCGCCGGACGGAGGAGGCGGATGCCGTCTTCGCCAGCCGGTTCGTTCCGGGTGGCGGGATGGACGGCGTACCCCGCCTGCGCTCGGCCGTGTCCCGCGTCGGGAACCGGCTCCTCCGCGTCCTGTTTCGCTCCCCGGTGCGGGACCTGACCACCGGGATGCGGGCGTACCGGGTCGATGCCGTCCAGCCGCTGCAGCTGGCGGGGCGTGGCTTCGAGACGCAGCTCGAGATCACCGTTCGGCTCCTGGCGGCCGGAAGGCTGATCGACGAGGTTCCGCTCAGGCTCGGCACGCGGGCGGCCGGGCACTCGAAGATGAACTACGTCGCCCTCGTCCGACCGTACGGGCGGGCCCTCCGCCAGTTGCTGCCGCTGCGCTGGGGACGGCGGTCGTGAACGTCCTGTGCGTGGTGGGGACCCGCCCCGAGGCCATCAAGCTGGCCCCCGTGATCCTCGAGCTGAGGACGCGACCCGGGATTGGCTGCTCCGTCTGCGTGACGGGCCAGCACCGCGAGCTGGCCGACGACGTTCTGCAGCTGTTTGCGATCAGGCCGGACCACGACCTGGACCTGATGACCGACGATCAGTCGATGTCGTCGGTGGCGGCGGGGGTGCTGGCGGGCGTCGATCCCCTTCTCCGCAAGCTCGAACCCGACTGGGTCGTCGTCCAGGGCGACACCACGACGACGATGGCGGCCTCGCTGGCGGCGTTCCATGGGGGGGTCCCGGTCGCCCACGTCGAGGCCGGCCTGCGGACCGGCGACCTCGACGGACCGTTCCCCGAGGAGCTCCACCGTCGCTTTGTGACCATGACCGCCAGCCTTCACCTGGCCCCCACGGCCAAGGCTGCGGCCAACCTCCGGCAGGAAGGGGTGGCGGATGCCGACATCGTGGTCACGGGCAACACCGTCGTGGACGCACTGCTCCACGCGGCCCGGCTTCCGTTCGATCCGGCGCGGACGCCGCTCCGGGACGTTCCGGTGGACGACGGCGCGCTCGTTCTCCTCACCGTTCATCGGCGCGAGAGCTTCGGCGCACCGCTGCGGCAGGTGTTCGGGGCGGTTCGTGACCTCGTCGAAGACTTCGGCGGCGCGGTCCGGGTCGTGTTCCCCGTGCACCCCAACCCCGCCGTTCGACGCGACGCCGAGGCCACGCTCGGCCGCGTTGACCACGTCCACCTGACGCCGCCCCTCGACTACGCCAGCATGGTGCACGTGATGCGGCGGTCGACGTTGATCCTGACCGACTCCGGCGGCATTCAGGAGGAGGCGCCCAGCCTCGGCGTACCGGTGCTCGTGCTGCGGGATCTCACCGAGCGACCGGAGGCCGCCGAGGCGGGCTTTGCGCGCATCGTCGGCACGGACGGCCCACGGATCCTCGCCGAAGCTCGCAGGGTGATCGAGGACCCGTCCGTGAGGGAGGCGATGCGCGGGGCGAGGAACCCGTATGGCGATGGCCACGCCAGTCGACGAGTCGTTGACGCGCTCGGCGCCGCGCGCTGAGGAGGACCGACCCGAACGAGGACGGCGAGCAGCGATCGCCGTCCTGGTGGTGCTCACGATCCAGTTCGTGTCGGTCAGCGCGTGGCAGGCGTGGCGCGACTCGCCGACCGTCGACGAGCCCGTCCACATCGCCACCGGACTGGCGGCGCTGCGCGAGCGCGAGGTACGCCTCAACATCGAGGCGCCAGTGTTCCCAAAGGCGGTCAACGCGCTCCCGCTCCTGGTCGCCCGCATACCACTGCCGCTCGACGGCATGTGGTCGGAGGTGACGGAGCTGGAGCCCGATGAGCTGACCGGCTTCGAGTGGGCTGCGTTCACGAACGAGTTCGAGAGCCTGCACCTCGAGCGCGGCGACTACCAACGTGTGGTGTTCCTCGCCCGCATCATGCCGATCGTCCAGGGGGCGCTGATCGGGCTGGTGCTGTTCGCGCTGGGCGCCGCGCTGTTCGGGCGCTCCGCCGGGCTGTTGGCGGCCGGGCTCTGGCTCACGACCCCGGTCGCCGTCGGGTTCTCACACCTCAACAGCCTCGACCTCGCCTTCACGCTCGCGGTCCTCGCCGCCTGCCTGGCCCTGGAGCGCCACGTGCGCCGGCCGACGACGATCACCCTGGCCTGGCTGGCCGTGGCATGCGGCCTCGTGATGCTGGTCCGGCACACGGGCGTGCTGATCGTCGGCGCGATCGCGATCGGGCTGCTCGTGGCGCCGCGCCCCGGGCGGTCCCGCTGGGCAGCGGTGACCGAAGTGGCGGTGATCGTCGTGGCCGCGTGGGCACTGGTCTGGGTCGGCACCCTTGCCGTCGCGCCGGGCAGCGGCTCGATCCCGTACCCGACCGGAACGGTCGGCTCCGGACCTTTGACGAGGACGGCGAGCCGGGTCATCGACGTCATCCCGTGGCCGAAGTCGTACGAGCTCGGCTTCCAGTTCCAGATCGCCGCCAGCCCACTCGAATCCCCCGCGTACCTGCTGGGGCAGAGCTGGCGGGGCGTTCGGTGGTGGTTCTGGCCCGTGACGCTCGCCATCAAGCTTCCGCTCACCGCCCTCGCCGTCGCCGTGCTCGGACCGATCGCCTGGTGCCGGCTCGACCGGGCCACGATCCACCGGGCGGCGACCGTCCTGCTGCCGTCAGTCGTGGTCCTGGTCGTCTTCCTGCTGCCGTTCCCCAAGGAGGTGGGCATACGGTACGCGCTGCCGGTGATTGCCTTGCTGCTGGTGGTCGGCTCACCGGTGGCGCGCTGGCTTGTCGCCAGCCGTCCCCGCTGGGTGCTCGTCGCCTTGCTGCTCGTGGCGCAACTGGCGTTCTTCTGGGATGCGGTCCCGCATTCGCTGGCCTGGACGGCGCCGCCCTTCCGCCCGGGGTACGCCGTGGTGGCGGAATCCAGCCTCGACTGGGGCCAGGACAACCGGGCGCTCATCGAGTGGATGGATGGCCGCACCGTGTTCGTCGCACCGTTCGGCGGCAGCCTGGAAGCGGTCCACAAGACGCCCGGCTACCGGGAGCTCCTCGGCACGGCGCCCGCCGACGTGCGCGGATCGGCGGCGGCGAGCGTCACGGAATTGACGACGTACCATCGGGAGCAGCTGTCGTGGCTGCGGGCCTACTGCCACGTTGGCACGATCGGCGGCTCGATCCTCCTCTATTGGTTCGAGCAGCCGCCGACGCCCGAGCCGGGCCCGTCCCGACCGGCGGGCCGCTGCTCCGGCGACGTCAGCGTCCGCACGGAGTGATCGTTGACAGCCGGCCGCATCGCCGAGGCCGCCACATCGGTGGGGGAGCCGCGCGCCACATCGGTGGGGAAGCCGCGCGCCGCGGCTGAGCGACCCTGGCCTGTGCGCCCGGGCATCCTGGCCGGGGTCAGTGTTGTCGCCGCCGTCGCTCCGGTCGTCGTCGCCACCGTGCGTGCCGTCGCCGGTGGCTGGAGGGCGATCAGCGACAACGCCTTCTTCGGCCTGCGGGCGGCCGATGTGTTCACCGAGCACAACCCGCTGCTGGGCGTATGGACCTCAGCGTCGGTGGCGATCGGCCAGGACGTGAACAACCCCGGACCGCTGCAGTTCGATCTGCTGGCGCTGCCGGTGCGCATCGGGGGGCCGCACGCCGGGCTTGCCGTCGGAATCGGACTGCTCAACGTCGCCTCGATTCTCGGCATCGCCGCGGTGGCCCGGCGCCAGGCCGGGGCGCCGGCGGTCGTGGCGGCCATGCTGGTGGCCACGGGCCTCGGCTGGGCGATGGGGAGCGAGCTGCTCTTCGACCCCTGGCAGCCCCACAGCCTGCTCTACCCCTTCCTGTGCTTCCTGTTCATGGTGTGGGCGCTGGCTGGCGGCGATCTGGTCATGCTGCCGTGGGCGGTGGGGCTGGGCAGCCTCATCGTCCAGACCCACCTCGTGTATGCGCTGCTGGTGCCGGCGCTCGGCCTCTGGGGGATGACGGTTGCGGGAACTCGCTGGTGGCGCTCGCGGCGCGCCGACGCCCAGGGCCGGCCGGGTGAGCGGCGCCGGGCCCGCCGGATCGTGGTCGTGGCGGCCGTCGTGGCAGCTGTCTGCTGGGCCCAGCCGCTCGTGGAGCAGCTCTTCGGGGACGGAACCGGCAACCTGGGCCGGCTCGCTGCCAGCATCGGCGACACCGGTGACGCAGTCGGCTGGGGGGACGCACCCCGGTTCGTCGCCCGGGTGGTCGCCCTGCCGCCGTGGTGGGGCCGGCCGTCCATGACCGATGCCCTTCCGGAGGAGCTCCTCGTGCCGGGCCGCGGTCGGCCGCTGCCTTCCCTCGGCGCCTCGCTCGCCGGCCTGGCCGTGGTGGGCGGCCTTCTGCTCGGCGCCTGGCGAGCGGCGTCCCGGCGGGGGGCGGCGCCCGCCGCGGGGGCTGCGGCGACCGGCCTGGTCGTGCTCGCGTTCTCGCTGTTGGGGGCGGCCAGCATGCCTGTGGGGGTCCTCGACGTGGCGGGGGCGCACCAGATGCGGTGGCTGTGGCCGGTCGCGGTGTTCCTCACGTTCGCGCTCGTCCTGGCGCTGACTGCCGGTCAGGGGCGGTGGAGTGGAAAGGAACGGGTGGTCCCCCTCCTCGTTGCTGCGACCGTGACGCTCGGCGCCTTGAACCTGCCATCCATGAACTCCGGCGCGGGGCTGACCGAGTTCGCCGACACCATCCCCGCCGTGCGCCGGCTGCTGCCCCAGCTCGAGGTGCTACGCGGCGAGGCCGGCGTGCTGGTCGACACGACCGGCCAACGCTTTGCCGAGCCCTATACCACCCCAGTTCTGGCCGAGCTGCAGCAGCTGGGCGTCCAGTGGTACACGGAGGACCGTGGGCTGCAGCGCTATGCCGGTCCGTCGCGCGCCTATCACGGGCAGGACGTCCCCCGACTCTTCGTGCGCGAGGGCGCCGCCGCCCGGACCGTTCCCGATGGGGCCCGGCGGGTCGCGTTCGTCGACGGGCTCGACCGGGGCGAGGCCGAGGAGCTGGCGAGCGTCCAGGCGGAGCTGAGGCCGTTCATCGCCGCGGGCGGCATCGCCGTGCGCCCCGGGACGTCCGGCGCCACCAGCCTGACGGACGCGCAGTTGCGCGACCCGGACTACCTCTTCTACACCCGTGCACTCGTGGGTCCCGCACGCGACGACCGGCTCGACGTGCCGCGGCGGTGGGCGGGCCTGTTGGGCCGCTACGCCGAGCTCCAGTACCGGGCCGATCGCCTCACGGCCGCGGTCTTCGTCGAGCCGTAGGGATCTAGACCAGCTCTCCCAGATCCGGATGGCCTCCGTCGCGAACGAGACTGAACCAGTGGAGCGCCTGCCCGGCGAAGAAGCTCCCCCAGGAGTTGACGTGCGGCTTGGGGGTGCCGTCCGCGTCGGTGCCGAAGAGAAAGCCGCCGTTGTGGGACGTTCCCTCCACCTGGTAGTCGAGGAGGCGCGACGCGGCGCCATCCAGAATCCCATCGAGGCGATCGCGGCCTAGCCAACCCCGGCTGACGAGAACGCACCCGAGCCGCAGGAACTGGGCCAAGGCGTCGACGCGCTCGTGGGCGGCGGTCACGTGATAATCGTGTGCGAGCGTCGGCAGGAAGCCGTTTGCGGCCAGGAGCCGCTCGGCATACAGGTAGCCCCGCACCACCGCGTCATCGACAGGCGGCAGGCCGGGCAGAGAGTGGCTGCCGAGCAATCCCTCCACGGCGTAGAAATGCGGGTGGAGGTGCGCCTGCCCGTCGCCGTACGCCGGGAACGCGCCGCTGTCGCGCTGTCCCTCCAGAGTCTTCAGAACCACGTCGTCGAGCGGTGCGTGGCGGCCGTTGCTTCCGTCCAGGTTGAGAAACGAGATCGTCTTCGCCTGGTACCCGGAGAACCTCGACGACCAGGCACCGTCCGCCGTGACGGGCCGACCGCTGTGGGGGTCGAGCAGTGGCCACAAGGTGCCGTCGCTTCGCTTCATGCGCGTTGACAGGGCGTGAGCGATGCCCGCGAGGGAGCCGATCCACGTCGCCTCGTCTGTGATCGCCCCGAGGCGCGTCAACCCCGCACCCGCCATGCCCGTGTCGAACGCATAGAGATAGGGCTTCGAACCCAGGCCCGCGTCCCGTGCTGCTCCGCGGGCGAACACCAGGTCGTACGAGGGGTGCAGGGCATGCGAGACCAGCCACCCCGCCGCGGCGGTGGCTCGCGCCAGCACGTCGTCATCCTTGTCCAGGCGGTAGAGCCAGACGAGGGTCGAGATGCCGTAGCCGGTGATCTCCGGGTAGGGCCGCCCCGGCGAGGCCGTGTCCAGCTCGTACCAGTCGTAGAAGAAACCACGATCCGACTGGATTCCGGACTGAAGCAGCCAGCTCCGGAACGCGGCCAGTCCCCGCGTGGCTCGCGCCGCCAACGTGTCTACGGACACCAACGACCCTCCTCCCAGTCGCGGGGGATCAGTACCTCGACGCCACACTCCTGGCACGTACGTTCGGTTCCCGCCTCGGTGGTGCGGCCCGGCTCCATGCGGTGGCCCTGTTCGCACACCCACCCGGCGATGCGCGCCGGCGACCCGAGGACCAACGCGTGGGGCGGCACGTTGCGCGTCACCGTGGAGCTCGCGGCGACGAACGCGTGGTGGCCCACGTGACGGTCGGGAAGGACCACCGCGCTCGCCCCGAGCGTGGCGCCGTCTCCCACCTGCCACCGGATGCCGGTCAAGTCGCGAGTGGTCCACGCCCGCGGCCGGTCGTCGTTGGTGAACGTGACGAACGGGCCGACGAAGACCGCGTCGCCGATCTCCACTCCGGTGTCGATGACAACCTTCTGCATGATCCGGCAACCGCGTCCGATGTGCACGTCCACACCGATGTAGGCCATCTGCCCCACCACCGTCTCCGCTCCGATCACGGCGCCTTCCCGTATCTGCGACCAGTTCCACACCCGCACGTCGGCGCCGAGCACGGCCCGCGGATGCACGTCACAGGTGGGGTGGACGAACACCGGCTTAGCTTCGTATGGCGTCATGAGGGCTGCGCTACAGGTCGACCGGTCGAGCGGAGGACGTATGGTGACGCATCCGGTTGCCCCCCAACCAGTTCCGCCCGGGAATCCGTCACCGCTATCGTCGCGGCGTGCTGGCTGGGGCTCGGAGCGACGCAACGCTGGAACGGTCCTGGCGCCTGTTCCGGGCGTTCCAGGTCGAGCAGTCGGACCCGGACCGTTTCTACTCGCTGCTCGCCAACGACTCGGTGCGCCAGCTGTCCTCCTGGACGCCGCTCGCCGGCAAGCTCGTGCTCGATGTCGGCGGGGGACCGGGTTACTTCGCCAGCGCCTTCCGGGGCGCCGGCGCCGCGTACGCCTCGGTCGATTCCGACCTCGGTGAGCTGAGCGCCGTCGGCAAGCCCGGGCCCGCCACCGCGCTCGGCAGCAGCCTGGCGTTGCCGGTTCGTGACCACGCCGTCGACGTGTGCTACTCGAGCAACGTCCTGGAGCACGTGCCGCAGCCGGAGCGGATGGCCGACGAGATGGTGCGTGTCACCCGGCCCGGGGGCATGGTGTTCCTGTCCTGGACGACGTGGCTGTCGCCGTGGGGTGGACACGAGACATCGCCCTGGCACTACCTCGGCGGGCGCCATGCGGCCCGGCGGTTCGCCCGACGGAACGGGCGGGCGCCAAAGAACGATTACGGCCGGACGCTGTTCGCGGTCTCGGCGCAGCGGATGCGCCGCTGGGTTCGGCAGGCCGAGGCGGCGCATCGGGTCAGGCTGCTCGATGCGCTGCCGCGCTACCACCCGAGGTGGGCGCACTGGATCGCGGCCGTGCCCGGGGTCCGCGAGGTCGCGTGCTGGAACTACGTGCTCGTCCTCGAGGTCAGCTGACAGCGCTGCCGTGCGTGCCACGGGTCCCCAGCCGTGGCCGGGGCCGGTCAGCCCGACGTCGGGAGGATGGGTGCGTCGCGCCCCGTGCCGCCTGGCGGGCGGGATGGCTCGGCGGCGGCGGGACCATCGGCTGGTGCCGTCTCGGACACCATCTCCTCGTGGTACTCGTCCTCGACGTTGACCGTCCAGATGTCGTGCGCCGTGCCTGCCACGATGTTCTCGACCGTCAGCATCGCCGTGTACATGGAGTGGTCCTGGTTGTTGTAGCGGTGCATGCCGTTGCGGCCGATGGGGTGGACGTTCGGTGCCTCCGAAGCCAGCCACCGCCGCAGCACATCGACGTTGGCGGCGTAGGTCTCGTCGTAGACCGGGTAGGCCTTGGGCATCCGCACGACGTGACCGGCCTCGATATCCGCGGCGTCGACCAGCCCCAGCGCCTCGAGCTCGGCCTTGCCCTTCTCGATCAGCTCGTCGTCGCTGGCGGTCCACCACCCGTCGCCCTCGGCGACCGTGTACTCGAGGCCGAGCACGTTGTGGCCGTCCTTGACCATGTACGGCGACCACGAGCCGAAGTTCTGCACCCGCATGGTCTTGACCTCGGGTGCGTGGATGTAGATCCAGTTGTCGGTCCACGGCACCTTCTCGGCGGGCACGACGAGCGCCACCGACAGGAAGTCGCGGAACCGCAGGTTGTCGGCCGCCGCCAGCACGTCGGCGGGCGGCGGCGGGTCAATGGCCTTCACCAGCAGCGAGAACGGCATCGACGAGATGACGTGGTCGACCGCGTACTCGGTCGCGACGCCATCGGACTCGGCCACCACGGCCACGACCCGCCCGTCGGCACGCCGGAGGCGGGTGACCGCAGTGTCGAAGATGACCTTGGTGCCGGCCGCCTCGACCTTCTCCTGGCACCGCTCCCACATCATGCCGGGCCCGTACTTGGGGTACTGGAACTGCTCGATCAGGCTGGTGACCTGCCGCGTCTTGTCCTTGCGCGACCCCGCCAACCGGGCGCGCAACGGCTCCCACACGGCGCTCCACAAGGTCATGCCCTTGATCCGCTGGGCGCCCCAATCGGCGCCGATCTCGGTCGCCGGGACCGCCCACACCTTCTCGCTGTAGGTCTTGAAGAAGTGCCCGTAGAGGCGCCAGCCGTAGTTCCGCACGATGTAGCCCTCGAGCGTGGACTGGTCCCTGGGCGGGCGCACCCGCACCCACAGGAACGACAGCCCACAGCGGATCGCCTCGACCGGGCCGAGAGCCCGCACCGCGCTGAGTGGCTTGAGCGGGTAGTCGAAGAACTTGCCCTGGTAGTAGATGCGGCTCTTGCGCGGCCGCAGCAGGAACTCGTGGTCGTCAAGGATCTCGTGCCACAGGTCCTCGACCGGCTGGACCTTGGTGAAAAAGCGATGGCCGCCGATGTCGAACCGGTAGCCGTCGCGCTGGACGGTCCGGCTGATCCCACCGACGACCGAGTCCGCTTCGAGGACCGTGCTCGTGTGGCCCGACTTGGCGAGCTGGTAGGCGGCGGTGAGCCCGGCGGGCCCGGCGCCGATGATGACGACCCGGGGCGAGGCCCCGGGCCCTGGTGTCGACCCGCTCGTTGCGCTTCCCCTCACGTACCGAGCACTCCCTCAAGTTTGGACGCGAGAAGCCACTCTATCGAAGGGGGTCGTCGCGGCTTCCACCTCGGGCGCTCACGGTTCGCGTTCGGCCTGCAACCCGTTGGTAACATCGCCGCCTCATGCGTACCCTGGCTGCCGACGGGGTCCACGACGACGCGTCTCCCGCGTCTGTTCGACGATCGACCACCGCATCCCCCCGCTTGGTGCCCGCGGTCGTCGTCGGCGTGGTCGTTGCCGGCGTTGTGTTCCGGTTCGTGCAGCGCTCGCCCCTGTGGCTGGACGAGGCGCTGAGCGTCAACATCGCCCGACTGCCCCTCGGCGACCTGTTCGACGCGCTGCGCCACGACGGCCACCCGCCCTTCTACTACGTCCTGTTGCACGGGTGGATGGAGGTGGTCGGCAAGAGCGACTTCGCCGTGCGGGCGTTGTCGGGGATCTTCGCGGTGGCGTCGCTGCCTCTGGCGTGGATCGCGGGCCGGCGGCTGGCCGGACAGGTCGGGGCCCGCTGGGCCCTGGTGATCGTGGCGCTGTCGCCCTACTCGATCAGGTACGCCACCGAGGCCCGGATGTACTCGCTGGTGATGCTCCTGGTGCTTGCGGGCTACCTGGTGCTCTCCGACGCCCTCGCCGATCCCCGACCGTGGCGGCTGGCGGCGTTGGCGCTCATCTCGGGCCTCCTCCTGCTCAGCCACTACTGGTCCTTCTATCTCTTGGCGGCCACCGGGTTGGTGCTGGCGGCGCGCTGGTGGTGGCGGCCACAGCAACGGGCGCGCACGGGCCGCGTGATCCTGGCCGTCGCCGCCGGCGGCCTCTTGTTCCTGCCCTGGCTGCCGGGGTTCCTGTACCAGTCCGCGCACACGGGCACGCCCTGGGGCGAGCCCGTCCGACCGACGGCCATCCTCGTGACCACGCTCAGGGAGCTCGCCGGCGGGACGCTGACCGAGAACGTGCTGGCCGCGGTCATGGTGGGCGTGTTCGTGCTGGTGGCCTTGTTCACGGTGCGCTCCGGTGGCCACGAGCTGACGCTCGACCTCCGGACGGTCCCCGTCGTCCGTCGCGAGCTGGCGGTCGTCCTGATCGTCATCCTGCTCGGCTGCCTCGCCGGTTATGCCACCAACGCCACCTACCAGCCCCGCTACGCGGCCGTGATCGTTCCGCTGGTGCTGCTGGCCGTGGCGGTGGGCATCACCCGCATCCCGGGGATCGCCCAGCTCCTCGCCGGGGGTGCGTACCTCGCCGTCAGCGTGGCCGGCATCGCCTGGGTCAACTACTACCAGCGGACCCAGGCCGACGTCGTCGGGGACGCAGTCGCCCAGCACGCCGAGCCCGGCGACGTCGTGGTGTATTGCCCAGATCAGCTCGGGCCGGACTACGCACGCCAGATGCCCGACGGTGTGCTGCAGCTCGCCTATCCGGCCCTGGGCTCGCCCGAGCGGGTCGACTGGGTCGACTACACCGAGCGCAACCAGGCCGCCAACCCGGAGCAGGTCGCCCGGGAGGTCCGGGATCGGGCGGGCGACAATGCCGTCTTCGTGGTCTGGATGTCCGACTACCGGACGCTCGGCGATCAATGCGAGCGGCTGCTCGCGGCGCTCGGGCCCGCCGAGATGCTCGTCAAGCAGGACGGCTTGAAGTACTACGAGCCGGCCTACCTCCACCGGGTGCCGGCCGTCGACTGAGGGCGTGCGCGGACGTGACGGCCGGCTCAGCCGGTGCCGGCCACGGCCCGGAGCTGCCCCGCGGCCGCCTCGCACCGGCGGACCGCCAGCAGGTCGGCGGTGCGGAAGCTGGCGACCCTGGTGCTCCAGGAGTCGATGACGGCGCGGCCCTCGCCGCGCCGGAAGAAGGTGGTCATGGGACCTTCTTGCTGGTAGGCATCGGCGCCGTCGACGGTCTCGACGGTGCGATCCCGCAGGATGACCTCGAACGTCGGCATGCCGAGACGGTACGGCAGGCCGGCTGTGAGCTACGAGGGGAGCAAGCCTGTGGATTTCGGGCAGTCATCTGTGTGCTGCTGTGGATAACTGCTGGTCGGTTCCAACGCCTGTAGGGCTGGATCAACCCACTCGATCAGTGCCCCCGGCGAGGCCGGACACCTCCCGGGGGCGGGACACCCGGAGGTTCCCGGATGTCAGACGACAAGGTACGTCAGATGCTCCTAGCCAGGGTCGACGACCTCACCCACCGGATGGGTGAGCTGATCGTCGAGGTGCGGGAAGTGACCGAGCAGCTTCACCCGGAGCGGGCCCGGTCGTGTCGGAACGCCATCACGATGGCTGACGAGGTGTGGGCGTCCCCGGTAAGCCCTCAGCCCGCGGGTTGGGCCGGTTTGTCTGGAAGTTGTTCGGGTAGCCATGCCACGCGAGCGGGCGGAAGGTCCCCTGGTTTCCCAGTGCACCCCAGGGGACCGCTTTGCGCTGGCGGCCCGCCGGGTGGTTCCTCCCGCCCGGCGGGCCGTCTCGCGTCAGAGGTACCGCCGAACGTCGAAGAGCTTCACCATCTCGTTGCCCCGTGCTCCCTGAGGGCCGTCACTTGCCTCGGGGGCTGGGGAGTAACAGGGGACGAGCCCGACGCGATCTATATGTGACGGCTCAGATTGCTGCTGAGCCATCCCGAGGAGCCGGGGTAGGGACCGAGCCGGGGAACGGCGGGCGTCCCCGGCTCCGCTCGGGACTGCAACCGTGGCAGCGTGTCTTCGCCCAGCGACTCCGTGCGTGAGGGTCAGGCGCGTGACCCGCCACGGTATGCGTCCTATCGGGGCGGGTACGCAACAGTCCTTGGGGCTGGCTCCCGAGAGCATCCCCCTTCCGACCCGGAGCTGGCCCCGGCGCCCCATGGCGGACCAGCACACGAAGCATGAGCCGGTTGGACCTGTCGAGATCGGCGAACGACTCGGTATCCAACGAGACACGGTCGACGACTGGCGGCACCGCGGGCTGCTGCCCGAACGTCGCTGGACCATCGGCGGACAGCCCGCCTGGTGCTGGCGGTGCGACATCGAACCCTGGGCACGGCGGTGGGGTCGGCTCTGAGCGCACGCCGATCGGCAGATGTGCGCTCGCCCAGATCTCCGACGCGAGCGTTCCGATGGGCAATCGCCGCACACGATGGGATGGCGTGGACAGACGCGACATCGACGCCGAACAGGATCACGGCCGCCGTGCGCTCACCCCACGGCGTAGCGTCCTGACCGGGTACCACCGGACAACGCGGGCGTTGTGACCTTCTCGGGGTGTCACCAGCGATGTCCCGCATCGCCCAGACGCATACAACTCGATGCAGGGGAACTAGCTGCGTGCCGGCAGCGTGGGCTGCCGAACAACCGCGTTGATTGCGCAAGTTGTCCACAGGCCGGACCGGCGGACCCGTCACCCGTATCTCGTGCTGGCCGTCGTCACGCCGCCGTAGTAGAACAACGCTTTCCGTAACCGGTCGTGTTCGTCGGGTGCTGGGGAGACCGACCGCTTGCTCTGGCTCCCGTGAACGAGATGAATGGAGCTGACAGGTGGGTCGACGCATCCCGATCCGCGTCAAGGTGGCGGCAGCTCTGGCCGTGCCACTGCTCGCCCTCGTCGTGGGGGCCGCGATCGGCGTGTCCACGAGCACCTCGCAGGCGCGGAAGGTCACCCGGCAGGCCGAGCTGGCGACCGCGTCCATCGGCCATGCCGGGCTGATCAACGTCCTCCAGAACGAGCGCAATACCGCGCTGGTCCAGATGCTCGGCCTGGGCACGCTCATCCAGCTCGAGGAGCCCGACATCGACGCGTCCCGGCAGCGCACGAACGCGGCCCACGAGGCGCTGCACCGGCAGATCGCCGGCCAAGACGACCGCGTGCGCGAGGACTGGGACAACGCCCTGTCGACGCTCGACGACCTGCCGGGCGTCCGTGAGACCGTCGATGCCGCCGTCGCCAAGCCGGGGCCCGCCAACCGCGACATCGCCCACGAGGTGTTCGCCGCCTACACCGACATGGTGGCGACGATCTTCGCCTCGCACGACCGGTTCGCGCTCGTGGTCGACGACGCCGACCTGCGCCAGGGTGACGACCTCGTCCACTACTCGTCGCACGCCACCGACTCGGTCGCGCAACTGGTGGACCAGCTCCTGTACGTGGGCTGGGGCACCGGAGGCATCGACGACACGGTGGCGGCCGCCGAGGTGTCCAAGCTCTCGCGCGACGTCGAGAAGAACAATGCGGTTGTGAAGACCAAGGGCACCGGCGACTACGCCGCCGCCGCCAACGGCCTGCTGTCCGACCCGCAGGTGGCCGGGCTGGTGCCGTTCGCCTCCGACGCCATCGCCAGCGGCGCGCCGGTCGACCCGGCTGAGCTGCTGGCCACGACGCCGCTGGGTGCCGACGGTCCCTACCCGGAATTCCGTGACCGGGTTGCCAACGTGCTGGAGCGGCGCGCCGACGACCTCAGGTCGGATGCGGACGCCCGGCGGCGCTGGTACGTCGGGGGTGCCCTGGTCGCGGTGATCGCCGCCGTGCTGGTCGCGTGGCGCGTCAGCCGCTCGATCACCCGCCCGCTGCGTGCGCTCAGCCGCGACGCCCAGTCGATGGCCGACGAGCAGCTCCCCAGCGCCGTGGCCGACATTCTCGATGCCCCGTTGGGTGAGGACCCCGCGCCACCGGAGCCGGCCCCGATCGCCATCACGACCAACGACGAGGTGAGCGACGTCGCCCACGCGCTCGGTGACGTCGAGCGGTCGGCGCTCGGGCTGGCGGTCGAGCAGGCGACGCTCCGGCGAACGATCGCCCAGTCGTACGTCAACCTGGGCCGGCGGAACCAGAACCTCCTGAGCCGCTTGCTGGCGGCGGTCGGTGAGCTCGAACAGGGCGAGGTCGATCCCGACCGCGTCGCCCAACTGCACAAGCTCGACCACCTCGCCACACGCATGCGCCGCAACGCCGAGTCGCTCCTGGTGCTGAGCGAGGTGGACGTCGGCCCGCATTGGCACCCTCCGGTGCGGGTCCTCGACGTGGTGCGGGCGGCGCTGGGCGAGATCGAGAACTACCAGCGCGTGGTGGTTCGCACGCTCGACCCGGTGATGATCGTGGGCGGGGCGGCGTCCGACCTGACCCACCTGCTGGCCGAGCTCATCGAGAACGGCGTCAAGCACTCACCGCCGCACGAGCTGGTCGAGATCCGGGGGCGCATGACCCCCGACGGCTACTCGCTGGCGGTTGTCGACCACGGGCTGGGCATGAGCGCCGACCAGATCGCCCAGGCCAACGAGCGGCTGGCGGGTGCCGAGCGGCCCACCGTCGCGGTCTCGAAGCACCTGGGCCACTTCGTGGCCGCCGCCCTGGCGGCCCGCAACGGCATCGAGGTTCGGCTCCAGGGCTCCGAGGTGGTCGGCATCGCCGCCATCGTCGACCTGCCGAGCGAGATCATCGGCCCCACCCCGCCCGATCCGGTGCGCGAGCTGGTCGCCCCGGCCGCTCCCGCGGAGGCCGGCCCGCAAC
>JBKOUY010000142.1:0-3494 GCA_046723645.1 Actinomycetota bacterium | reverse complement strand
TCGTCGATGACGCACAGGTAGTCGTCGGGGAAGAAGTCGACCAGCGTGTTGGGCGTCTCGCCCGGGCCCCGCCCATCGATCGGCGCCGAGTAGTTCTCGATGCCGCTGCAGTAGCCGACCTCCTGCATCATCTCGAGGTCGTACTGGGTGCGCATGCGGAGGCGCTGGGCCTCGAGCAGCTTGCCCTTCTTCTCGAACCAGGCAAGGCGCTCTGCCAGCTCGGCCTCGATGCGCTCGATCGCCTTCTGCATGCGGTCGGCGCCGGCAACGTAGTGTGTGGCGGGGTAGATCCAGAGATCCTCGAGGGTGCGGATCTGCTCGCCGGTGACCGGGTCGACGACCGTGATCCGCTCGATCTCGTCGCCGAACAGCTCGATGCGGAGGACGGTCTCCTCGTACGCGGGATGGACCTCGATCGTGTCGCCCCGCACCCGGAACCGACCCCGGGTGAGGTTGGCGTCGTTGCGGTCGTAGTGCATGTCGACGAGCTTGCGGAGGAACTCGCGCTGGTCGATGCGGTCGCCGACCAGGTGGAACAGCACGTTCTCGCGGTACTCCTCGGGGGAGCCCAAGCCGTAGATGCACGACACCGAGGCCACGACGATGACGTCGCGGCGCGTTAGCAGGGCGGCCGTGGCCGAGTGGCGCAGCCGGTCGATCTCGTCGTTGATGGACGAGTCCTTCTCGATGTAGGTGTCGGTCGAGGCGATGTACGCCTCGGGCTGGTAGTAGTCGTAGTAGCTGACGAAGTACTCGACCCGGTTGTCGGGGAAGAACTCGCGGAACTCGTTGGCGAGCTGGGCGGCCAGCGACTTGTTGGGGGCGATGACCAGGGTGGGCTTCTGCACCTGCTCGATCGTCCAGGCGATCGTGGCGCTCTTGCCCGATCCGGTGATGCCGAGGAGCGTCTGGTAGCGCTCACCGTTGGTGACGCCCTCCGCGAGCGCGGCGATGGCGGCCGGCTGGTCACCGGCCGGGGCGAACTCGGACACCATGCGGAACGGTGACGTGCGCGTGGCCATCGCTGTTGGAATCTACCGACCAGGTGTGACAGCGTCGGCCTCGGCCGACGCCATCAGGGGTGGCGGGTGGGGGTCGGGCTGGAGTGACATGGCGTTTCCCCGGGATCGGCCGCCGGCGCGGCCATTCCTGCGGGGAAATCGCGAAGACGCCCTGGTCAGGGCGGGTAACCTGCGGGTCCGTGGCGGAGCTTCCTGCCGTCGGCAGCTTTCTGGGCTCGCTGGCGGCCAACGAACGGACGGCGCTCGGCGAGATCGGGCACGCTCGGTCCTACCGGCGGGGCGAACGGATGATCATGGAGGGCGACCGGAACGACATCACGTTCCTCGTCCTCGAGGGACGGGTGCGGGTGTTCACGGGCACGCCCGAGGGCACCGAGGTCACGCTGTGCGTGCGCGGCCCGGGCGACCTGATCGGCGAAATGAGCGCCCTGGATCCGGGTTGCCACCGCTCGGCCAACGTGGTGGCCCTGGAGGCGGTGCGCTGCCGGGTCATCGCCGCCCGCGAGCTGCTCGCCTTCCTCGAGGCCCATCCCCGTTCGACACTGGCGCTGCTGCGGCTGGTCATCAGCCGGCTGCGGGGCGCCGACCGTCGCCGGACGGAGTTCGGCCCCTACGACGCCACCCGCCGGCTCGCCCGGGTGCTCATCGAGTCGGCCGACGAAGCCGGGGCGAACGCCGCCCATTCCCGGAGGCCCGACGGCGGCGCCGGCGTGCAGCTCGGGCTGGCGCTGTCGCAGCACGAGCTGTCGGGGCTCATCGGCGCCTCACGGGAGTCGGTGGCCCGCGGGATGGCGGAGCTGCGCCGCCGCGGCCTGGTCGCGACCGGGCGGCGGTCGGTCACGATCGTCGACGCCGACGGCCTGCGCAGCTTCGCCGGCTGACCGCCGGGTCGCCGAACGGTGTGACCGCGGGCACGCGCAAACTGTGTCATGTGACGACGACCGGTCGGGCCGGACGCCCGACCATTGTCCTGGCGCGGGAGCGGTCCGGCGCCCGCCCGGGAGGAAGCTGTCGCTTCCCGAGCCGGTAGGCGGACCGGTCCCGGCCGTACCGGTCGGGGAGTGCGGTGGGCTGCTCCCGACCGGTACGGCGCGTTCGGGCCCCGGCGGCGCGGCGGCAGGCCCGCCGGCCGCTCGACAGTGGACCGGCGCCCGTGCACACTCGACCCATGGGGGATGGAACCGCGTTCGCGCGCCGGGTGTTGATCGAAGACGCCCGGCGCGACGGCACCTACCTGCGCACGACCTGGCACGGCGATCGGCAGACGTTCGTGGTCAGCACCTGGCGGGACGAGGTGTGCACCGGCGCGGTCCGGGTGCCGGTGGCCGCAGCCGGCGCCCTGGCCCGCCTGCTGATCGAGGGCCTGGCCGATGCAGCGACGCCACCGGTGGCGCCGGCGGGGCCGGCTGCCAGGCCCCGGGCCCGACCCGACGTCCTCGCCCGCGCCCGCGCCTGGATCCAGCGATTCCGCCTCACCGCTTAGAGGCCGAGCGGATAGGCCCGAATGTGGGCACCGAACAGTACGGGATTAGCAACGTAAGCCCAGGCCTCACAGCTCGGCCTCCAGGCAACACTGACAACGGTTCGCCGAGATGACGGACCCATCCGCGCATCTTCTTCGCGGCCCTCGGGGACGGCGGATCAGGCGACGTCGGCGGCGACCGGCGCCGTGTCGAGCTGGTAGCGGTGGTAGCGGCCGCCCCCGCCGGGGCCGCGGCCGAAGTAGTGCCACTCCGGGAAGTTGAAGTCGGCCGTCACCGATCGGGGCAGCAGCATCACGGCCCGCAGGAATTCGTCGAGGTTCTCGACGGCGTAGACGTTGACGTCATGGCCCCAGTGGTCGAGCCGATCCAGCAGCAGTGCGATGGGGCCGGTGCCCCACGCGAGCGAGAAGCGGTCGATCCCCAACGCCGCCAGCTCGGCGAGGGCCGCCCTCGCCCGATCCGGGGTCGCCACGATCGCGGGGGACAGCGCATCGATCGGGCATTGCACCGTGGCCGCCGGCCAGGCCCGCCGCAGGCGCCGGAACGCGTCCTCCCCGAGCACGTCGACACGCCCGTTGAACCACAGGTCGTCGCCGGACGTCCCGCTCCGGCCCACGAGGCCGAGCAGCTCGTCGACGACGTCGTGCTGCTTGATGTCGAGTTTGATGCCCTTGCCCCCGGCGAGCGCGATCCGGAGGAACTCGTCGACCAGGAGCGGCCGCGCCGTCTGGTCGTCGGGGCCGGGTCCGACCGAGCCCTCGAACGGGTCGTGGCGGAGTGCGAGCCGGCCCTGCGGGTCGCGGCGGACGTCGCACTCGCCCCACCGCACGGGTGAGCCGAGGAAGTGGCGCAGGTTGGCGCGGTCGTTGACGCCGTGCCACACCAGCTCCACGCGGTCGGGCAGGTCGGCCTCGCCGACGAGGGCTCGCAGGTCGCCGTCGCTGCCGGCCGGCGCCTCGGGGGAGTTGGCGTGCCGCCACGCGTCGAC
>JBKOUY010000028.1:0-14095 GCA_046723645.1 Actinomycetota bacterium | reverse complement strand
GCGGTCTCGTCGCTGAAGATGTCGTCGGACTCGACGAAGATGCCGAGCTCGGCCGACGACCCGGTCTCGCGCTTGACCGTGTCGATGTCGTGGATGACCTGGCTGTCCTGGTTGACCCACTGCTCGGGATCGCTCTGGATGGTCAGGTCGTCCTCGACGAGGATCCCGCCGGCGAACACGGCGGCACTCGCCACCGCGATCGGGACCGCCAGGCGGGTCGGCAGGCTGCCGAGCCAGACGACGAGCCGCGCCAGGTTGCCGTGGCTGAAGTCCTTGCCCTTCGTGGGCGAGCGGTACTCGCGGACGCCGAGGGTCGCCAGCGGCAGGACGATGCTGGCGACGCAGATGACGGCGATGCCCACCGCCAGCAGCAGGCCGAAGTCCCGGATCATGGGCACCCGAGCGAACCGCAGCGCCAAGAAGGCGAACACGGCGTCGAAGGTGACGACCAGCAGCGCCGGCCCGAGGTTGACCGATGCTTCCTGGATCGGATGGGCGGCCCGGTCGATCACCACCTCTTCCTCGACCCGGGAGTGCATCTGGATCGCGTAGTCGATGCCCACCCCCAACATGACCGGCAGCCCGGCGATCGTTACCACCGACAACGGGATGCCGAGGTACCCGGCGAGGCCGAACGCCCAGACCAGCCCCACGAGGATCACCGCCAGCGGCAAAAGCCGCCAGCGGACCCTGAACAGCAGCCACAGGATCACGACCATGATCCCCACGGCGATGGCGCCCAGGGTCAGCATGCCGCCGCGCAGGTAGTCGTTGAGGTCCTTGAGCAAGACCGGGGCGCCCGTCGAGGTCACATCGGCCCGTTCGAACGGCTCGGCCAGGGTGATGTCCTGCACCCGCTCGCTCGCCGTGCCCTCGTCTTCGAGCGACGCGTTGCCCACCAGCCGGGTCACCATCTGCGCGTGCGACTCGTCGGGGAAGAACGGGCGCAGCGACTTGCGGATCTCGTCCCGGTTGTCGAACAGCAGGAACCGGATCCACTCGGGGTTGTCGAGCGTGCGCTGGTCCTCGGGCACCGCGTCGAGCCGCTGCAGGGTCGTGAACGCATCGGCGGCCCGGACCTCCTTCGCCGCGGGGTCGGGCTCACGCTCGCGGGCGTTGAGCAGCGCCTGACCGGCGACGCTCTGGGTCGGGTCGCCAGTGTCGCTCACCGCCAGGTTCTGCGTGAACTGCAGGGCGGTCAGCGGGGTGACGACCGATTCGACGCCCTCGGTCTGGTGGAGCTGCTCGTCGACCTGCTGCATGTGCTCGATGTTCTCGGGCGTGAAGAGATCGACGACGTCTCGCCCGCCCTCCATGCTGAACAGGGTGAGCATGGCCTGGCCGCCGAACAGGTCCTGGTAGGCGACGTTGTCCTTGTAGACCTGGTCGTCCTTGTTGAGGTACGAGTCCTGGCCCGTGGCGAAGTCGAGCTTGGTCGCCCCCAGGCCCAGTACCAGGGTTATGGCCAGGCCGATGGCGCCGACGATCCCGGCGTGCTTGCCGAAGTTGAGGCCCATCCAGGCCCACACACGTCGCATCTCTTGAGCGGGTCTCCCTGGGGGAACAGCGGCCGGAGGGCCGGGGACCTCAGGAGATTAATCGTTGCGCCCGGTTGAACGGCAGTCCCGATGTGACCCACGCCACCCTCGGGACCGCCCCGCTAGCGGCTCGCGATGCGGTCGGCGCCGGCGACGTAGGGCCGCAGCGCCTCCACGATCGCCACCGAGCCGTCGGGCTGGCGGTGGGTCTCCAGGTATGCGGCGATGGTGCGGGGCCAGCCCATGGCGGAGCCATTGACCGTGTGGGCGGCTTCGGTGCCCCTCCCGGACGCCTCGACGGGGCGGTACCTGATGTTGGCCCGGCGCGCCTGGTAGTCACCGAACCACGACACCGACGAGACCTCGAGCCACTGGTCGACGCCCGGCGCATACGCCTCGATGTCCCAAGTGCGGGCCGCGGAGTCGCTGAGCTCGGCGGTGCAGAGGTCGACCACCCGGTAGGCGAGCCCGAGGTCGCGCAGCAGGGCCTCGCCGCGCGCGAGAACGTCCCGCTGGCAGGCGATGGCCTGCTCACGATCGGCCGCCACCGCCAGGAGCTCGACCTTGTCGAACTCGTGGGCCCGCAGGAGGCCGCGCGTGTCCTTGCCGGCCGACCCCGCCTCGCGGCGGAAGCAGGACGTGTACGCCATGTACCGCAGCGGCAGGTCGGCGCCGTCGAGGATCTCGTCGCCGTGCAGCGACGTGAGCGGCACCTCGGCGGTGGGGATGGCCCACAGGTCGTCGCGCTCGACGTGGTAGGCCTCGTCGGCGAACTTCGGCAGGTGCCCGGTCGAGGTCATCGTCTGGGTGCGCACCAGCGTGGGCGGGCGGACCTCCTCGTAGGCGTCCCCGTTGCGGTCGAGGCTGAGCTGCACCATGGCGCGCAGCAGCCGGGCGCCCCAGCCCCGGTACATGTTGAACATCGAGCCCGAGATCCGCGTGGCCCGCTCGTTGTCGAGGATCCCGAGCTCGGCGCCGATCTCCCAGTGCGGGACCCGCTGGTGCTCGCCGTAGGCGGTCGCGTCGTAGCCCTCCGTGCGCAGGACGACGTTGTCCTGCTCCGCCGCGCCGTCGGGTGCGTCTTCGGCCGGGACGTTGGGGAGGCCGAGCAGCGCGGCGCGGATCGCGTCGGCCAGCTCAGTGGTCGCCTTGGCCAGCGCCTCCTGCTCGTCGCCGAGCGAGCGGCTCTCGGCCATCAGGGCCTCGGCCTCGTCCGCGTCGCCCTGGCCCCGGAGGCGCCCGACCTGCTTCGACAGGGACTTGATCCGGCTGCGGATCTCGTCGCGCCGGGCAACGAGCCGGCGCTGCTCGGCGTCCTGGGCCACGACTTCGTCGAACCCGTCGGACGTGCCGGGGCCCCGACGTTCGAGCGCGGCCTTGACCGCCTCGGGGTCGCGGCGGATCCGGCGGATATCGAGCATGAGGGGGGAGGGTAATGGCGTCCCGGCGGAACTCGTTCCCGAGAAACGACGCACCCCGCCTAGGGTCGCCGCGTGGTCGACTCGCACGCGCTCGTGTCGTTCAGCGTGGCCGCCTTCATCCTGATCGTCGTGCCCGGCCCGAGCGTGCTGTTCGTGGTCAGCCGGGGCGTGGCGCTGGGCCGGCGGGCGGCGGTCGTCACGGCGATGGGCAACGCGGTCGGCATCTACCTGCAGGTCGTGGCGGTGGCGCTGGGCATCGGCGCCGTCATCGAGCGGTCGGTGATGCTCCTGAGCGCGATCCGCCTGCTGGGCGCCGCCTACCTCGTCTTCCTCGGCGTGCAGGCCGTTCGGCACCGGCGGGCGCTGGCGTCGGTCCTGGATGTGGGCGCCGCCGCCCCCGCGCGGCGCAGCCTGGCGCTCGAGGGCTTCCTGGTGGGTGTCAGCAACCCCAAGTGGATCGTGTTCTTCACCGCGATCCTGCCGCAGTTCATCGACCCCGCCGGGGCACCCGTGCCGCTGCAGATGGTCGCACTCGGCGCCATCGCGGTGGCCATCGCGGTCGTGTCCGACAGCATCTGGGGGATGGCGGCCGGCACGGCCCGCAGCTGGCTAGCCCGCTCGCCGCGGCGCCTCGAGACCCTGGGCGGCGTCGGCGGCCTGACGATGATTGGCCTCGGCGTCCGCCTGGCCGCCACGGGCCGGAAGGACTGATTTCCCGAACCTGCGGCGGTAACGGCCCCCATGGGGTCGGTAGCCGCCGCAAGTTGGCAGGCGGGGGACACCGCGGCGGTAGCGTCCCAGCCGCAATGTCCGCCATCGAGGTCGAGGGGCTCACGGTCGCCTACCGCGAGGTCGTCGCCGTCGACGACCTGTCCTTCCGGGTGGAGGCCGGCGAGGTCACCTGCGTCCTCGGGCCCAACGGCGCCGGCAAGACGTCGACCATCGAGTCGCTCGAGGGGATCCGGCGGCCCGCCCTCGGGCGCCTGTCGGTGATCGGGCTCGATCCCCACCACGACCACCGCTCGCTGGTGGAGCGCATCGGCGTCATGCTGCAGGAGGGCGGGGTTCATCCCGGCGTTCGCACGCTGGAGGCCCTGCGGCATGCGGCGGCGCTCTACGCCGAATCGCTCGATCCCGGCGAGCTGCTGGAGCGTCTGGGGCTGGGTGGCCTCGAGCGCCGGACCTACCGCCAGCTCTCCGGGGGCGAGCAGCGCCGGCTGGCCCTCGCCCTCGCGTTGGTGGGCCGGCCCCAGGTGGTGTTCCTCGACGAGCCCACCACGGGCGTCGACCCCGCCGGGCGCCGGACAATCCGCCAGGTGATCGCCGACCTGCGGTCCGAGGGCGTCACGGTCCTGCTGACCACCCACGACCTCGACGAGGCCGAGCGGGTGGCCGACCGCGTCGTGATCATCGATCGCGCCCGCCTCGTGGTGGAGGGCCGCCTGGAGGAGGTCATGCGGGGCCCGGCGGCCGGCGAGAGCGTGCGGTTCGCAGCACCGCCCGGCATCGACACCGCCGCGCTGTCCGAGCGGCTCGAGGGGGTGGCAGTGACCGAGACCGGGCCGGGCGAGTACGAGGTGGCGGCGGCGCCCACGCCGGCCACGGTGGCGGACATCACCGCCTGGCTGGCCGAGCGCGACCTCCCGCTGGGCGACCTCCGGGCCGGCCGCCAGCGGCTGGAGGACGTGTTCCTGCGCCTGACGTCGCGGGCGTCCGACGCAATGCCGTCCGACATGCCCGAGCCGGGGCCGTGAGGGCGCTCCTGGCGCACCTGCGCCTCGAGCTCGCGTTGACGTTCCGCAACGCCGAGTCGTTGCTGCTCACCCTCGGCATCCCGATCGTGATCCTGGTGTTCTTCTCGGAGGTCGACGTGCTGCCCATCGACGGCGACGACGTCGACTTCCTGGCCCCCGGCACGCTGGCCCTGGCCGTCCTCGCCACCGCGTTCGCGAACCTGGCCATCGCCACCGGGTTCGACCGGTCCTACGGGGTGCTCAAGCGCCTCGGCACCACGCCGCTGGGTCGGCCGCGGCTGGTGGCGGCCAAGGCGCTGGCCATGCTGGTGGTCATCGTCGTGCAGGTGGCCATGCTGGCGGCGGCGGCCCTGGCCCTCGGCTGGCGGCCGGACGTTGATGCCCTGCCCCTCGTCGCCGCGCTGGTGCTGGCGGTGGCGGCGTTCACCGGGCTGGCCCTGGTGCTCGCCGGCCGGGCCCGGGCGCTCGTGGCGCTGGCCGCCGCCAACGCCATCTTCGTCGTCCTGCTGCTCCTGTCCGGGATGGTGTTCCCGCTCGACGAGCTGCCGTCGACGCTGCGCGGCATCGCCCGGGCGCTGCCGTCCACCGCCCTCGCCGACGCCGCCCGCGGCGCGCTCACCGAGGGGGTAGGGATCCCGGGGCGGGTGTGGCCGGTGCTGGTCCTCTGGGCGGTGGGCGCCGTCGCGCTGGCGGTGGCCCTGTTCCGCTGGGAGCCCTCGGAGTGACGGCCTGGCGCGGTGGTGCCGGGCCGCCGGCGCTGACACGCTGTCGGCCATGAGCAGCCGCTGGACCGCCGCCGACATCCCCGATCAGAGCGGGCGGACCGTCCTCGTGACCGGGGCCAACAGCGGGCTCGGGCTGCGTACCGCCGAGGCGCTCGCCGCCCGCGGCGGCCACGTGCTGCTGGGCTGCCGCGACCCGGGCCGCGGGGAGGCCGCCCGCTCGACCGTGGCGGCGGCCGCAAACGGACCGGCGCCGGAGCTGGTCCCGCTCGACCTCGCCGATCTGGCCTCGGTCCGGGACGCGGCCGACGCGGTCGCGGGAGCCGTCGACCGGCTCCACGTGCTCGTCAACAACGCCGGCGTGATGGCGGTGCCGCTGCGGCGGACGGTCGACGGCTTCGAGCTGCAGTTCGCCACCAACCACCTGGGCCACTTCGCTCTGACGGGACTGCTCCTGCCGGCCCTGCTGCGTGCGGACGGGCCGCGTGTCGTGACCGTGTCGTCCAACGCGCACCGCATGGGCCGCAACGACTGGTCCGATCCCAACTGGGAGCGCCGGCGCTACCTCAAGTGGCCGGCCTACGGCCAATCCAAGCTGGCCAACCTGCTGTTCACCCGCGAGCTGACCCGCCGGGCCAATGAGGCGGATTCGTCTCTGGTCGCCGTCGCCGCCCATCCGGGCAACTCCGCCACCCACCTGTTGGCGGCGAGTACGGACGCCTCGGGCAGGCGCGCGGTCGGCCAGGTGATGAACTGGGGCAACCGGCTGATCGCCCAGCCGGACTCGGCCGGCGCCCTCCCCCAGCTGTACGCCGCCACCATGCCGGATGTGGTCCCCGGCGAGTACTTCGGTCCCGACCGGCTCTTCCAGCTCCGCGGCCACCCCACCCGGGTGGGCTCGTCCGCGGCAGCGCGGGACGACGAGGCCGCCCGACGCCTCTGGCAGCTCTCGGAGGAGCTGACGGGCGTCACGTACGCGTTCGGCTAGTCCAGCTAGCCGCGGACGCGGGGTTCGGGCGGCGGCGGGTTCTCCTCGAACTCGCGCTCGACGTCGGCCCAGGTGAGGTCGTGGGCCGGCCCGGCCTGGTCGATCGCCTTGTCCGTGTCCGAGAACTTCGAGGCCCACTGGAAGAACCGGATCGTGATGATCAACCACAGGAAGCCGCCGCCCACCAGCTTCATGATGAGGCCGGCCGCCTGCTGGTCGGTGGTCACCGAGATGCCGCCGAGCCGCTGGGGGATGTCGTACACGGAGTAGACGGATCCTTCCGCGAACGTGAGCCACGCCGCGGGCACGGTCGGGACGATCGAGGTCACGAACAGGTAGAGCATCTGTGCGGGGTAGGAGATGCGCAGCTCCGGGAGCGGCCCGCACACCGGGATCCACAGCAGGAATGCCGTCGACACCAGTGCGGCGTGCACGACGTAGTGGACAAGCGCGTTCTCCACCGAGGTGTTCACGACCCCGGGCCAGTGCGTCAGGAGCTGCAGGGCGTTGAAGGCCACCGCCGCCGGCACCGGGCGGGCGATCTTGTAGAACGCCCGCTTGGCCCGGCCGTGGCCGAGAACCAGCCTCGCCAGCCACTCCGGGGTGGCGAGGAGGAACGCCGGCGGCAGCGCGAACGTCAGCAGCATGTGCTGGGTCATGTGCACCGAGAACAGGTACTCCTCGGCGATGTCGTGCATCGGCCAGTCCGAGGCGAACCACAGCAGCGCCACGCCGAGCACCAGCCAGGCGAGCTGGCTCCGGCTGATGACGGGCGTGCCCGAGGGAACCACCTTGGGCCCCACCACCCGCAGGGCGTAGATCGCCAGCACGACGACGCTCCCCACCAACACCCAGACCTCCGGGTGTGGCTGCCACCGCCAGAAGTCGGTCCCCGGGGCGGCGGCGAGGAGGCTCATATCAAGGACCAGCCGTCCGACCAGAACTGCAGGGTGGTCATGGCGATGAGGTAGACGACGACCGCCAGCAGGAGGCCGAAGACGAACACGCGGCGGAACAGAGGGTTGTCGTAGCGCAGATGCATGAAGTACGCGACGACGACGCCGAACTTGATGATCATCAGGGGGAACAGGACCGCAACGAGCACGCCCGTGCTGGCGTTCTCCCAGTAGTACGTCGAGACCTCGAGCGCCGTCAGGGCGCCGAGGAGGAGGGCGACCTTGATGTAGGTCCAGTCGCTCGGATGCGTCTTCTGGTGGGCCTCGTGATGGGCCTCGAGCGTGGCTCCCTTGTGCTCGCTCTCGGCGAGGGTCATGTCTCGAGCCTCCGTCACGGGATGAGGTAGACGATCGTGAAGATCAGGATCCACACGATGTCGACGAAGTGCCAGTAGAGGCCGAAGATCTCGACGGTCTCGGCCCTATCGGGGCCCAGCGTGCCCCGCAACGACATCACGAACATCGCCGTCAGGAACATGATCCCGACGCTGACGTGCACGCCGTGGAATCCGGTGAGCGTGTAGAAGGCCGACCCGAGGATGTTGGTGGTGTAGCCCAGCCCCTCCTTCACGAAGCTGGTGAACTCGTAGACCTGGCCGCCGATGAACACCGAGCCCAGAAGGGCGGTGGTCATCAGGAACGTGCGGCACCGGCGAACGTCGCCGCGGTGGATCGCGCCCACGGCGAGCGCCATGGTGAGCGAGCTGAACAGCAGGACGAAGCTCGACACCGACGTGAACGGGATGTCGAAGATGTTCGCGGGATCCCGCAGCTCGACCGGACCGCTGCTGCTGCGGTGCCGCAGCAGCAGGTACGTCGAGATCAGCGCACCGAACAGCAGGCAGTCCGACCCCAGGAACACCCACATCGCCAGCTTCTCGTTGGAGATGCCGGTGCTGGTGGCGTGGCTGGCCATGTCGTGCTCGGCCTCGCCGGCGACCGGACCGTGGATCACGGCGTCAGCCATCGGTGCCGCCCTCCCCCTCGGTCGCGGGCTGGTCGGCCGCAGACGCAGAACTGGTGACGCCCACCGCCTCGGTCTCGGCGCCGGACGCCCCGGCCGGCCCGGCCGCGGGCTCGGAGTCGCCCTCCGACTCGGGCCCGGCCTCGTGGCCGTCGCCCAGCTGCGCATGCCCGTCCCCGTGCCCGTTGCCGTGTGGTCCGTGGTGTGCCTCGGGATCGTCGGACGGCTCGTAGCCGAGGCCGAAGCCGGCCAGGATCACCAGCACCCCGCCGACGATGGCGATCCCCAGGTTGAAGATGAGGCCGTAGGCGATCATCGGCAGCGCCGCCGCCAACACCAGGGGCCAGTACGACGGCGACGGTAGGTGCACGCCGGCGCCGTCGCCCGGCTGGGCGACCTCGGCACCGGTGGCGACCCGCACCACCTTGCCGGCGGCGTTCTCCTGGTACTTGCGGTGCCAGAACTCGTCGAGGTGCGACACGGTGGGCACGGTGTCGAAGTTGTGTGCCGGCGGGGGCGACTGCACCATCCACTCGAGGCTGCGGGCATCCCAAGGGTCGGGCCCCGGGTTGACCGGGTTCATGCGGTGGGCTCGCCAGCTCACGAGGATGTTCGCGACGAGCACGAGCATCGCCACGGCGATGAGGAAGGCCCCGATGGTGGCCACCATGTTCCAGAGCTCGAACCCGTAGTCGGCGATGTAGGTGTGCATGCGGCGCGGCATCCCCTGCAGGCCGAGGATGTGCATCGGGCCGAACGTCAGGTTGAACCCGATGAGGATCAGCCAGAAGTGCCACTTCCCGATCTTGTCGCTGAGCTTGAAGCCGAAGACCTTGGGCCACCAGAAGTACATGCCTCCGAGGAAGCCCATGAGGGCGCCACCGAAGAGCACGTAGTGGAAGTGGGCGACGATGTAATAGGTGTCGGTCTGCTGCGTATCGGCGGGCGCGACAGCGTGGGTGACCCCCGACAGGCCGCCGATGGTGAACATCGTGACCAGGCCGATGGCAAACAGCATCGGCGTCGTGAACCGCAGCTTGCCGCCCCACATGGTGGCCATCCAGTTGAGGATCTTCACGCCGGTGGGCACGGCGATGAACATCGTGGACAGCGAGAACGCCGCGACCGAGATCGGTCCGATGCCGGAGGCGAACATGTGGTGCGCCCACACGCCCCAGCCCATGAAACCGATGGCGATGCCGGAGAACACCATGAACGGGTAGCCGAAGATCGGCTTGCGCGCGAACACGGGGATGATCTCGGACACGATCCCGAACGCGGGCAGGATGAGGATGTAGACCTCGGGATGGCCGAAGATCCAGAACAGATGCTCCCATAGCAGCGGGTCGGCGCCGGCCGAGACGTTGAAGAAGTTGGCGTCGAACAGCCGGTCGAAGGTGAGCAGGAACAGCGCCACGGAGATAACCGGCAGTGCGAACACCAGCAGCAACTGGGTGACAAGGCCCATCCAGGTGAAGACCGGCATCTTCATGAGCGTCATGCCCGGCGCGCGCATGTTCAGCACCGTCACCACCAGGTTGATGGCACCCGCCAGCGAGGCGATGCCTGTCATCTGCAGGCCGAGCGCGTAGAAGTCCATGCCGTGACCGGGTGAGAACACGACGCCCGTGTTCGGCGCGTAGGCGAACCATCCGCCGTCGGCGCCACCACCCAGGAACCACGACGTGTTCAGGAACAGCCCGCCGCCTAGGAACAGCCAGAGGCTGAACGCGTTGAGTCGGGGGAAGGCGACGTCGCGGGCGCCGATCTGCAACGGCATGAGGTAGTTCATGAACGCCGCACCCAGCGGGATGACGACGAGGAAGATCATCGTCACGCCGTGCATGGTGAAGAGCTGGTTGTAGAGGTCGGCGGAGTACAGCTTCTGCCCCGGCGCCGCGAGCTGGGCCCGGATCGCCAGCGCCTCGATGCCCCCCAGCAGGAAGAAGAACATCGCGGCGGCGCCGTACATGATGCCGATGCGCTTGTGGTCGATGGTGGTGAGCCAGCTGCGCCACCCAGTCGTCGCCTGTGGCCGGGTGAAGACCCCCAGGGGGCGGGCGGTCACGGCGGCCCCGGGAGGGAGTTCGGGAAGCGCTGTCGGTCGTTCGACGATCGCCATCTCGTTAACGAGGATCGATTCCGCCGGTGGCGGGTTGGCTGTCCATCTTCGTACCTCGTGTGCAAGTCATCCGCGAAATCGACCCTCGCCCCTACACCTATTGCAGCGTCTCGAGGAAGGCGACGAGCTGGTCGATCTGCTCCTCGGACAGGTTCAGGTTGGGCATGCCGCGACCCTGCTCACCGGCCTCGACCTGCTCGGGGGTAACCGGGTCCATGGGCTTCTGTCCCGGCGGGTCGCGGAGCCAGGCCTCGAGGGCCCCCCGGTTGAGCTCGCCGCCGTTGGCGGTGCCGATCTCGTCGGCCTCGACGATGTGGTCGCCATCGAGGTCGTCCCAGAGGTTGAACGTGGCGCCGGCGAAGGCGCCGCGGCTGGCGAAGTGGGTGAGGTCGGGGGCGTTCTCGGACACCAGCTCCGACGCGCCCTGCCCAGCCTCCTCGAACTGGTCGTCGTTGATCCCGCGGGCGAGGTGGCAGACCGAGCACTGGCTCGCGAACAACTCGGCGCCGTCCGCCGCATCCCCGTCGGTGGGCTCGTCGGCCGCATCCTGCTGGTCTTCGACCCAGGCCTCGAACTCGTCGGGCGGTAGAGCGACCACCCGCTGACGCATGTAGGCGTGCGAGAGCCCGCAGAACTCGGTGCACTGGCCGACGTAGGTGCCGGGCTCGTCGGCGTTGATCGTCAGGGAATGCTGGCGCCCGGGCACGGCGTCGGCCTTGCCGTTGAGCTTCGGGATCCAGAACGAGTGGATTACGTCCCGTGAGGTGATCTCCAGGGCCACGTTCTGACCAGCGGGGATGACGAGGTCGTTGGCGGTCAGCACGTCCTCGTCGGTGAACTTGCCGTCGCCGTCGGTGTCGTAGGTGAACTCCCACCACCACTGCTGCCCGGTCACCTGCACGGTGAGGCCGTCGTTCTTGGTGTCGCTGATGTCGAACAGCGTCGCCAGGGTGGCGAAGGCGACGAAGCCCAGCAGCAGGGCCGGCAGGACCGTCCAGCCGATCTCGAGCTTGGTGTTGCCGTGGGTCTGGCCAGGCAGCTCGTCGGGGTCGTCGTCCTTCCGCTGGCGGAACTTGAGCACCAGGTACACGACGCCGAACTCCACCAGCACGAACACGACGGCGGCGACGATGAACACCGGGTTGACGAGGTTGTCGATCTTGCGGGCGATCGGGCCCTCGGGCTCGAGCGTGTCCTGCGGGGCGTCCGACGCGCAGGCGCTCAGCAGCAGGAGCAGGGGCACCAGCAGCGCCAGCGCCCGGCGGGACCGTAGGCGGCTCATCCGCCCTCCTCGGCGGTCGTTCCCTCGGCGGCGGGGTCGTGGAACTCGCGCTCGCCCGAGACGGCGCCGGCGATCCCCAGGCCGATCACCACGAGGGCGGCGACGAGCAACACCCCGACGATGACGTTGGCGCTGATCCGGGGCCGGGAGGCGAAGAAGAAGCCGAGCCCGATGATGGTCACGGCGATGCCGATGCCGACCCAGACGGCGTCGTCGGCCGACAGCGACAGGAACAGCCGCGAGAAGGCGGCCACCACCACGCCGATGCCGAGCAACCCGGCGGCAGGGAACTCGATCGGGTTCATCAGGCGGTTGCGGATCTGGCGGTTGGTGGCCGGATCGCCCGTCGCATGGTCGGCCCATGCCTGCGCCGTCCACTCGACGAGGACGACGCCCAGCGCCACGAGGCCGATGACGAACAGAACCGGTGACGCCACCAGCCCGATGACCACCAGCGCCACGCCGAACGCCGTGACGGCCGGCCAGTAGCTCGGTCCGGCAGGAAGGACGGCCGGCACGGTCTCGGTGCCCGCCACCTGTGCCTCCGCCAAGGCTTCGGCGTCGCGCACGGCGAGGGACACCGCGCCCAGGAAGAGGCTGATGAACCCGGAGGCGACCAGCACGCCATAGCCGAAGTGATCGCCGACGCCGCCCTTGTACCCCATGGTGAGGGGGCCGACGCCGTTGCCGCCCGTCGTCCAGCCATAGGCGACGGCCAGCACGAGCGAGACGAACCCCAGGCCGAAGAACCACTTGGATCCGGTGGTGATCACTGGTGCGCCTTCACTTCGTGATCGTGATCGCGTACCAGACCACGCCGTAGACGGCAACGGTCACGAACCAGTACAGGGCGGCGGCACTGGCGCCCTCGGCGGCCCGGCCGGTGAGCTGGCCGCCGAGCGCCCGGAACGCCATGACCGCCAGGAACGCCAGGCCCACGCCGGTCATGGCGACGTGCAGCCCGGTGATCGTGAAGATGAGCAGCGCCTGCGTCGAGCTGGTGATGCCGACGCCGAGCTGCTGCCATCCGTAGGCCACGGTGGGGATGTAGGCGATGCCGAGGAGGATGCTGAGCCCGAATGCCAGGTAGGCGTGGACGCGGTCGTCGTTGCGCAGTGAGTACACCGCCCAGGCCACCGTGACCGCCGACATCAGCAGCGTGACCATCCCCATGTTGCCGGGCGAGAGCTGCACGTTGACGTCCTCCGGCAGCCAGCGCTCGCCGCCGGCGATGACGTCGGCGCGCATGCGTGTGTACACGGCGACCAGGGCGAGGACGACCATCGCCGCGGCCCCCGACGCCAGGGCGGAGCCCACCAGCAGCACCCGGGGGCGGGGTGGCGCGGCAACCGGCGCCCCCGCGAAGACCTCGATGTCGGCGGAGCTGGCGGCCATCAGGCGGGTGCCTCCGTGCTCACTGCCGGGCCCGCCGACGCGCCGGCGTAGCGGGCGTCGTACAGCGGCGCCTCGGACGTGACCTCCGGAACGGCCGCGAAGTTGCCGACGGGCGGCGGCGAGGAGGTGGCCCACTCCAGCGTGTGGCCGTCCCAGGGGTCGTCCACCACCGCGCGCCTGCGTGCCGGCGCCGCGAGGGCGGCGACGATCGCCAGGCCCCCCACGACCGCCGCGGCCAGTCCGACGGCGGCGACGAGGTTCAGCGTCTCCACCGTGTCGATCTCGCTCACCCCGTCGAGCGATGCTGCGATGGCGCGGGGCTGGTCGTAGAGCCCGGCGACCCCGTAGGCCACGGCCGCCACCCCCGCCCCCAGGGCCAGCAACGTTGCGCCCAGCCGCACGAGGCCGTCGGGCAGCAGCTTCCCGTAGAGCTTGG
The DNA here is from genome assembly GCA_046723645.1 of Actinomycetota bacterium. GTDB lineage: Bacteria > Actinomycetota > Acidimicrobiia > Acidimicrobiales > VFJN01 > DASQUK01. The sequence continues at coordinate 517 of JBKOUY010000028.1, read as the reverse complement.
GCGCCCAGAAGGAGAGGCCCGCCGCCGCGGCCACGAGGCTGCCGGCCACCACCAGGAGCTCCTGGCCGCTCGCCCACGTCGTGGTGACGACGTCGACCTCTTCGATCACGGTGACGGCGCCGGCCGCCACGCCCCCGCCGATCAGCAGCCCGGCGAAGAGGGCGAGGATCAGCGGCGTCCCCATCCGGACCCTGCCCCTGGCGAGCGTCGCCGCCCACAGCCCCAGCAGCCCCACCACGGGGACGACGGCCAGGAAGCCGACCGCGATCCAGACGCCGTCGTAGAGCCAGTCGGTCGGGTTGCTCTGGCCGTCGACGCTGAAGCCGATCTGCGCCCAGGCGCCGAACGACAGCGCACCGAACAGGCCGATCAGGCCCATGGCCGCGGCGTGGCGGTGGTGGCGCCGGCGGGCGAACACCGGCACGACGTCGGCGATGATGCCGAGCGCCGGCACGGCGACGACGTACAACGTCGGTTGCCAGAACACCCAGGCGATGCGGTCGTACACGCCGTCCGA